>CALKNI010000023.1 GCA_938091115.1 uncultured Pirellulaceae bacterium | reverse complement strand
TTTTCGTGATCGGCTAATTATGTCAAGAATTTCGGCAGCACATGGGTTTTTAAAATCAGTACTCACGCTCGCAGCCATGGGCTTTCTAGCACCTTCAACCCAGGCGCAAACGTCCAATCGAATTCTCCAACCGATCCAGCCACGAGCAGGGTTTAACACAGTTCCCTTCCGCGCCGCCCAGCCAACGCATTTAACCTCTGGAACCATTCGTAATACCTCGAATCCTGCAATCCCTGCTGCCTACCAGGCGAAAGCATCCTCTCAACCACTGACCCAACCAGTAGTAAATGCCGCATCGACAGGGGCAAAAACTTCTGGGCCTCAAGACATTCTCTCTCTAGAAAATTGCCAAATCAGCTTTATCGATGACATCATGCTACCCGCGCAAGAGAGCGGAGTCATTTCGTCGCTCAGTGTAAAAGAAGGCGACTCCATTAAAGCGGGAACTGTAGTCGGAAAAATTGATGACGAACTTTTTCAACAAGTTCTCCAACAAGCCAAACTAAGATATGAACTCGCCGCAGATGCTGCGGAAGATTCTCTGGCGATTGAGGCTGCCGAAAAGAAATACAACGTCGCAGCAATTGAAGCTCGCAAAACTTCTGATTTAGCCGACAAAGGATCCAAGTCGGAATCTGACCGACTGATGGCGATCTACTCGATGGAAATTGCCGCGCTCGAGCGAGACAAAGCCGTCCGCGAGCAGAAGAAGGCTGGGCTGGAAAAACAACTCGAAGAATCAAAATTCCTAGAAGCCAAAAAGCATGTTGAAGGCCACATCTTGAAATCTGAATTCGATGCCTCGGTCATTAAGATAATGAAAAAGCCTCAAGAGTACGTCCAGAAAGGGGAAGCAGTCATGCGGATCGCACGAATGGACCGTCTCTGGGTACAGGGAGCTATCGAAATCAATGACCTCAATCCAGAAGAAGTCAGGGGAAAACGCGTGACCGTCACCGTTCAACGCGCTCGCGACGAAACGGCGACATTCGATGGTGTCATCACCAACGTAGGCCTCGAGCGACAGGGCTTAACGCGGTACATGGTAAAAGCAGAAGTTCAAAATCGCCCCATTAATGGACACTGGGAATTGCAACCGCTTAGCGGAGCAAACATGCGAATTCATCTCGACAAATCCGAAAAATAAGCCAACTTACCTGAGTGAACCACAGAGGTGGACGCGCTGCTATCTACTTCGAGGTAATCCACAGAAAGGGTTTCGCGTTTTCATCCATTCGGATTTCACACGAAAGACGTGGTTTGGATTGCTTTAGCGCGTTGGAGACAGCAACCAAAAGAGCAACTTTTTTCTCAACGAGTGTCACCTTTGTAGTTGCTAAATCGATGTCTTTTCTCGCCAGCGTGTTGTAGTCAATTAAAAAATTGACTCCTGATTTTTTCTCAATCGCTTTGAGTACAGCCGAAAGTGGGAAATTACGGATTTCCAATGGTATCTTCTCGAATAAAGCCGGCGCTACTGCCACGGGCACTCGCTCTAGCGGCCAACCGATGGGCCAATTTTCCGTTCCTTGACGCGAATCTCTTAATTGCACCTCCAGTTGCTTACCCTGCTCCCGCTTGGGCTCGATGACCAAACCAAGCGGACGGACTACCGCCGCAAGTGCCGTCCCCGTCGCAAGCCCTTTGAGTTCATCAGAAACCAACTCATTTCCATTCACCGCTGCTCTCGCTGAAGAATCCAACACGAACGGAACCCCGATTTTCTTGATCAGTTCAGCCGTCACATCCCCTGCCTTCCGCCCCTTGGTTTCAAAATCAACCGTTTGCGATAGTCGTCCGTGAAGCGCCACCAACTGTTCTGAAGTCAAACCAAACGCTTTCTTTTCGGCCATTGCAACCTTGGCTCCGTCGTCTCGAAGCCGCGTCAACAGCTCACGAATCCCAGCTTGATCACGAATCGAAAAACTACCTCCGGGCAATTTTAGGCGATTGCCGGCAATCACTCCCGAAACCTTGATGACTGTCGCGTTTGTCATATCAGTTTCTTCAATTCCAACCCGTCCATCTTTCAAGGTCCTCGAAACGACTCGGTCCGCCCCCACTTCTTGAAGCATCTCCAACCACTGCTGCTGCGCTCCTACCCGTGCCCTCGCGTCCGCTGAAATTTCCAAATAAATAACCCGACGCGGGCTTGATTGCCCCCGAGACTCAGTTGCCAAAATTGACAGCAAAGTGATCAGCAAAATTCCAACGAAACGAGATCGGTCAAGCACGATTAACTCTCTCCACAGTAAAATGAATATTACAGCAGCAAAGTAGATACAAAAAAGCAATTTCGAAGAATAGAAATTCTTTTGGAATTGAGCGACTGCAATCCAATGTCGATCACACGAATCCCCTAGCCGCCCCAGATTAAACAATGCCGCAGCTGAATAAGATTATTACGGCGGTCGAGATAATGGCAAGCGATGAATTGTTACTCAGTCAGAAACGCCATAACGACCAATGCAATATATCGCGTTGATCAAATCCTTAACCCCGATCTTTTTACCTTCATCGTAGCCCCGACTGTCATAAGAGATCGGAACCTCGGTAAACCGATAGCCGCGTCTTGCCAGTTTTGCAGTAATCTCAGGCTCAATTCCGAATCGATCTTGCTCAATACGAATCGCTTGAATCACCTCGCGATTAAATGCTTTATAGCAAGTCTCCATGTCTGTCAGCTTTAATCCGCTAAAGAGATTCGAAGCACCAGTCAGAATTGCATTTCCAGTTCGATGAACCCAAGACTCATCTTGCTGTTCGTCGCCAATAAACCGAGAGCCATAAACCACGTCGGCTTCTTTCCGTAGTAGCGGTTGAATTAAACGAGGAATATCTCGAGGATCGTATTCCAGATCCGCATCCTGAACGACCACTAAATCGCCATTCACATGCATAAAGCCAGTGCGAAGTGCTGCACCTTTGCCCTGATTTTTGTCTTGTAAAATAATCTTTAAATTGGGCATGCCTACCAACTTCTGAAGAACCTCCCGTGTGCCGTCAGTACTAAAGTCATCAATGACGACCAACTCTAAATTTAACGGTAACGCAGCAACCCGAGTCAAGATTCGCCCAATCGTGTTTATTTCATTGAATACTGGAATTACTACAGAGAGCAAGTAATCGGTGCGCGGGCTTGCGTTTTCGCCAGGGTCGGCAGCCTGATAGGAATCCAGTTCCTCTTTTACTAATTTGGCGCAACCGTCAATTCGACTTAACACCTGTTCAAGATACTCAGACTTAGCACTTCCAACGCGGGAGCGACCGGAATTAAAACCTGACGTTGGAACCGCATTGGTAGACGTAAAATTCCCGGAATAAGAAGAGGAGGACGTCGAATTTGAGTTGGCTTGATTCACGGTTGCCTCGGAACAAAATTCTGAACTTCTCTTATAGAAGATTCGGCTCAATGACTTGGTATCCTGATCAAGAAATCATTCTTGCCAATTATTCACGTGAATGGGTTTTATGATCGGCTAAGTCGCAATTCATTTCACGCGCGTATCGCTTCTCGTGACAAAAATTCCAATTACAACGATTAAGTGGAGTTGCATTCATAGCACTTCAAGTGCGCCACAAAAAAACCCGCCGCAAATTTGCAACGGGTTTAACAATTAATTTCAGGCTAAGTTGCGGGTAAGTCGTTACCCGAGCAGAGCTAATTAGTCCCAGTCGAGTTTTCCACCAGTCTGGTATTCGGTAACCCGTGTCTCAAAGAAGTTCTTTTCTTTCGCCAAGTCCATTGTCTCACTCATCCAAGGGAATGGGTTGGCGCTGTTGTACTGAACTGGCAAACCGATTCTTTCAAGACGACGGTCGGCAACATGCTGAACGTAATCCCGGAACAAATCTGCATTCAAACCAAGGACGCCGTTAGGAAGGCAGTCCTCTGCGTATGCCAGTTCCAATTCAACTGCCTCTCGGATACGACTAGTCATCTGCTCTTGGAACTCTGGAGTCCATAACTCAGGATTCTCTGCCTTGATTCCGTTGATTAAGTCGATTCCGAAATTAAGGTGGATCGATTCATCACGCAAAATGTACTGGAACTGCTCACCAATCCCCTTCATCAGGTTTCTTCGATGGAACGAAAGGACCATCACGAATCCTGTGTAGAAGAAGATACCTTCCATGATAATGTAGAAACCAATCAGGTTTTTCAGAAGCGCCTGAGCTCCCTCGAAAGTCTCTGTCGTAAAATCAGGATCGAGAACTTCTTTCGTCAACTCCATTTCGAACGCATCCTTACGAGCGATCGCCGGAACTTCGTTATACATATTGAAGACTTCGCCCTCATCCAAGCCTAAGCTTTCAACCACATACAAGAAGGTGTGAGAGTGAACGGCCTCTTCAAACGCCTGTCGCAGCAAGTACTGTCGGCATTCCGCATTTGTGATGTGCTTAAATACAGCGAGCACCAAGTTGTTTCCAACCAAGCTTTCAGCAGTCGAAAAGAAACCGAGGTTCCTCATGATCACCCGTCGTTCGTCTTGGGTCAGCTGATCGGATTTCCATATTTCGATGTCTTTGTTCATCGCAACTTCGGTCGGCATCCAATGGTTCGCACAACCGTTGTCGTAATGTTCCCAAGCCCACTTGTACTTCAATGGCATCAGTTGATTTACATCAACTTGGTGGCAATTAATCAGGCGCTTTTCACTCGCGTCGACCCGCTTTGACTTGCCTGACTTTACTTCTTGAATGTCCGTTGCCATCGTTTGCTACTCCATGCAAAAACGTTTAGATATGTAAAATTCGATTATACTTTTTGGCGGGATTTGGAGGCTCCGTCCGTCCTAGTGTTGAACCGCAATCCCGAAAACCCAACAACACCAATCGAGATTTAAATTGGAAATTCTTACTGTTTTGCCAGTCTGAAAATTCAACCGAATTCAGCTTCCAACACCAAGTTAAAAACAGGCCACTGGCAGATACCAACGGCCAATTTTTAACAACATCTTTTCCCTACTGGCAGGCTTCACAATCAGGATCGTCAATACTGCACTGCTGCACCTCCGGTTGCCGCTCAACAGCGATGTCCGCAGAGGCACTCGCATTTTTCATCCATCTCGGTTGAACACCAAACTTGTTGATATCCACCGTCGATTTTTCTACCTGAGTCGCACCGAGTGATCGCAGGTAATAGGTCGTTTTCAAACCTGCCTGCCAGGCCATTCGATACATCTCATCAAGACGACGGCCACTTGGCTGTCCGAGATAAAGATTCAAAGATTGTCCCATGTCGATCCACTTTTGGCGCCGACTGGCACAACGAATGATCCAACTTGGGTCGATCTCAAACGCCGTAGCAAATCGCCCTTTGATATCTTCCGGCAAATCGGGGATTTCACCCAACGCACCATCAAAGTACTTAATCTTCTCCAACATCTCGTCGCCCCAAAGCCCTCGCTCTTTCAACTCGTTCACCAATCTCACGTTGATCTGAACGAATTCACCGGAAAGATTGCTCTTAACGAACAAGTGCTTGTAAGTCGGTTCAATCGATTGAGTCACACCAACAATCGTGGAAATGGTGGCGGTCGGAGCAATTGCCATCACATTGCTGTTTCTAATTCCGTGCTCAGAGATGAGTTCGCGAACTTTGTCCCAATCCATGGACGTACTTTTGTCCATGTCGATCGACATGCCCCGCTCTTCTTCGAGAATCGCTACGGTGTCGATTGGCAACAGACCGCGGTCCCACTTAGAACCTTCATATGAAGAATAAGTCCCACGTTCTGCAGCTAAATTACTTGAGGCAGAAATCGCATAATATGAAATAGCTTCCATACTTTTGTCGGCAAATTCAACCGCTTCTTCGCTCGCGTAACTAATGCCACAAGCAGACAGAGCGTCCTGAAAGCCCATCAAGCCCAAACCTACCGGACGATGCCGCTGATTAGCATTCTTGGCTTCTTCGGTTGGATAGAAATTAATGTCAATGACGTTATCGAGCATTCTAACCGCAGTGTTAACCGTGGCTTCCAGTTTTTCAAGATCCAGCTTTCCATCGGTAACATGATTAAGCATGTTTATCGAACCGAGATTGCAAACCGCGGTTTCATCCGCAGATGTGTTCAACAAAATCTCTGTGCAAAGGTTACTGCTATGCACAACGCCCGAATGATCCTGTGGAGAACGAATATTCGATGGATCCTTAAACGTGATCCAAGGGTGCCCGGTCTCAAAAACCCGCGTTAGCATCTTTCGCCATAAATCAACCGCTGGAACTTTCCGAGTCAACTTGATTTTCCCTTCGGCCGCCATCTCTTCGTATTGCTCGTACCGCTCTTCAAAGGCCTTTCCATAAAGATCGTGAAGATCGGGGGTTTCATCAGGACTGAATAAAGTCCAATCCTTTTTCTCCGTGACACGCTTCATGAATAAATCAGGAATCCAATTCGCAGTGTGCATGTCATGAGTTCGTCGACGCTCATCTCCAGTATTCTTGCGAAGATCGAGAAACTCTTCGACATCAAGGTGCCACGATTCGAGGTAAGAGCAAACAGCGCCTTTTCGTTTGCCACCCTGATTCACCGCCACAGCGGTGTCACTGACAACCTTCAGGAATGGAATCACTCCCTGACTCTGACCATTGGTCCCTTTGATATGAGAATTCGTCGCCCGTATGTTGGTCCAATCGTTCCCAAGACCGCCAGCCCATTTTGAAAGCTTAGCATTATCACCAATTGCTTTAAAAATGCTGTCCAAATCATCCGTTACCGTACTCAGGTAACAAGAACTTAACTGAGGGTGCAAAGTCCCGGAGTTGAACAGGGTCGGCGTGGCTGAAGTGAAACGAAATGTCGAAAGAATATTGTAAAACTCAATCGCCCGCGCCGTCTTGTTTTCTTCCTGAATTGCCAAACCCATCGCAACACGCATCCAGAAATACTGCGGCGCCTCGAAACGACGCCCGTCAATGTGCAGTAAGTAGCGGTCGTAAATTGTCTGAAGGCCTAAATAGGGGAACAATGCGTCACGCTCAGCATCAATGGCACTCGCCAACTCCGCCAGATCAAACGTCGCAAGATCCGGTGAAATCCGCAGAGCATCAATTCCTGTTCGAATAAAATCTCCAAACTTCTCTTGATACAAAGCCTTCAAATCACCACTCGCCGCGGACTTACCCAACGACTCTCGGTAAATAATGTTCAGAACCAAACGCCCGGCAACAGTGTCGTATTCCGGGTCCTTCTCAATCCGTGCTCGAGCAGCCAACACCATCGAGCGGCCAATCTCGCGAGGAGTAATCCCGTTAAAAAACTGCTTCTCAACTTCTTCTAAAAGCTCGCCCGATGAGCAAGTTTCGTTTAGACCGTCGCACGCACTGTCGACTTGACTGCGCAATCGCTCAAAATCGAGATTCTCAAGTTGCCCATCCCGGTTCACCATCGTACCTGGGAATGGGTCCGCGCTTTCCATGCGCTCTTCTGCACGCAACTGACGGATCTTATTATGTTCAGCACGGTAAAGAATGTATCGGCGAGCTACCGAAAAATACTCCTGCTTCATCAGTTGACGTTCGACAACGTCCTGAATGTGCTCCACGGTAACGCCCGTGTCGGTCAATGCTTCTTCCTGAACCTCTAGAACAACCGATTCGGTAATTGCATCAGCAACTTGCATCTGCTTTTCATCGAGTTGACTGGTCTCCGTAAGCTTGTGTTCTGCACAAAACGCTTTTTGAATCGCTTTGGTGATCAGTGCTGGTTCAAATGTCAGTACCCGCCCATCTCGCTTCCTGACGTTCATCTCCTGAGTCGTCTTCAACATTCCATCGTACTCCCGTTAGCTATTTGTCCATGACTTGCCGAGCATTTCCCAAGCTCGATCTGTCTCTATTTGCCAAACCAACGCCGGAAGAAAATCCAAAGATCTTTTCCCACGAACCTATCCAGAACAATCCAATTGGTCCGAAACTCGCAACATTGGTCACTCACGGAGTAACATCGTGAAAGCGAATGACACGTTTGGTCATCCCACAGAAATCAATCCATCAATTTCAAAAAGAGTTCAGAGTCTCCATCTCCGTCTACTTTTTACCTCCCCCACCTAATGAAAAGTGAAAGATTTTCCTCGTGGTTTATGATTTCGCGAAGATCCGCTTCGTCTTCCCGATAAAAACTCCATTTATTCGCCACAGCAGCACTGAGCCCACAAGACCCTGTTTCGCTTTTGACTCCCCAAAACACTCAAATCAACGATTTTTTTGGCCATTTGGGGGGCCAAATCAAAACCTGCCTTTAAGTGGCGGGAACCCAATATATCGACGTTTGGGATTCTGTCAACACAAAATGTTGTGCTTTATTGTGCTTGCAGTTGTATCGATCAGTGAGAAGTTAGACTTCACAAAATTCTAAATCATTGGAGAAGATATTCGTTTGACACGGCTTTTTCCAAGGTCCTTGACAATTTCCAAAACCGCTACATCTGGTGCCAGCGATTATTTGCTAGCACTTAAAATCAAGCATACTTTTTGCCACCCGGATTCCACCGAAATTCACCCGCAATGGAATTCCACCGATCGGAGCAAGACGCTAATCTTTTTTGCGACGCGGACGCACTAAAAACAAATCCCCAACGACATATTACGAATCGAAACAAACTGACAGTATCAAAGCTAAAAGCTTGCAAGCCACTCGCAATTCTTTCAAGCCTTATTTTCGCTCAACGTTCGTGAAACAATAAAAAGACTACACCATTTTTAATGCCAATGCCTTTTAGCTCCATACAAAAAAATCTCTCAACGATTGTGCGGCACCGTCAATTTTCGCCGGACGCTCGAGTCCGCGCGACCGAGGCCGTCTACCAGTACATGCGCACCAATGCCCGCAGCATTGACCGCGGTAATTTCAGCAACTTGTGTAGTTCCGACCTAGGCCTTCTCTTTCAAATCAATGATGAATATTTTTTTGAAGGCGAAGTCGCAAAACTTTGCGAACGTACCGCTCACCGCCCCCTGTCGTTTCGACTCTCCACACGCATGACTTCTGCGGGTGGAATGACGACGATGCAAACCTCAAAGATCCGGAGAAAATCGCAAGTCGATTTCGAGATCGCGATCGCGACAACTCCTCTTTTTGCTTCTTTTCGGGACGAGGAAAATGCGATCGTCAGCGGAATTCAATGCAACGATCGGTTGGAAGCACTTCAAAGAATTATGGAACACGAAATGGTCCACTTGATTGAAATGCTCTTATGGACCAATTCAAACTGCTCAGCCAATCCATTTAAGAGCATCGTACGTCGATTTTTTGGACACACCGAGTCAAAGCACCAATTACTAACCCCCAGAGACCTGGCGAAAAAGAAACTGGGGATATCACCTGGAGACCAAGTTCAATTTCATACTGATGGAGTAATCGTTCAGGGACACGTCAATCGCATCACTAAGCGAGCCACCGTGCTCGTCCCACACGCCCGCGGATACCGGTATGACGACGGTAAGAAATACAAGAAGTATTATGTCCCCTTAAATCGACTAAGGCGCGCCTCGTAATTCAAGTTGCTCGCGAATCAAGCGCAGAGGTTCTAGAAACACTAAAAAAGCCGAGCGACTGTACGTCACTCGGCTTATCGAATTAAATTTCTCTTCACTTGGCCGAGATCAAGGATTCACTGGGGATACGGGGGTTGCCCCGCCGTCACCAGCAAGTGTGACAACACCTACCGTCAAACCGCCGAGGGCAACCAACCGACCAATCCCTCGTCCGCCAACGCCGCCCCCTCCAAGACCACCGCCTCTTAAACCACCGCCTCTTAAACCACCGCCTCTGAAAAGGCCCCCACAACTAGGAGCCGGAGAACAGCAGGAATCTGCGACCGGGCCACAACTACCGCATGCTCCACCACAAGCGATCGACTGACCGATATATTCAATGGGAGCAGTCTCGTAGACGAATTCTTCTTCAACGACAACCTCAGGATCCAGATCCTGTCTAGCCGCCACGTAAACGACCAAACTCTCGCCGTAGCTAGGTATCGCCGCCACACCTGCAGTCGAAACAAAGCTTCCTTCGCGTGCTTGATCTGCAGCTTCGACGGCCTCAAACCCAACGACCGCAGCATTATTTGCACCCGCAGCGACCATGCCGTACACCCCAGGTTGAACATCGGGAACAATGTACTCTCCATTGTCTGCACTGATCACGCTGGCTACAGAGACACCGTCCTTGAGGATATCAATCTGCATTTTAGCAATTCCGTTCCCAGCCAAATCCAGTACTCGGCCGATTAGGTTACCATCCATCACGGCAACACGATTGACTCCTGCTTCGGATAGTTCGGAATCACTGGCTGCCGCCTGAATAGCTTCCGCTTGAATTTTTTTTCTGATCAAACGATCGACAGCTTTGACTTCGGGTACAGCAGCGACTTCGACCACATCGGAGAGTTGACCAGTCGCGTCGGATAAAACTCGGATACTGTATGCGGCATATCCGTTCTCTCCAGAGGCGATGAAAGAGTAAACTCCTTCTGGGATGTCATTAACACTGAAAACACCGTCCGAATCCGTCTTTCCCTGTCGAATTGTCTTTCCGTTTTTTACAAACCGAACGACAAGGTCGGAAAGTCCACGATCGGACTGATTAGCAGCAAAGGAAACAACTCGCCCGTCGACACCACCAATTCGGTTCAAAGCGACAGTGTGACACCGTTCAACACCGATGTTCGACAGTTCGGAAACCACCGGAGTGACTTCTAGGCTAATCGGTGTTGCATTTGCGATTCGCTGGTGTGCCGAGACGGCCGCAGTGACCGCTAAAGGAAGGGCGACCAATGCGAACCCGTACTTAGTAATGCTCCAAAAATTACTCATGTTTTTACCGTTCTAAGCTGCTTATTCAGGGGTGTTTTGTTGCGTTATCAAAACACAACGCGCGGTATCCGCCAAAATCTAGGCATAATAATCGCTACAATTTGAATTAGGTTAGTCAGACTCATACTCACCGTCAAGGACTTTTTCCCTGAAAATGAAAAAGATAGGCAAGCTATATGGGAAATAAGAGTTTGCTAATAAACGTGCAAAATCATCGTTGGCGCTTTGAAATCACTCCAACTTCCGGAGAACTGGCGGACGCATACCGAGACATCGGAATCCGACCACTTTGGTAGGCCAATCGCCCCGCTTTTACGCCATATTTCATCGCCTCAGCCATTCGGATTGGCGCTGCCGCCCTCGCGACGGCGGTATTTAATAAAACCGCGTCAAAACCCAATTCCATAGCAACAGCGACATCGCTTGCTGTCCCCACCCCGGCATCAATAATAACTGGGTAGTTTGGATCCCCCTGTTTCAGATCCTCCAGGATGATCTGCAGGCTATTCCGATTAATGACCCCCAGCCCGGAACCAATGGGGCTACCCGCGGGCATCACACTCGTCGCGCCGGCATCTTTGAGCCGTCGAGCTACAATTGGATCATCACTCGAATAGCAGAGCACTTGAAAGCCTGCTCTGACCAAAGTTTCCGTCGCCTTGAGCAGCTCTATCGGGTCCGGCAGGAGCGAACGACTGTCACCGAGCACTTCCAGCTTCACCCAGTCAGCACCCGGATTTTCTAATCCTCGAAGTATCTCACGGCCCATTTTGGCGCATCTCACAGCAGTTTCTGCGTCGTAGCAACCAGCAGTGTTAGGCAAGAGCACAAATCGTTTGGGATCGACGAAATCTAAAATGTTACGCCCAGAACTGTCATGCAATCGCTCGCGACGAACTGCAATCGTCACACACTGGGTTTCAGCCACCTCAAACGACTCACGCATCACTTCAAACGAGTCGTATTTTCCAGATCCCAAAATCAAACGGCTCTGAAAGGTGTGGCCAGCGATGCAAAATTCGTCGGCGCCAGAAGACCCCACCAAAGGCTGGCTCGACTCTTCCAAAATTGAATCTGTCACGTTAGCCACCTCCCACTAAGGTAACAATTTCTAAAATATCCCCGTCCTTAACCTCAACCTGGCAATGAGTATCACGGGGTTGTATTTCTTGATTAATTTCAACGGCAATCGCCCGCGACGTCATCCCGAGTGAATCGAGTAATTCCACGAGCGTCAGACCCTCAGCACAAGTCTGTTTTTTACCATTGATTGTCACGTCTATCACGTTGCAAGCTATCCGTTTTTAAAATGAGGAGAAAACCTCTCAGGTCGATTCCCAAAATTTTGAACTCGTTCACTGCCCCACTTTTCACGCGAGGCACAACGATTCGCGTTCAAAGCCCACGCGAAAAACAGGCTTAAAACATCGATACCAAGCTTCTATTTAGAAGCTTTCAGCCATATCTCGAGCGTGGTAACTACTCCGGACAAATGGGCCACTGGCGACTTTTTTGAAGCCCATACTCTTCGCTTTTTCACCTAACATCGCGAATTCTTCCGGAGGAATGTAGCGAACCACCGGTAAATACCGATCTAGGGAAGGCTGGAGGTACTGACCTAACGTTAAAAAATCGCAGCCAACATCGAGAAGGTCCGTAAGAACCTCATAGACCTCTTCGTGTGTTTCCCCGAGTCCCAGCATCAATCCACTTTTTGTTTTAATCCCTGAATCTACTTCTTTCACACGCTCGAGCAGCCCAAGCGTCCAGCGATAATCCGATTTTGGGCCTCGAACGCGCCGGTACAAGCGCGGAACCGTCTCTGCATTGTGATTAAAGACCTCGGGAGCTGATTCAATCACGCGATCCAACGCAGGTTTATTATGTACAAAATCAGGGGTCAATACTTCCACCGTTGCCCCCGTCTTTTCTCTCACGGCAACCACACACTGGTAGAAATGATCCGCCCCACCGTCGGGTAGGTCATCACGAGTTACCGAGGTAATAACGACGTGCTTCAATCCGAGACGATGAGCCGCTTCCGCCACCCGTTCGGGCTCATCCAACTCCAAGGCACCGGGACGCCCACGCTCTACGGCGCAAAAACCGCAGGGACGCGTGCAAGTTTTACCGAGAATCATAAAGGTTGCAGTTTGTTGAGAATAACACTCCATCCGATTGGGACACTTCGCGTTATCACAGACCGTTTCCAGATTGAGCTCATCAAGCAACTTTGCCGTCGCCCCGACATTGTTTCCTTTCGGGATTTGACGCTTTAGCCACTTCGGCAATCGTGCGGATGATTGAGTCGCACTGCCCCCCATTGAGCCACACGCCCCGCCACCGCAAGATCCGCCCTCGGTTGAATTGCCACCGTTGATTACGGGTAAACCGCTCATTACAAACCTCTACTCTCAAAAACACAAACACAGGATTGGTTCGGCCGTTCTCGACAAGCCCTCAGTTCTCGCCGACCTTGCAAAAGAACTATCTCGACCGAGGTGATATCCGTCCAAGCCCGCTAATAAATAACGCTTCGACGCAGGAAGCTCGCGTTGAGCGAGCCTGCTAGGAAGGCTTTTGTTTCACGAATTTGCTATTTCTCGCAGACTCAGTCTAGGCTTTGCCGTGTTTTTTCGCCAGATGCTAAATTCACCCCTGTTCTTACGTGTTTTCACTACGATACCGCAAGCACGGACTCTGGCAGACAAACCCACCGGAGGACCGTCGATTAACATTGTCAGGGCCGAACGGCGAATGACTCCAGCGGTCACCAACTCCGTTTCCCAGCAAGCTGAGTTCGATAGTGTGTACCTCTCCCAATTTCTGGTGTAGATTTCATAAATCTCATCCACCAGCGAATTGCCATGGCCGCTCAAAAAAAGAACAAAAAGAAAACAAAAAAGAAAAGCGTTGACGACCAAAGTCAGGTCATTTGTGAGAATCGCAAAGCTCGCCACAAATACGAGATACTCCAACAAGTTGAATGCGGAGTCATGCTCATTGGCAGCGAAGTTAAAAGTCTTCGGGAAGGAAACATCTCCCTCAATGAAGCTTACGTTCGTGTCGAGAATCGCGAACTTTGGTTAATCGGAGCCGATATCGCTGAGTATAGGCAAGCCAGTTTTTGGAATCACAAACCAAAACGGTCACGGAAACTGCTAGTGCATCGACGAGAGTTAGACAAACTTTCAACTAAGGCTTTTGAAAAAGGGTTAACGTTAATTCCGCTTCGAATGTATTTCAACGCCCGCGGCATTGTGAAAATCATGGTCGCGGTCGGTCGCGGCAAAAACCTACATGACAAACGTCAAACGCTCAAAGATGCAGATAACAAACGAAGGCTCAGTCGCGAAATCCGCGACCGCAACCGATAAATCGTTGGGAAAAACTCAACGTTATTGAATTTAAAGAGAACGAATGATCTATTCTGGGCGTAATCCTTTTTAGCAGGTAGGATTTTAGAAACGTCAAACGGAACAAGCGATACTACCTCAAACCTTACTAAACGTACCCCCTAACTCCCTTGTTTTGTGGGAACTGCAACTCTCAAACCATCAAAATAATCCTGAATGCTCAAGCTCCATCAAATTAAGAAAAGCTTCGCTCAACCGGACAAAAAACGGGTACCCATCCTGGACATTCCCAAGTTTGAAATCGCCGCGGGTAAGCAAGTTATTCTCATTGGTCCCAGCGGGTGTGGAAAGACAACCATGCTCCACACAATCGCCGGAATCACTCAACCCGATTCAGGAAAAGTGTTTCTCGACGATGTCGAATTAACTCGCTATTCAGAGTCCGCTCGGGATCGAATTCGCGCAGATAAGCTTGGCTACGTTTTTCAAACATTTAACTTACTGCCCGGCTTCTCCGCTTACGAAAATGTCATCTTAGGAATGACTTTTGCAAGCAAGAAAAGATCTCCCGAACGCGCAAAGTCGCTGCTAGAACGCGTCGGACTAGGCCACCGTATCAATAACAAACCACATCAGCTATCTGTTGGCGAACAACAGCGGGTCGCCGTGGCACGCGCACTTGCCAACCGCCCCTCGCTACTTCTGGCCGACGAACCCACCGCAAACGTTGACCCGGGGAATCAGCAACAGATTATCGACCTGATCAAATCAAGTTGTGAAACAGAGGAAATCGCTCTTCTGATGGTGACACACTCGATGGAGGTCGCAGAACAATTTGAACGTGTCGAACGACTCGACCAGCTGAATTTGGTTGTCGGTGACGCCAAAGCAATACCACCGAAAGACACAACAACCCCGCAACCTACTCCGCAAGTCCCTCAGCTTTAAGATCAAGCAGTATGAATTCATTTAAGATCGCATGGCGGAGTATCCAGCAACGTGGCTTTGGCTCACTACTGACCATTGTCTCAATGAGCCTCGGCGTCACGATGGTCGTAGCTGTCCTCACGATTCACGGAGTTGTTTCACAGTCATTTCGAGCCAACAACAGTTTCGGCTACAACATTATCGTGGGTGCCCGCGGAGGCGGACTCCAGTTGACCCTAAATTCAGTCTACTACCTGAGCAAACCCGTTGAGAATATTCCTTACGAATATTATCTGGCTTTTTGCGACGAGAAAACGCGAAGCAAAGACCTCAAGAATTCAATTGCCTACCATGCTAAGCAAACCGTAGATGAAACGATGGCACTCACCTTTCAGGCTCTACCAGGCTCCGCTGGAATCGGCGGCGCACTGACAGACGCCCTAACCAAGGAGGCGTTCGATTTCCAGCAAACGTCGGCAATGAAACTCAACGAGCGTGGATTGTATAAACGCTACACACACATTGCGGTTCCATTGTGCCAGGGGGATTACTACGTAGATCCGGAAACCCAACTCGCTTTTCGGTGTGTCGGAACTACACCCAACTTTTTTACTGACTTGGTTCTCGACATCGACTCGGATAAAAAATTTCAGTTTGCCGAAGGAAGAAATTTTGCCGAGAAGAGCGAAGAAAATGGCCTCTTTGAATGTGTTATTGGCGCGATCGTCGCCGATCGATGCGACATTAAAATTGGCGATAAATTGCAAGCCACTCATGGCGATCCAAACAGCAGTAGTGCCCATATTCACGAACAAGACTACACCGTTGTTGGAATTATCGAGGGCACCGGCACGCCCAACGACCGAGTCGTCTTTTTGAACATGGAAGGATTCTTCCTCATGGAGGATCACGCCAAAACGATTGAAAAGGATGGCGTTCTTAAAACCGAAGACGATCTCAACGAAGAAACGCAAGAAGAGGTAATGCTTGACCCGTTAGACGATTCATTTTTTGATGACGAGGGAGACTCGCCTGAAATCATCACCGACGCAACTTCTGCCTTGACAACCGAATCCGACCTCGAAACTCCGGCGCTCTCCGAAGAAGATGAATTCGCCAGGAAACAAAATGCAACCAGGATCCCGCTACCGATCGAACAACGAGAGGTTACCTCAATTTTAGTTCGCACTTCTCTCAGTGATGAAGTCGGCGCCATTGGTTATTTTCTACCCGGGCAAATCAACGAAGGTGATCTCGAAACAACACTCGATTGGACGGCCTACCGCCCCGAGCGATCTCAAAAAGCAGCCCAGGCAGTGAACCCCGTCATGGAGGTGGCGTCTCTATTTCAAGTATTCGTCGACCCAATCCGATGGCTCCTGCTGGGACTTACTTGCATGATCTGTATCGTTTCTGCACTCAGCATTCTCGTTGGAATCTACAACTCTATGAACCAAAGGAAACACGAAATAGCCGTGATGCGAGCCCTCGGTGCCAACCGAACACGGGTCATGAGTATTATCCTCTGCGAGTCGGTGCTGCTAGCATTGATGGGGGGATTGCTCGGCTGGTTCCTCGGCCACAGTCTTAATGGCCTCCTCGGACCGAATGTAGAAAACTCGACGGGAGTCCCGTTAGACTTCTTCGACTTCGCCCCTGCCGTCGACATTTCAGTACTAACTCTCGGTTTTATCCCCGATAGTCTCATAAACGGCGCAGTTTCTCCGGAATTGCTTGTGATCCCCGGTTTGATGCTGCTCGCTGTTCTCGTCGGAATCTATCCGGCGATCTCAGCCTACCGAACTGATGTCTCTAAATCCCTGGGGAAATAGCAACGTCCCAAATCTCGATAAAATCCTTCACTTTTTGAGGGATTTTAACATATCTTTCCAATAGCTCGTTTTCTTTTTTTTGCCAAAACCGATACGATAAGCCTTGCGTAGAGGGACGGAAACTAGTTTGTTAGTGCCGGGCGGAAACATCAACCTTCCCGTCTCGCAACAAAACACAACTAACCACGAAAAACTAAATTCGTTTTATGTTTAAGAGAAACCACAGAATGCTTCGTTCCATGACCGGAATCGTCAGCCTATTGTTGGCAATTGCGGTGCTTAGCGTCCCTCGCGGGGTCGCAGCCAACAACAACGTGACGATCCGATCTCTGCCTGTCTGCCCGTTCTGTTCCGCAGTGGCCATGACGTTCTCTGATCAACTCAATTCAAATGACATCGCCGTTGTCGCTAAACTGGTTGAAATCCCACCTCCCAACGATGACCCCAACGCAGATTTCCCCAAAGCCAAATTCGAGATCGAGCAAGTCTTGAAAGGGAAAAAATTCGTGGGTGAATCGATGACTTTCAAAACTCAACTGGTTGGGAACTACCCCATTGGTCAAAAATTTCTAGTGATGGGAGTCGACCCACCGAAGGTCTCGTGGACAACGCCCATGAAAGCTACTGACCGGGTTTTCAAATACTTGTCAGACATCCAAACACTCCCGGAAAAAGGTCCGGAAAGATTAATTTTCTTCCAAGACTTCTTTGAGGATAAAGAATCGGTTCTGGCATTCGACGCCTACGATGAATTTGCTCAGGCTCCCTATGAGGACCTGATCGCGATGAAGGATCAGATGGATCGCGAAAAAATCATCGGTTGGATAAACAACCCGGAAACTTCGGTTAGCCGACGCCGCTTGTACTTCACTATGCTCGGCGTTTGTGGAAAACCGGAAGACACCAAACTGCTCGAAGACCTCATCAATTCCGGCAGCCGTAAAAAGAGGGCGGGCCTCGATGCTCTGATCGCCTGCTACCTGACCCTCAAAGGTGAAGACGGCGTCGACTTGATTGAAAAGACATTTCTAGAAGACCAAGAGGTCGATTACGTCGACACGCTCGCTGCCGTTTCAGCCCTCCGCTTTCACGGTACCGAAGTCGAGGTGATTCCCAAGAAACGAATTGTTGTCGCCATTCGCCACCTCCTCGACCGCCCCAAGATGGCAGACATGATCATCCCGGATCTTGCTCGCTGGAAAGACTGGTCGGTAATGGAGCGACTGGTTCAAATGTTCAAAGACGCGGATTCTGATTCCAACTGGCTGCGGGTCCCTGTAATCACTTACCTGCGGGCATGCCCCAAACCGGAAGCCAAACAATACATCGAAGAACTTCGAAAGATCGACCCTGAATCCGTTCAGCGTGCCGACTTCTTTCTAGGTGTTGGTGACAGTGATGACGACTGGGACAACGAAGAAGAGAAAGATACTGCCCCCCCCTCGGATGATGAGTCTGAAAAGAAAGCGGCTGAACCTTCGAAGTCCAACCTGCCGACTTCTGAATTCCAAGCAAACGAATCTGGTTCTCAAGTTGTGAGAAAAATTCCACTCCTCCAGGAACCTGCGAAAAACTCGAGCACCAGTACATTCGCGACACCATCAGATGCTTTAGCGGCGGAAATTGACTATACAGGCACTACAATTTCCGAAACCCAAACCCTTTTGATCGCCCCCCCCGAGGACATTGAATTAGTCAAAGCTCCTGCCCCTTTGAACCCTCCGCGCGAAGCGTTCGTAACACAAGGACAAGACGTTACCATCTCAGGTTCGGAATCTGGACAGTCCACCGCGACCGTCGCGGCGGTCGTTACTCCAAACCTGACTTGGCAAATCCTGTTAATTCCTTTGGCATTCTCCATTGCGATATTTATTTTGCTCTGGACAGTAGTCAACGGGTGGTTTGAGCGGTTGATTTTTTAGTCTCGCGAGTGCTCGAGATAACGAATTGCCGTTAAAAACGGAATGAGTCGGTCAATTGCTGCGGTAACTTGCGGAACTGGCTCATTTGCCCCCAACCCCAGGTCAATTGAATTACCATGTTTGAACACCCGACAAGCTGGGCGATAGCAATCTGGCGCCTTCAAGCCTTGAACTAACTGATCCCTTTCTAGTGTTTGTTTATTTGCGACCATGCAAGAAAATCATTCCGAAATTTCGGCTCACCAACCCGTTAACGAATTCGAGTACCGATCCATTAGCAAGGCTGCAGTCGCATCCTTTATTTTTGCAATCATGGGCGGATTAACTTTTTTAATGGCAGCCCACTTTGTGCTGCTGCCGTTTCTGGCGGCCGTCTTTGGGTTGGTCGCTCTGGGAAACTTCCGACGCTTTCCTGAAGAATTGTCGGGATTGTTAATCGGAAAAATTGGCTTTTTCGCAGGGCTCGTCCTTACCGTCTCAGGCTTGATCTTTCATGTTTACGATTATGCAACCGAGGTTCCTGATGGCTACCTTAGGATTTCATACGGCGACTTACGACCCAACATTAAGACGGCACTGCCCTTCTCTGAAAAGGCAGTCAAATATGATGGGAACAAAGTCTTCCTAAAAGGCTATGTTCGCCCTGGAGCCAAACGAACCAAACTCAAGAATTTTATCTTGGTTGGCGATTTTGGAGACTGCTGCTTTGGTGGCAATCCAAAAATCACGGAAGTCGTCGCGATTAAGATCATCGGGGATGAAACAGTCGACCATAACTATTCTCTACGTAAAATCGCGGGAACCTTCCGACTCAATCAAGCCACGAAACAGACTTCAGAAGACGACGTCCCTCGGGTATACTATGAAATCGAGGCAGACCAGATCCGCTGACCAATCGAATCTTTCCATCGTTTGTCGAACTTGCCTTAAATTTTCATTAAGTCAAATCTAGGCAGTCCATCATGAAAAGCAACTTCTCTGTTATTCTACTCTTAACCAGCACCTGCTTTTTATGGTCTGTCCGCCAATCCTCAACTGAGGCGCAGGAAACCATCACCTCGGCTAAGCCTGCTCAGGAGAAAACCAACGCTAAAACTAAAACTCCGGCCGCCAATAAGAAATTTGATTTAACTTTCGACGATCTCAAATTCGAAATGGAAAAAGGAAGTCCTTTCAACCGCAAACTCTTGACACCCAAAATTAATGGATATCACAATTCCACGGTCAAGCTTCGCGGCTACATTAGACCCAGTTTCACTCAGAGCGGGCTCTCAAAATTCATCTTTGTAAGAGATAATAAAGAATGTTGTTTTGGCCCCGGCGCAGCAATTTTTGATTGCGTGTTGGTGCGCCTTGAGGCAGGTCTCGAAACCGACTTCACCGTCCGTCCAATCTCAATCGAAGGAAAATTTTCTTTGAAAGAATACAAAGGACCTGATGGAAACGTGTGGTCCATCTACCGCATGACCGATGCCAAGGTTAAATAACCTCTAATCCGCAGCACTTCTCTTACACCTATCAGGCTCTCTGAGGCACTTTTGAGAAGCCAATCTTCTGTTTAAGCCGGTTTTGATTCAACGCTCCAGTTGATACAATTTGTTCTTAATTTTCATTCCAAATCGATGAGTGACAGAATAACATGGCGTTTTCGGATTGGGTTAACCGACGGATTTTTACAACCGTCCATGGCAACAACCTCGTTTACAATACGTGCTGGGAAGATCCACGACTTGACCGGGTAGCACTCGACATAGGTCCGGATGACAACGTCTTAGTCATCACATCTGCTGGCTGCAATTCACTTGACTACGCACTCGCCGAACCCAATCACGTCAACGCGGTTGACATGAATCCGCGGCAAAACGCGTTGCTCGATCTTAAGATGAGTGCAATTCGGAATCTTGAATTCGATGATTTCTTCAAAATGTTTGGCGAAGGTCGACTCCCCGGTGCCAGAAAAATATATGAGCAAAAGCTTCGCCAGAGTTTACCCGCTTGGTCGCAGTCTTTCTGGGACAAAAAAATAAAATGGTTCGATCACCGAAAAAAGTCATTTTACTACCGGGGAACATCTGGCACCGTCGCCAGGATTATCTGCGCGTATACCGACAATGTGATTCGTGTCCGCCCCCACCTCGACGCATTGCTGAATGCAGAAACCATCGAAGAACAACGGGAGATTTACGAAAACCACCTTCAGAAGAAGTTTTGGTCCAGCCTCATGAAGTTCGCGATGAATCGTGACACAACCATGTCGATGCTCGGGGTTCCCAAAGCGCAGAGAAAACAGATTGAAACACAATACGAAGGCGGATTGGTTAAATTCATTCGCGACTGCATGGAAAGCGTATTTCTAGACCTGCCGCTAAAAGACAATTACTTTTGGCGGGTTTACATGAATGGCGCTTACACGCGGGAGTGCTGTCCGGAATATCTTAAAGAAGATAACTTCGAAAAACTCAAAGGGGGACTCGTTGACAAAGTCTCCACACACACTGATTCGGTGCAAGGATTTCTTGAAAAACATGACGGCACCATTTCTCGGTACATTCTTCTCGACCACATGGACTGGCTGAGTGATCAATTTTTCCCACTTCTCGAGTCGGAGTGGCAAGCGATTTTTGATCGCGCCGCCCCCAATGCTCGCGCGATCTGGCGGAGCGGTGGATTACGAACTGATTTCATTGAACAGGTTCAAGTAAATCAGAATGGTCAAATCCAAAACATCAGTCCATCATTGAGTTACAACGAATCGCTGGCAAACGAACTCCACCAAAAAGATCGAGTACATACTTACGGTAGTTTTTATATCGCCGATATAAAGGCCTAACTCTCCGCGTTACTTTGCAATGATCTTCAATTGACAAACTGATTGAAGAACTTCCTTACACCGGTACCATTCCATGGCGTTTATTTCTGACATGAAAGTTCTCTATCACATGCTGGTTAAACCAGTTCGTGGTGACAATCATGCTGAGAGAATGGAGAGTTTCTACGGAGGGCAAGCCACAGCTTACGATGATTTCCGTAAACGACTTCTCAAAGGCCGTGAAGAATTATGGGAAGCCATGCCGCGACCAACGGAGGGGGTTTGGGTGGACATGGGAGGCGGGACAGGCGCCAACATCGAGAACTTGGCCAACAACATCGAGTCTTTGAAAAAAGTCTATGTCGTCGATCTCTCAGAATCATTATTAAAGGTTGCCACCGAACGTTTCGCAGCTCGAGGATGGCAGAACGCAGAAGCAATCGCCGCCGATGCAACTAAGTTTCGTCCTCGCGAAGGCCAAGCGGATGTTGTAACCTTTTCCTACTCTTTGACGATGATTCCAGATTGGTTTTCGGCTATTGAAAACGCGCTCGCGATGTTGAAACCAGGGGGCTACATTGGCGTCGTTGATTTTTATGTTGGAAGAAAACATCCACCCGCAGACCTTAGGAAACAGGGCTGGCTCGCGCGATCTTTATGGCAGCCATGGTTCGCAACGGATAATGTCTTTCCCTCTCCGGACCATCTACCTTTTCTGCGCAGCCACTTTGAGCAAACTCACCTGATCGAGGCTCGAAATCGAATGCCGTACGTTCCACTTCTAAAAACGCCGTACTACCAATTCATTGGGCGAAAACCACTAAAAAATCCGTAATATTCTTTTAAGCTCGCAACACACTTACCCAACTAACCATGTGGCGCACCCTTCTCACCGGCAAGCTAACTATCTCGATTCTGGCTTCGTGCTTCGTCGGCTACCTGTGTCTAATGCACCCTGCCAAACACGAGGTCGAAGCCTCAGAGACCGCCCGCTGGTACGCACTGAGTTTGTTTTTTTTCGTACTCGCAATCGCTCAAGTCACAGCGGTTGTCTTAATATCGAAACGAAAATAGCAGGCCAACCCCTGGTAACCTACCTTAAACGTTGGACAACTTTCTTCAATGCCGCTCCCATTTTCTCAACTTCGTCTAGCGTATTGTATAAGTAGAAACTGGCCCGACAGCTTGCCTTGATTTCCAGGTGCTTGTGGAGTGGCATTGCACAATGATGTCCAGCTCGGATCGCGATGCCCTTCTGGTCCAGTAAAATTGAAATGTCTTGTGAGGAAACTCCTTCAACCACAAAACTGACTAATCCCGCCCGGCAATCAGCCACGGGGCCGAGAATCGTTGCCCCATCGACTTCCATGATCAATTCATAAGCCCGTCGTACCAAAGCCTGCTCGTGCTCTTCGATCTGAGCGACATCGATCTTTTCCAGGTACTCGATTGCGCTGCCAAGTCCAATCGCCTCGACAATTGGCGGTGTACCGGCTTCGAATCTAGCCGGCAATTCGCCCCACGTAAAACCATCGGTTGTGACTTGATCAATCATACTCCCACCACCCATGAAGGGTTGCATTGACTCGAGAATCGACTGACGTCCCCAGAGGATCCCGACTCCCGATGGCCCTAGCATCTTATGTCCGCTGAAAGCAATAAAATCAGCCCCCCAACTTTGAACGTCTGTTTTATCGTGCGGCACGGACTGGGCGGCGTCGACCACAACTAACGCACCAACAGTTTTCGCCATCGCAGTCAACTCAGCGATGGGCGCCCGAGAACCAAGGACATTGGAAACCGATGCAAAAGATACAATTTTCGTTCGTGAACCAAGCAGAGCACGCATGTGTTCGAGATCCAGCTCTCCAGCATCTGTCAATTTCACAAATTTCACCACAGCACCAGTTCGTTCCGCCAACTGCTGCCACGGTACAATGTTGGAGTGATGCTCGAGCATCGTCAATAATATTTCGTCTCCAGATTTCACATTTGCATCGCCCCACGAACGGGCAATCAAATTAATGGACTCTGTTGTTCCAGAGGTAAAAATGACCTCGTTGCTGTGAGACGCGTTAATGAACCGCCGCACTGCGGTACGCGCCCGCTCATACTGCGCAGACGATTGTTCACTTAACCAGTGAATTCCCCGATGCACGTTGGCATAGGTGCGGACATAACAGTCATCCATCGCCTCAATCACTTGCCTGGGATGCTGTGTCGAGGCGCCATTGTCGAAATAAACTAACGGCTGCTCTCGGTGAATCGTCTGATTGAGAATTGGAAAATCTCCACGGATCTCAATAGGATCGAATATTTTTTTCTGTTTTGCTTCCATTCGCTCAGTCTAACTCATCTCTGGCAAACTCTTAACCCGTTACTCGAGAAACACGACCTCGGCACTGTTCAAACCGCAGCCGTACCGCATTACAGAACACCCTTCGTCAAAAATTGCCGCGATTACCTTATCGCACACCTCAACTCAGGTCCAATCGTTCAAAAAAGTGCTCCACAGATTAGGCGGAGGCCGTCTTGGAGGCCCAATTTAGCTTGGACATTTCCGACAATGTCATTTGTAGAGCGTGAGTTCCCAATTGACCGTCACCGCGTGCAACAACTCGATCATAAAGTTCGCAGGCAAGCTCCAAACCCGGGAGCTTTAAAGACATTCGTTTCGATTCCTGAATCGCAATTCCAAGATCTTTGACAAAATGATCCACAAAAAATCCCGGGGCAAAGTGACCAGATACAATTCTCGGCGCGAGATTAGACAAAGCCCAACTACCTGCTGCGCCACTACTGACAGATTTTAAAACTGTTTCCAGGTTCAGTCCCGATTGTTGCGCATAAAGCAGCGATTCACAAACCCCAATCATTCCGGCGGCGACTAAGATCTGATTTACAATCTTAGCGTGCTGTCCACACCCCGCCTCACCCTGCCGCACGTAAGTTTTTCCCATCACTTTCCAGCACGGCTCCAGTGCGGCAACCACGTCTGCATCTCCTCCAATCATGATCGAAAGCGTACCCGACTTGGCACCGATGTCTCCACCAGAAACTGGAGCGTCAACGGAATGCACTTTCAGAGCTTGAGCAGCCTCTGCGATCTCAATCGCCAATTGTGGTTCGCTTGTTGTCATATCGACCACGATATTTCCGGGCTGACACCCAGCAAGCACACCCCGGTCACTTAGAAACACTTCGCGAACATCGCTCGGCATACCAACAATTGAAAAAACGACATCGCTGGCCTGAGCGACTTCCCTAGGTGAATCGCACCAACTCGCTCCGCTTGCGATTAAGTCCATCGCCTTTTCACGGGTGCGGCTGTAAAGAGAAACCGAGAACCCTGCCTCTATTAGGTGTCGACACATACTGTGCCCCATAACACCCGTTCCAACCCAGCCAATTTTTGTCGTATTAGGAGTAATTAACATCTTATTTTCAAATCTTATTTAAAAATGACAGGAGAAATTCTCATTGGTTAAATCGAAGTAGGCTCAACAACGACTAATTTAATAAATTAGCACCTGTCGCGATTGCACCACGAACCCTAAATCCAAGGATACTATCAGCCAATCGAACTCTCCCGACGACCAACGTCCTGATCGATTCAATCAAAATCGGGGCGCCTAAGAACTTCCGCAAGTAGAATCGAATGTCCGACTGTCTTTGGGTTTTTCAACATCCGTCGCAACTGCTGAGCCATTGAAGCACCCGAATCCTCCATTGCGGCGGCAGAGAGGCTATCGGTTACGGAGGGAGTGTCATCAATCGCGGTCAAATCATGATCCAACCGCTGATGAATACTTGCGTCTACTTTATCGTGAACACTGGAAATACGATCACCAAGTTTTTCGGCATGAGCCGCAATACTTGATGTATCAATATGACTCCGAACATGTTCAGCAACGCTCTCTTCCCGAAGGTTTGGTCTTGGAGCAGGCTTTAACTCGGTCCGCTTCTGTCGGTGATTTTGCACCTGCGGCTTCAACGGCCTAGCCCGCACAACCTCCGCCTCAACTATCTCCGGTTCCACACGTTGAGATTGAGCAGGTGACGATTGAGGACGGGGAACAGGTCTACGGCTTTCCAGAGGCTTGCCTCCGCCGCCTTTCTGTTGCTGCCGGCGTTCCGCCGCTTTCCTTAAAAATTCTTCAATGTCTCGCGCCATGGCCGAGTTCGCTCCTCAACCGGGTTAGTTTGACGACGAATTTCCGCCCGACGAAATCGACTTACGCATTTCCGTATCGGCTTGGACGTTTCTCAATTTATAGTAATCGAGGATCCCCAGTTTTCCACCACGAAAGCTGTCCGCCATCGCTTTGGGAACTTCTGCCTGAGCCGAAACAAGCTTTGCTCGACTCTCTTCGATCGCAGCACTGTTCTCCTGCTCTTGCGCGACGGCCATGGCGCGGCGACCCTCTGCCCGAGCACGGGCAACACGGGTATCGGCTTCCGCTTGATCCGCTCGCAAACGAGCACCGATATTGTCTCCAACATCGATATCCGCAATATCAATCGACACAATTTCAAAAGCAGTTTGCGAGTCCAGCCGACGCGCCAATACCGCTTTGGAAATCATATCTGGATTCTCAAGAACTTCATTGTGTGTTAGGGCAGAACCAATAGCACTCACGATACCTTCGCCCACTCTAGCGATAATCGTCTCTTCGGTCGCACCACCGATCAGCTGTTGCAAGTTAGACCGTACAGTGACTCGCGCCCGCACCTTTAACTGAATACCATCCTTTGCCACCGCATCCAGCGATCTGCGAGAGGAGCCTCTTGCAGGGCAATCAATCACACGAGGATAGACACTTGTCTGAACCGCCTCCAAGACATTACGACCGGCAAGGTCAATTGCAGTCGCTTCTCGAAAACTCAGATTAATCGTCTTCGCTTTATTTGCAGCGATCAGAGCCCTTACCACCATCGGAACATTTCCACCGGCAAGGTAGTGAGCTTCCAAGGCCTTTGTCGTCATTTCCGGCTCATTGAGGCGAGCCTGCACTGCCATGATCTTACTCGGCACAATGATACTCGCTTTTACTTTTCGGAATGACATTCCAATTAGGTCTACAAAAGAAACCCGAGCACCCGTGAAAAAAGACTGAATCCACCAGCGAAAATAAGACAGAAAAAATATTGCAAAAATGAATAGAAAAAACAGGCCGAGCAAAATTGCAACGATGCCCACAACTTGGATCGTGGTCAATTTATTTTGAGCGAGAACTAAATTACTGATCATAAGGTTGTTCACTAGCGTTGTTTCACTTTGTTTAATCGAGCCGACGGCGTCATTCTAAAAGATTATCGCTGGCAAATGTAGAGTGCGAACAAAATAAGCTAGACATCGTTAAAACACGAGCCTGCCCCATTTTTCGACAATATGAGGCCCGCACTCAAAATTCCAGAGAAAACAAGCAAATTCATGCGTGTTTTATCACAAAAATTAGATCCAAATTATAATTTCGTCCACGCAGCATTATTCTTCGAAGAATCGACCGCCGCTTCAATAAAGGCCATCCCTTCTACGCCATCGAGTACCGTAGGAAAGTCATAGTCTTCAGGACCAGAATAGGTTCCATTTACTTCATCGGCAATCGCTTCCGCGGCACCCAAATACACATTCGCAAATGCCTCGATGAAAGCTTCTGGATGTCCGAAAGGAAGACGGGTGTACTTACCACATACTTCTCCATTGTAGACGTTCCCTCGCCGATGAATTTGCCGAGGCTGCTCTGCAAATTTAACGATCAGCTCATTGGGATGCTCTTGATGCCATTCTAAAGAGGCCTCCGTGCCATAGACTCGAATGTTTAAATTGTTCTCATCTCCAGTCGAAATCTGAGACGCATACAACACGCCTTTGGCTCCACCCTTGTATCGGATCAACAAGTTTCCATCATCGTCCAGCGGACGGCCCGGAATAAACGTCGTTAATTCCGCCGCCAATTCATCGATCTCAAGACCTGTGATATAACGCGCCAAGTTTTCCGCGTGAGACCCAATATCTCCCATACAATTGGATACTCCAGAAACCCCTGGATCCATCCGCCAATTCGAAATCGCTCCATCCTCTTCGTCATTAAGCGCGGTAATCGCATACCCCTGCGGATACTCGGCGACGATTTTCAAAATCCGACCCAGCTTTCCATCGGCAACCATCGCCTTGGCTTCTTTGACCATCGGATAGCCGGTGTAGTTATGCGTCAAGGCAAAAACCTTACCACTCGTTTCCACCACATTAGCCAACTGAATTCCCTGCTCGTGAGAGAAAGCCAGTGGCTTTTCGCAAATCACGTTAAAGCCAGCTTCTAAAAATGTTTTCGAAACATCGTAGTGGAGATCATTCCTGGCGACGATTGAAACAAAATCGATTCTTTGGTCTGCGGGTAAGGCTGACTCTTTTTCTGCCATTTCCTGATAGCTTGAATACACCCGCGAAGGAGCAAGCATGAAATCTTCGCCCGAAAGCCGACTCTTTTCAGGATCCGACGAAAACGCGCCTGCTACCAACTGAATTTTCCCATCCAACGCTGCAGCCATCCGGTGCACTGACCCGATAAACGCACCACGGCCACCGCCGACCATTCCCATGCGAAGTTTACGATTTAGCGACATTTTAGAACCTCGAATTTATCTGAATAATTAATTTAAATTACGGAAGAACCACTCGACTGTTTTCAACCAGATGCCTGGCTTCAAACTGCGATTGGCGTCCCCGAACTCGCCGAGGCGTAAATAGCATCGATCGTCCGCATCAAACTCAACGCTTGCTCAGGCGTATTCAATGGGGCTTCGGTTCCTTCGATGGCGCCAATGAAATTGGCAGCCGAGCGAATTCGTCCCATATCCTCACACTCCTCGACTGTGATCGTCTTATCTACTGACTGGCCATCTTCCTGAACGTAAATCTCACAGGTATCAATTGCAGTCTCATCCAGCCCATCGGTCCCGAACAACCGTTCCACCTTGCCGCCACCTTTACTTGCCTGAAATACAACAGAAACCTCTTCCCGCTTTACCATTTCAGCCCAAGAGACCTGCAAGGAAAGAACTTGCCCGGTTTTAAACGTTACAAAACCGTGCGCTGCCGCTTCAACATCGTTGACCCCGTCCGCGTTATCGGGAATACCCCAGGGGCCCTTGAAGTCTTTGTCATCGATGAAATCATTGAATGTTTGCCCAAGAACAAAGGCGGGTTCAGGGTACCCCATAAAGTGCATGGCTAGGTCAACCATGTGGAGCAGATCGATTAGAGGACCACCGCCCGAAAGAGCTTTGGTCGTAAACCAACCTCCAAACCCGGGAATGCCGGTGCGTCGAATCCACTTTGCTTGGGCCGAATTAATTGTACCGAGAGAACCATCACTTAGACGCTCCATCATCTGATAAGACTCGGGGCGGGCGCGATTGTTAAAATTAAACATCAACTTTTTCCCCACCTTGTCGGCAGCGGCGATCATCAACTCAACCTCACCCGCATTTAAAGCTGGCGGTTTTTCACAAAAAACATGCTTCCCAGCATTCAGACACTGAATTGCCAATGAGGCGTGGAACTTATTGGGAACGATAATGCTGACCGCATCGGCGTCGGACTCAGCCAACATAGCCTCGACGTCTGTATAAACGTTGGGAATTTCCCATTCCTCCGCCGCAGTCGTGGCCGCAGCTTCATTCATATCGGCCAAAGCCACAATCGTCGCTCCCGCTTGCTTGAATCCGCCGGCATGGTACTGGAGCATTCCACCCGCTCCGATAATTGCAACTTTGGTCGACATACTTCGCTCTCTCTTAGATTTATATTTTGGAAAACAAGCTTTTGAGAAATAGCGTTTTAACAGATTCTCGACTGAATTTCACCAATCTCGTCCGTGTCCCCAAAAAAATTGGCTCACCGGAGAATTGTCCGCTGTGAAACTTGCAAAATAAATCTTGTAAATCATTGAAACACCATGGCCGCATTCGATCGCAAGACTCCTTCGATCCGAAGTCAACCAACCCGAAAAATCAACGAAAAAACGGCCGATTCAAATGGAATCAGCCGTTATTAAAATTTTACGTTTTGCTATTAAGTTTGAGTCGAAAATGCCCAACTTAATAAACCAGCAACTTTGATCAAACTGGCGCCAACTCGGTCAATCGCTTTAAGGCATCTAATAAGGCAATCATGTCGTTGCGACTAATCTCTTCCCACTCCCCGGCCTTATGTTTGATAATCGCGACTTTAAAATCGCTGGCAGCCTCCATCACGTCGTCTGGTAAGTCGGTGAAAGATTCAAACGGCCGCACCTCATGCGGCGGTTCAACTGTTGATTCGGAGTTGGATTCTTCATCGAGCGTTGCCGTACTCGAAGTCGAACTGCCCTCCGGTCGCTCACCATCCCCCCAATCAGGGCCTTCGTGAACTGGGCCTTCCATGTAGTCCCGGTCGTTGTTACGAGCCCTCTCGGAAAGAGCGAGGGATTGTGTTTCCTCCGCGGGCTCCGACACTACAATCTCAGAATCCATTGGCTCATTGCCCACCTTGCCAAGTGTTTCCCAACGCTGCTTTCGCATCCCGGAAACAGACCATTGATTCTGAACCACACCCTCGAGCCACATCTCTGCATCGTCCCACTCAAGCGCTGCGTAAAAGTGACTCCAGAAGACGCCATCGTATTCACGATAGATGTGCCCGAATCGCTCGAACGTACGACGCAAACGACCAACATGTTGTGGTGTTACCCCTCCAACCAATTGGCTCCAAGCCTCATCAGAATAGTCCGTCACTGGCACGTCATTAGATTCCAAAGAATCGCGCCACTGACAGATAATCTCACCTTTATCCCAGTTGGTCGTTGAAATCAGCTGATTCCACTGGCCAATAAACGGCTCTGACTTCGTCGTCGCGTTTTCGCTGACAACAACCTTGGATTCCTCAACGGCAAGGGCGGCTTCAGGCTGGTTTTCCATAGTCTGTTCTATCGTTTAGATGTTTGATCGGTTAATTAGATCGCTATTCGAATCTTCTCTCGAAAACAAAGCGTAACCGGATCAGCGGTGGTGAAAAGCCAAAAAAAGAAAAATCCAACAAGACATTTTTCGCCGCGAATCGAAATCGCCAGAAGCCAAGTTTGCACGGCTTAAAGCCCGCTTCTCAAGTTCCCCATAACAAGATTGTCAGATAAAGCTAAACGAATATGCAGATTAGCGTGGGGGTCCCGCATCGTGGAAAACATGTTGAAGGATGCAACGAAGCGGTGCATCTGAGAGCCATTGCTAATGCCCGCACACAATTTGAAGAATCTGATTTGGGAAAATCGACTCACTCTGCACGGGCGAAGGTTTCTAACGCTGGCTGACCGTTTGTATGAGGAGCAAACACTCGATTGGCTCCCTATCCCCCGCCTCGTCACCTAATTTGAACCATTGATCTAACTCCTCGATCTCTCGAGAGATTGCAACCGCACTGTTTAACGCTATCGGTTGGAGTTGCAATGCCGAAGCCTCCTCTTTTTCAACAGACCTGGAACTGCCAATTTCACGCGATTCCAATTGCCCTGGAATGGTAAAGGCAGTGACGATGATGGATTCATGATCCGCAATTTCATTGATCGCACTCTGCATACTCCCTTGATGGCTGACAATGTGTATCGCCTCCATCCCCTGCTTCGCCTGCGGAATAAAATGAGTGCCCTCCGGCGTTTTACCGTTGGAGTCAACGATGCGTATTTCATGGCGTTTCAAAATAGCTTCGAGATCCGACAAAGCTGCATTCTGAATCAACAAGACTTGTTCGATACCACGCGACTTTGCCCGAGACCGGGTCGCACCTGAAATGCGGTTCGAAGTTCTAGGCAGCGAAATGTTCCTGGGGGCAAGGATTGGCTTGGCCTTCTCCTTCGGCGGCGATGCAAGAGGTACTGCCGGTTTCTCGTTAACGACCAAATCTGCCTGTTGGACTCGCCCGTCTCCAACCAAACTTGGAAAGACAAACAACGTCAGCAAAAGCAACGCAGCCAAAGCGACGATTCCACTCATGCCGATTTTTTGACTGTCCCAACTAGAAGCCACCACCGATGGCCTCTGCGATTTAGCCGTCGCCATCGCGTCAATTTTTGCTTGAACACCTGCTGTAAAATCAGCGCCCAACCCGTACCCAGGCAGTTGCCGGAGTGAGTCCCCTGTTTTTTGCCACTGATCAAGCAATCCACGCAAATCCGGATTTTCAGCCAGCATCGTTTCGATTTCAGCCCGCTCCGCTGGCTCCAACTCGTTATCAAAGTAAGCGGTCAGCCGTCGCTCGACGTTCAGTCGTTCGAAATCGCCTTCGTTGAGATTGCCTGTCATTGTTCTAATTCACCACGCGACCAAGTAATTTTGCACCGTCTCGCTTCATCGCTGTTTTTATCAATCGCTATTTTTATCCATGGCTTTTTCTAGAAGCTCACGCAATCGAATTCTCGCTCGATGCAATCGACTTCGCACTGTACCCACTGGCAATTCTAGAATTTCAGCAATTGCATCGTAATCAAGTTCTTCCATCTCTCTTAAAACCAAAATCGAACGGTGTTCGCTCGAAAGCTGGTCTAGCGCTTCGTATAGCTGAACCGCTTCTTCCTGTTTTTCAATTGGATCATTCGGCAATGGCCCGTTGTCTGGAATTGCCAAACGCTTTCTGGCATCGTCACCATCAAGGGATATGCCAAGTTTTCTTCGACGCAACCTGGTAATCGCTACGTTGTAAGCAATCCGGTATAGCCAAGTAAAAAAAGCACTCTTACCCTGAAAAGAATCCAGCTTGGAAAAGGCCAACACAAAAGCATCCTGGACCACGTCTTCCGCTTCGGACTCGTTTCTAAGGATCTGAACCATGCCGTTATAAAGGCGATCTTGGTATTTTTTAACCAAAAAACCAAAGGACTCGGCATCCCCGTCGACAGTTCGACAGATCCACTCGCGATCCTCGTGTTTTGCCTTCAGATTGTTCATTGCTTTGACTTTAAAAGCACTGTTTTAGTTCCCAAAAAACAGCAAACAGACGGTGATTGTCATCAATGCCAGCTATCACTACAGAAATTGTAGCTAATTTTACCAATAAATTCCGAGATTTAAGCAGGCAAAGCCGGCTTTGCATTAGGTCGCCTCGCAACGGCGAGCAGAGAAATACCAAGAATAATTATGGCAACACTGATTAATTGAGAAATCGTAAGCCCAGTGCCAAGCTGTCCTTTTTCGTCGATACGAATCAATTCCATCAAAAATCGACCGATCGAATAAAGAATCAACATCAAAGCAAACACTTCTCCATCGTATTTTCTAACCGTCCAGTATAGCCACAGGACAAGACATAAAAGAAATGCATTAATCGCACTGTAGATTTGTGTTGGATAAACTGCCCTCGATCGAGCTGGCAAATCGGCCACTGGCACGGTGATCGGTGGCGCTGCCGCTCCACCGTTACGATTACTCTCTAGATTCATTAACAACGCAAGCGACTGGGAACCAGTTTTTTTCTCGAAACGAATGTACCGCTCGTCTGGAGCACTGATCGAAAACTCGTCTCCCACTTGCACTCCCTGCTCGTCCGCAAGACTGCCTTCTTCCACAGCCTCGGCAATCCATCGGAAACTAGACGTTGGATCGAGATTCTCAGTCGCCTTTATTCCAATTAAAGCACCACTGTCCAGTTGAGCCATATAAGGGGGCGAACCCGGCGGAAAGGTCACACTCGGAAGCGAAGCCTCGCAGACCCCCCCGTAGCAGCAGCCGTTCATCAAACACCCCAACCGGCCGATCGCCAGCCCGAGGGCCATACCGGGAGCAACCAGATCTGCAGTTCTGGCAAGCGGCAATTTATTCCATTTCAGATAAGTAACTCCGGCAATCATTCCCCCAATCAAACTGCCATAGACAACAAGCCCTCCTTTGGTCATATCGACAACAGCGAGAAGGAGTTGGCCAAACGATGCGCCATTGGCAAGAAAATCATCAGATTTCTGAATCACATAGAATATTCGAGCACCCGCAATACCAACGAGAATCATCCAAAAACCAAGACTAATGACTTGATCGGAAGTTAACCCAACGCTTGGAGCTCGAAAGATCGCAAGTGTAAATCCGGAAACAATGGCACACACGAGGAAAATACCGTAACCGCGAATAGCAAGCCCAATGGTGATCGTAGGACCCGTTGGGTCCTCCGGATTAATTCCGGAGATCTCAAGGACCGGTAGAACGAACTGAATCATCAAAGCCACCGCGGCAAAAACCGGCACAAAACTCCATGTCTCCTGACCGAGTCCGTGTTTCATCAACAGAAAACCAAGAACTGTTACACCAATTACTAGCCATGCGGCCAACAACGGTCCTTCAAACACCCAGTGCGGAATAAAAATTAGTGTTTGATTCATGCTTGTTTTCTCAGTTGCTCGATTCGCAAGCCAACCCATCCCCGATTGCCGCGCGTTCCTATCCCCAAATTAGAACCGAAAGTTATCGGTTTCGGCTAGAGTAGTTCGAATCTACGAAGCTTCGCCTGTTTCACAACAAAGTCTACTATTCAAAAAATCAATCCTCTGAGAATACTCGATTGTCAAGTAAGCGAGTTTCACCGACATACGCGGCAATTAAGGCAACCGCAGGAAAAACAACCGGATCGGCCATTTCTAAAGAATCGGGATGAGCAATGATCGCATAATCAATCCGCTCCACACCAGAATCTATCAGCATTTGTCTCATTTCTGTGACCACCTCAAATCCGTCCCGTTGCCCCGCTCGAATCTGAGCTTCAACATGAAGAAGGGTCTTATTTAACGACAGAGCAATCGCGCGCTCCTCAGTCGAAAGAAAAACATTCCTCGAACTCAAAGCCAATCCGTCCTGATCTCGAATGATTGGACATATTGTAACTTCTGTTGGCACATTCAAATCTCGAACCATCTGGCGAATCACCATCGCCTGCTGAAAATCCTTTTGCCCAAAATAAGCCTTATCTGCACAAGTCATATTCAAAAGTTTAAGAACTACCGTTACGACGCCTCCAAAATGGGTCGGTCGAAACTCGCCTTCGAGTCGCCTAGCAACCGCCGGCGGTTTAATGCTCGTTGTGAAACCTTTTGGATAAACCTGTTCATGGCTAGGTACAAAAACGTAGCCAACGCCCTCGGCAGCGAGTCGCTCGATGTCACTTTCTAATGTCCGCGGGTAGCGTGACAAGTCTTCCTGAGGAGCAAACTGAGTTGGATTCAAGAAAATTGTCGTGATTGTTTCATCATTCTCCGCCAGCGAAACCCTCGCAAGGCTGAGATGCCCTTCGTGCAAGGCCCCCATCGTTGGAACAACTCCAATGGTGCGGCCACTTTTCCTCAATCCTTGCACGATCTCAGAAAGCTCCGCGACAGTGGATATAATTTCAACCTTCAAAATAACTCCTCAAACAAACTATTGAAAAATGCTGACTTGCGAACTTTCAATCGAGCATCTCGTTTTTTCTTGGTTTCTTGAAACAAACAGTAAACCAAGGTATGGAAAAATAAAAACGCGAGGGAATAATAGATAGCAGAATCAACGCATCGTTAAGTACCAATTGTTAGGATTAAACGTGTTGAGGCGAAGGTAGAATTTAATTTCTATCAGATGGGCGATAATAGAGAAAAGGGCCAAAAATACGGTATACTGTTTCAGATGCCATTCGGCATCGAATTTGATTAGAGCTGTCAGAGGCGAATATGAACCAACAACCACCCCGCCCAACGAGTGACCCACAACCGGAGAATCCAGAGAATTCTGAAGAGGGCTTCGACGACAACGAAGGCGGAAGTCGGTTTTTGCTATTTAACGTGATGCCAAGCTGGCTCGTTAGCTTTTTGTGCCATATCGCCATTATCGTTGTTCTCGCGATTCTGGTCATGCCCACCAAAGAGAGTAAGGTTGTCTCACTTCAAGCCGGAGAGCAAGCAGCAGAAGCTCTCGACTCCTTCGAAATGAACTTCGACACACTGGACTTCAATGTCGAAGAAGCGGTCGAGCAAGAGTTTTCAGAACAAGAGACAACAGAAGTCACCGAAATGGTAGATACTGCACTTCCGGAAGCTGATGTCGATTTTGGGAACATCCTCGGTGCAGACGAAGTCGCCCTCGAATCCGAAATGCTGGGTGCACTCGAAACCGCAGATATGAGCTCGGAAACATCGAGTCGCTCAGGCAACTCAAAAGGTCAACTTTTAAAAGAATATGGTGGGAACTCCTCCTCCGAAGAATCCGTCGCACTTGCCCTCAAATGGATTGTGAAACACCAGCTAGAAGATGGTGGCTGGAGCCTCGATCATACAATGGGGCCTGGGAATTTTAGAGACAGCCCTGATCCCGGTAGCATTCCTCAAGCACGTGGCGCCGCAACCGCACTTGCAATTCTACCGTTGCTCGGCGCGGGGCATACCCATCAAACCGGTGAGTATAAAGACGAAGTCCGCCGAGGTTTAATATTCCTGATGGGTCGCGCTAAGCGAGCTCAGCGAGGTCTGTCTTATCTTGAACCCGGCGGAAGCATGTACTCGCACGGCTTAGTGTCGATCGCGCTTTGCGAAGCCTACGCGATGACCAAAGATCCTGAGTTAGTAAATTACGCTCAAGGATCTCTGTGGTACATCGAACAGGCACAAGACCCTGTAGGTGGCGGCTGGAGATATCAGCCACGACAGCCCGGAGATACCTCCGCAGTAGGTTGGCAGTTGATGGCACTGAAAAGTGGAAAAATCTCAGGCTTGGCAATCCAACCCAGAACGTACCAATTAGTCGAGAAGTTTCTCGATAGTGTTTCGTCTAGTGGCGGTGCGTTCTACGGCTATGCCGGACCGCCCGTCGGAACGCCAGCCAATGCCTGCACGGCGGTTGGTCTCTTGTGCCGAATGTACATGGGATGGGACAAAGAAGTCCCGGGACTCGGACGCGGAATTGAAGCCCTTGCCGAACGCGGACCGAGCATGGCATCAAAAACTTCCGCCGATATGTACTACAACTATTATGCCACGCAAGCAATGAAGCATATTGGTGGAAAAAAATGGAAGAACTGGAACTCGAAAATGCGTGATTTCCTTGTAAAATCGCAAGAGACCGAAGGGAACATGGCCGGAAGTTGGCACTTCGACAATGGGCATGCCGCTGAACGAGGAGGGCGTCTTTATTCGACCTCCCTCGCCTGCATGACACTTGAGGTTTACTACCGATACTTGCCACTCTACGGTGATAAAGCAGCCAACGACGAATTTCCCCTCGATTGATCGGCCTTCAGGCTCACCGGCGATTCAGCGCAGTAAAGAACTCTTGGATCGGCCTTTCAAGCAAGTGCCTCATCAGAATTTTCTGCTCTCAATCTTCAGCAGCGACAGCCGACTACCAGCGAAACAGGCAAGCACCCCAGGTCAATCCGGCACCGAACCCGACCATCAGTACATTATCTCCAGGTTTGATTCGGCCCTGCTCTAACGCCTCGGCGATTGCAATTGGAATGCTCGCTGCCGAGGTGTTTCCGTAACGATCCAAATTGACGAAAACCTTCTCTTTTTCAATTCCTAATTCGTCAACCGCCGCATCAATAATTCTGACGTTCGCCTGATGTGGAATAAAAAGGTCAACGTCCGATAAGTCGAGCTCTGCTTTCTCAAGCATTTCGTTAACAATCTCAGGAATCAACCGCACGGCCCACTTGAAAACTGTCCGCCCATCCATCACCAAATATTGCTCTTTCCGGTCGAGCACTTCCTGACTCAGTGGATTCTTTGAACCTCCACCGGGAGCCTTGAGAGCATCTCCCAATCCCCCTTCCGATGCCAAGCGATAGGCCAAAATCCCGGATGCTGCTGCCTCGTCTGCTGTATCATCCGCGGAAATTAAAACAGCCCCCGCACCATCTCCAAATAATGGGTAAGTCTTTTTATCCTCCGGGTTCATCAACATGGTCAGCGTCTCAGCACCAATCACCAAAGCATTACGACTGCAACCCGTTTTCACCGCCTGACTTGCTGTAACCAAACCATACATAAAACCGGAACATGCAGCATTTAAATCGTAAGCCGCGGCGGCGCAACCGAGGTGCGCTTGGACAATACAGGCCGTCGAAGGAGTTGGGTAATCGGGTGTTACCGTGGCCACTATAATTAAATCAACCTCGCTTGCAGCAACACCTGATCTCTCCAGACACTGCTCAGCTGCTCGAATCGCCATATCGCTGGTCGACTCTCCATTGGCTACGTGGTAACGCCCCTGAATTCCAGTTCGCTGGTAAATCCAATCGGCGTCGCACCCCAATGCATTCAGCGCTTCGTTGGGAACCCACTTGGACCCTAGACTCACTCCAGCACCAACCACCTTAATCCCCGATAACTTCGCAACCAAAGGCGCCTTCTTCTTGGCAACCGATACCCGCCCAACAAAGATTTTTCTCTCAATCTCTGCTTGACCACGGGATGGGCGAATACTCAGCCTCTGTGACTGTTCGTCTAAATACGGCATAGGATTCGGAGCTTAGCGGCTCTCGCCCAAAGAATTCTTGATTTTGAGACCGATGTAATTTAATCCAACAGCAACCTTCAGGTGAAAGCCGCATCGGCGTCCCCTATGGATACCACATTCTGGAAATTCCTCCGATACCATTCCTACTGGGTGTCCAAAGGCCGTTTTGAACCGATTTTCCACACGCTTTGTAATACCAGAACAGTCCCCAAACGCGTCCTTAAATCTCTATCTTATAGTATGACAATGACTTAGGTATTATCCAAACAAGTTCACATTACAGAGTTCAAATAGAAAAGGAGCAACAATAACCCCCCTTTTGGGGGTATCAAAACTATGGCAATTCGATAGATTAGTGGCTCGCCGTAACGGAAAACGATTTCATTAATCCTGATCTTTGAAAAAGCGAAAAAACGTATGAGCCTACTGGCAATCGTATATCATTTGGTTCCGGAAGCCCCAATTTTGGTTGCTTATAACCGGGAAGAACCTCTCGACCGAATTTGTCCTGCACCTTCGATTCAATCTGGGAAACCTCGTATTTTGGCGAGTATAGACCAGCAAACCGGTGGAACTTACCTCGGTATGAATCAGGACGGAATGTTCGTGGGGGTAGTTAGGCGTAAAAAATACGATACGCCGATGAACCCGCGATCCCGCGGCGCATTGACGCGAGAGATGCTGAAATGCAACTCTGCCCAAGCTGCTGTTGATTTTGCACTCGAGGAACTCCACTCGGGCCAATACGGCGGGGCCAATTTTTGTGTGGCCGACCCGGATTCGGGCTGGATGATCCATTCGAGAAACGAAACCGATGTCACGGAACTACAACAGGGACTGTGTATTATTGGAGATCGCGACATAAACGATCCGCAAGACGAACGGGCTGCAATGGCTCAGCGTCTTTTAACGCTCCAAACGCTCGATTCACCGGTTAAGTTTTTGGCGGTTGCCAGCAAGGTACTCGCGAGAACCCCAACCGCACCCGGTCGCCCGAGCATGGTCGTTAAGGAAAAAGACTACGGGACGGTCAGCTCGACATTGATCTCTCTTGGCGTGAAACCACGGGATGCTATTTATCAGTATTCCAATGGCTCACCTGACGAGTCTAAGTTCGAAGACTACTCACCATTGCTTCGCGATATCCTCAGCCGTGGACTTCGAGAATCACGTACGAAAGCGGAAGTCTGAAATCAGTCTCGCAGAGATTTTCAGTAAACCAGAAAAGCGGCCGATTTCTCGGTCGCTTTTTTTATTGACCGAACATTTTAATCGCCAGCGCAACTTCAGATTCTCAATCGTACTCTCGAGTACAATCCTCGTGAGCAACGCTCACGAGGCATCATTTCTTGGTTCGCTGCTTCAACGCTTCTAAAAATTCATAAGAAGGCTCTTTGGTTGGTATTCGCTGCTTCATTAATTGCTGAGATTCATCCGGGGTAGCAAGTCGGCAAAGCAGCGCATTGACCTCCTTGCCAACCTCAATCGCCGCCCCGGTCTTTCGCAACACATAGGCAATTTTTTGAGCTTGATCTCTTGGAATCTCGAGTTTTTCCGCCAGTTGTTTTGTCGTGAAGGGCGCGGGAAGGTCGCCGGGCAGCAACTGATGTAGATCTTCGAGAGTTCGAAAAAAGCACGCATCCTCTAATTCAAGGATTTGACGATCGTGAACAATAAAATCATTGATGCGCTTTCTTCTCCGGCGCCCGTGGCCAGGATATCGAATTTCTTCGATTTGAATCATAGGGGTTATCAGCGTGAGATTCGGATGTGGAAAAACTCGCGTGAAGTAAATTAGTTCGTCAAACAAATCAAGAATCGAACCTTTCGTTGGACTCCAACGGCGATCGACCTCCCGCCCCCCTTTCTTACTGAGCTTGATCAGTCGTTTGCGCATTACCAACGGTTTTACAACATCGACGGTATAACCATCCTCCAACAGTCGCTGTATTTTGTCTCGAATCGAAGCGAGGCCGCTCCGTTGGATTTCAATCAGCCGATGCCCACAAACCACGTCAATTCGATAGTCACCTAATTTAACTTCGAGATGCGCCCCCGGATCACAGAACTCGTCTTTCAACTGTCGGTGAAGTGTTGTTTCCATGGGTACTCAAAAGTAGATTTCGATCTCTAACCGTCGCTCGAAGCTCGCTCAACCCTTGTTTTATCGACGTTTATTTTCGTGCCCGTCAGTCGAATCGCGATGACAGCATTGACAAACCGACTTCTGAACACAACTAAAGTTGACCCATATTTCGCAGCTTTGCTATACTCCGCTTGATGGCCAAACAAATAGACTCAGGCTTACGAAGGGGGTGGTAAATGACGATAGTTCTTACCAACCTTGGACGCCGCTGAGTTCAAACCGGCTCCGCTAAAAAACTCACACCGCTTTTCAGGAAAACAAACCATGTCTACGTCTACTTCACGAGGAATCCTTGAAGAGATTACTCATTGCATCGGCAATACGCCTTTGGTTCGGATGCGGCGAGTCACCGAAGGCTGTGTTGCAAGTGTGATTGCCAAAGTCGAAAACATGAATCCTTTGTGGAGCGTCAAAGATCGAATTGGACGGGCGATGATCGACGCGGCGGAACGGGATGGCCTCATCAACTCAGAGACCACCATCATCGAACCGACCAGTGGAAACACGGGGATTGCATTAGCCTACGTTTGTGCCGCTCGAGGCTATAAAATGCAAGTTACGATGCCGGATTCCATGTCAATCGAACGACGCAGACTCGTCGCCGCTCTCGGAGCCGAGGTGATCCTGACCCCGGGTGCCGAAGGGATGCCCGGAGCAATCCGAAAAGCGACCGAAATTGCAAATTCGGGTGGAAACTATTTCATGCCTCAGCAATTTAACAACCCGGCCAACCCTGAAGTACATCGCCGTACAACCGCGGAAGAAATCTGGCGAGATACGGAAGGACAAATCGATATTCTAGTGGCCGGGGTAGGAACGGGCGGGACAATCACTGGTTGCAGTGAAGCTCTAAAAGCAAAAAAGCCTGAGCTGATTTCGATTGCGGTTGAGCCTGCAACGAGTCCAGTAATTACGCAACGCAAATCTGGGGAGGATCTGCTCCCCGGAAAACATAAAATCCAGGGCATTGGCGCTGGCTTTATTCCAGGTGTGCTCAATGTCGACATCATCGACGAGGTCGTGACTGTGACCGATGACGAGTCAGTCGCAATGGCGAGAGCCATGGCAACCCAAGAAGGTCTCTTCTGCGGTATCAGCTGCGGAGCAGCCGCTTCCGCCGCCATTAAAATAGCTAAACGTCCCGAGAACGAAGGCAAAATGATTGTAGTCATGCTTCCGGACCTTGGTGAACGTTACCTATCCACCAACCTCTATCCTTCGGGCGAGTAAGCGAAGCTAAAACGCAAACCGATTACGCCGGCTCTTAGCCGGCGTTTTTTATGATCACTCATTGCTTGAAAAAATATTATCGAACGCCTCACGTATTTTGTGTCGCTGTTCATTAACGACTATTTCAAGCTGAGCGGCGCTTTGATACTGCAATAGAAAAGCCAGTTTATCCATCTGCTTTTTATTTTCAGGAAAATCATGACGCGCAGCAGTATTCATTAATCGCAACCGTGCCTCGACCGTCCTCAGCAATCGGTAACCCGTTCGTAAACGCTCTGCTAACTCAGAAGAAAGAAATCCTGCCAGCTCCAATTGCTCGATTGCCTTGAGTGTTCCCGGAACAAGGATTTTCGGATTGGTTTTTGCGTGTTTCAACTGAAGCATTTGAATCGCAAACTCGACATCTACCGTGCCACCATTGCCACGTTTCAGATTACGAGCGCTGCAATCTTTTTGCATTGCCAAACGCATCGCTCGAATTTCATCAGCCATCTCTGGCAACCAGGTTTGATCCAAAACAATCCGCTGAACCATTTCCTCAACACGCTCACAATTAGCGTCCGATCCAAAAACAGGCCGCGCCTTACAGAGTGCCTGACGCTCCCAAAGCTGACCTTTTCCCGAGGAAAAATAACGAATGAATGCATTCGTGGAAACTGCCAATGCGCCACTTTTACCAGTCGGCCTCAGTCGGCTGTCAATTTCGTATAACCGACCGGATTGGGAATGGTGAGTAATCGTCTGCGTGATAGCGGCGGCAAGTTCACTAAAGAAAAATTGCTCAGTGATTCCTTCTTGCAGGAAATCTGTGAAGCCTTTTTCCCCAATTGATTGTGGGGCAATCGCCACAGAATCATAAAGAAAAATCACATCCAGATCACTATGGTAATTAGGTTCACTACCGCCAAGTTTTCCCAGCGCGAGGATCACGAGCGGACAATCACCTATCAATGGAAACTGTTTTTTGTCCGGAACAGCGTATTTCCTGAGCAATCGCTGATATTGAAAATCCGCCACCGCTTTCAGGCAAATTTCCGCAACGTCCGCAAGCAACTTTTGAGTTTGACGAACTTCATCGCGATTTAAAATGTCTCGAATACCAACCCGCATGTGCTGGGTATTTTTGAAACCGTGCAGTATCGGCACGATATCGGTCGCCCCCGACGCCAGTTCAATCATGTTTGCTTCAAGCCTGTCCCGAGTAGGCAATCCATCAAGCTGTAGCGCGTCGAGCAACTCGTCAATCATGCCTGGATTCGTTTTCAAAATTCCAACGAGGTAATCGCTGGATGCACAAAGCCGGACATAAAGTGAGAGCGTGGGCGGATTGAATCGAAATAATTCCCACAATACTCCCTTTGCCCCGAGACACTCGCTTACAGTCGCAAGGGTAACCAACGATTGGTCGGGATCAGGTGTTTGGGACAATGCCGCCAGCAAAGCAGGGGCCACGGAAGCCAAAAAATGCTTACAGCGTCGATTCGCCAGGAAGGCCGTTGGTTCTTGCGAAAGCTCTATCAATCGCTGATAAGAGGACTTCATGTTTTCAAATCCGTAAGGCTCGAGCGCCCTTTGGATCATCGACATTTCCGGATCCGGATCCAGAATCAAATCAACTTCGAGGGGAACATCTTCCCGGTCGAGTCGATATTCTGCCCCCCCGGTATCCCGCATCGAACCAAATGCCATTCCAAACGAACCGTGAAGTAAGTGGTCTAATATTTTCCGATTACTTTCAGTCACTTCCTTGAGTGTGCTCTGAAACTGCATCACCAACGACGCAGGCGATCCTTCGATAAGCCCCATCGTTTTGGCAATCTTCACCAGCTCAACTGACGCGGTCGGCAGCGAATGAGTCTGCAGATCGAACATCATCTGCAATCGGTGCTCCAATCCTCTCAGCCAACGATAGTTTTGGGCCAAAACGGTGGACTCCGCCGGCGACAAACACTTCGTTTTCTCTAAACGCCGGACCGCTTCGAGTGTATTAGGGGTTCGAATCTCCGGCAGATCACCACCATTGAGCAGCTGCAAAAACTGAATGACAAATTCGATATCCCGAATTCCGCCGTGCCCGGTTTTAATATTGGTTTCATCTTCACCCGCGTCACGCGCCCGACGTTCGATTCTTCGCTTGAGCGCTTTGATCCCACCAATGTCCGCTCGACTTAGGTTGCGGCGATAGATCCATGGGTTGAGTTGCTCGAGCAATCGTTCGCCAAGTTCACAGTCACCGGCAATTGGCCTACATTTGATCAAAGCCTGCCGCTCCCAGGTTCGCCCCTGCAGATCGTAATACTGCATCATAGAATCGAAAGAACGACATATCTTTCCACTTCCTCCGTTAGGGCGAAGACGGAGATCAACTCGATAACAAGCACCGTCTTGAGTTGATTCACTAACCAGTTTAACTAGCTGCTGAGACAAGCGAGCGAAAAATTCCTGATGCGTTAGCTTCGGTAACGAACGGCCTTGATGAGAGCCTGCCGGAGCCACGAGGCCCGGCTCATCGAAAATAAACAATAAATCAATATCACTCGAATAATTCAATTCGAAACCACCCAGCTTCCCCATAGCGAGAACACAATATTGACAATCGCGACCGCTGGATCCAACCGGGTGTCCCCACTTTGCAACGAACCGCCTCCGCAACCAGCGATATGCGCAGTCGACAATGGTTGAGGCAAGATGAGAGATTTGAGAAGCAACCTGATCTAATCGCCTCTCTGCAAAAAGATCCCCAACGCCGATTCGCAATGTCTGGCTGCGTTTAAATCGCCTCAGCATCTCCATTGCCTGTCCCATAGAATCAACTGATTCAAGCTCCGGCCAAAGCAAATTACTGAGCTGCTCCGAAGAAAGCAACTCTCCCTGACGCTGCCATATTTTCAACCATCCGAGTTCAAGCCACTCAACCTTGCGTCTTTCAGCAGGCATATCGGTAAGCGAAACTGTAGGGTTGTCGGAAGCATACCGGATGACGGTGTCACTCAAAGACTGACTTGTTGCAAACAAAACTAACAAGTCACGTAACGCATCCTGGTGGTCTAGAAACAATGACTCAACCGCGGGTGCTGAATGAAAAACCAGCCGCTCAAGATTATTAATGGCCCGATCCGGATCACTTAAATTAACCCAGGATTCACCGAGGCAAACACCTAAATAGTGAAAGGCACGCGCCGAAACCTTGCTTCGGATCTGCGCTAAATTTGCCTCAATCCGCGGCGACAATTCATTAGTCGGAATGCCGGCGTATGATTCAGCGGCGGAGGGATCATCGTTAGAGGATTCTGGCATCGCAAACGCACACCGTAACTAAGTCCTTCGTAGATTCGCTTGCAAGACACTGCAGGCCCAGCGATTCCACAACCTGCATTGACTAAAGTGCCCGGCGGTACCGTTTTTTAGGTTTTGCCGGCGGCAATTTAGGCTCCGTCTTTTCACGGATTACGTCAATCTCTTCCTGCAGTGGGTCTGGCAGCAATTGACTATTAATGGTCTGTTCAATTTTTGATAATTCAGAACCTTGCTCGGGAGTGACAAAAGAAAAAGCAACACCCTGTTTCCCCATCCGCCCCGTTCGCCCAACGCGATGGACGTAATCCTCGCTCAATTCTGGAATATCGTAATTAATAATGTGAGACACGTTAGTAATGTCAATTCCTCGCCCCACCACATCAGTCGCGACCAGGAACTTCACACCCCCGCTTCGAAAATTTCTCATCATTCGATCGCGAGCTGACTGAGTCATGTCGCCATGCAGCGTCCCAACACCTTCGAATAAATTAGCCTTGAATAATTTTCGATACAGCCTTTCCGTCCCGAGTTTTGTACGGCAAAAAATAATTGCCTGCTCAGGTTCTTCTCGCTGCAAAAGCTTGACCAGTATGTCGTACTTCATGGCCCCCGGTACCGTCATGAAGAATTGCTCAATCGTTTTTGCAGCAACACTATCTTTCGAAAAATTAATCACCTTGGGGCGGTACATATAACGTTTGGCCAATCGTCGAATAGGCTCAGGCAAGGTCGCACTCAGCAGTAACGTCTGCCGCTCGATTGGACAGCGTTTTAAAATTCGCTCAATATCTGGACGAAATCCGATGTCCAGCATCCGATCTGCCTCATCCAGTACCACAAACCAAAGCTGGTCGATGTTCAAGGTCCCGCGATTGAGGTGGTCAATCACACGTCCAGGAGTTCCAACTACAACATGGGCTCCTCGCTCCAGCTGGTTGATTTGTCCACGGATCGGACGACCACCGTAAAGACAAACGCAGCTAACCCGCTCTTGATCAGAAAGTCGCTTGAACTCATTTTCAACCTGAACAGCCAACTCTCGCGTCGGCGTAAGAATCAAGGCTTGCGGCTTTGCTTTCTTGACGCTCAAATCGAGCTGTTCCAGAATTGGGATTGCGAAGGCCGCCGTTTTCCCAGTTCCAGTTCGCGCCTGTCCGATAACATCGAATTCCTGCATTGCCAATGGCACAACGCCCGCTTGCACTGGGGAGGGTTTTTCGTATCCAATTCGCTCCAACGTCTCCAGCATTTTCTTTGACAAGCCCATATGCTGGAACGAGAGAATTTGTTTGCGTTTGACGACTTGTTTAGACACAGTAATAAGACAACTCGACCTTGGTTTAAAATCAACTGGCACGACGATCAGGTCGATCGGTGGCGAAGTTGATTTGGGAGAGAAAAATTAAATCCAAACAGCGTGTTTTGGTTGCTCTAATGAGATAATTAGGCTATCCCGACAAGCTTGAACGGTCAACGTGAGAATTGTGTTTCTAGACGGAAAACAACGCTAGAGAAGAAAAAGATCCGCCAAATGCCGAATTCCAGTCGTCAGGCAATCCCTCAAAGCCAATAGGAATCGAAAAATTAGGGTTTTTCCCTGATGAAAGTAATACATGATGATCAATGAAATCACCGAATCCATGCATCTTGCGCTCTCCGACCCGAGCCAGCTTTCCCGGATCGCATCACTTTCCCAAGGCATCCCCGGGCTATCGAGCGAAGATGTCGATCTCCTGTTGGAACGGTTGCTTGAATTTGGAGACGACTTGCAGGCACCGCCCGAGGTAACGTCCGAAGGAGGCGTTAAAGTTGACCAGCTAATCCAACCAGTTATTCACCAGTTCATACAACGAGAAACCAAACTGAACGCCGAAAGCGATTCTGATGAGTCATGGACTCCCTCTCGCTTCCAGAGCGTACAATCTCTCTATCGTCTGGCACCCAATCACAGTGACCTCAGAAACCACTTACTTCGCTGGATGGCAGTCGAAGGCTCCCAAGAAGCCCTTCAGATTTGGACCGATCTGATTTGTGACGATCCGCCGGAACACCGCGTCGGTATCGTGCTTGCCTTCGCGCCGTTAATGCAGGCAGATTTCGAACCAAGCCCTTGGATGCTCTCACAGCTACTTAACCATGGCACTAGCCACTCGCAAATTGCCCCCGCAATTTTTGATCTTTTTAATTACTATTACCGCCATCAAAAAGTAGAAAACCACCCTGCCGTTGAACGCATCAACGAATTAACTGATCTTCTCGGCCTATTAGCTGGACAACTGGGGAAAATTGAAGATGGCAAATTTCCGGAAGGACTCGGGGTTTCTGAAATCAACCTACTCGTCTCCGACTCTGTCGCTTTGATTGTCGCATTGTGCGATACATTTGCGCAACTGGAACATGAGCCAGCAATCGGAAAACTGAACCAAACACTCGAATTGCGACATCGTCGAGTTCAGACGGAAGCCGCAGCAGCATTGGCCCGTTTGAATGACGAGTCGGGTAAAAAAGTTTTAATCCAACTGGCGGAGCAGCCAGTCGCGCGACTTCGCGTCCTTGCCTACGCTGAAGAACTGGGCATTAAAGATGAAATCTCTCTTGAATTTCAGGGCGAAATTGCAATGGCCGAAAGTCACCTCGCCATCTGGCTCGCCGAACCCGCTCAAATGGGCTTGGCTCCCAGCGGTCTTAAGTTCCTAGAAAGTCGCGAACTTTACTGGCCCAGTTACGAACATCCCGTTCACTGCTACTTGTTTGAATATCGCTATGGCTCGGACGATCAGATGCACTGCAACATCGGTATCAGTGGTCCACTAACCCACGCCTTTGCCGCCGACCTGAAACATCTTGAAGTGGATGAAATCTATGCCGCGTTTGCAGGCTGGCAGACTATCCACCATGAAATCTATCAAATTTCACTTCACCGAGCCCAACAGACCTTTCCCAACGAATATCGCCGACTGATCAGTAATTTAGATGCGGAAGCCTACGACGAGCACCAACCGTTAACGGCAGCGAGTTTTTTTGGAGAACTCCTGCTGATAGCCGATGCTACAAAGAATGGACAAAAAGGGACTGCCATCGTCGAATCAAATCACGTAATTTGGTTTTCCGAAGGAAACGCCGAAGCTCCAATCGATTCCACCATGGCCTATACGATATGGCGCGGTAAGCAACTATTGGCGAATTTTAATGAGAATGAAGCAAACTAACGCCGCGAAACATGCAAACTGATGCTTAACCTCACGTTTCCAGCATTCACCGCGGCGTCTATAATGGGAAAGTCATATCCAATGCAAACGCCCCTTCCCGTCGCGTCGATGCAATGACACGTTGCCGTTCCCCTTCGAACCCATGTAACTTAGCTCCTTTGAAATTTAATGGATTCTTCAACACAACCACATCGAATTTTGATTGCCGACGATAACGAAGCCAATCGTGAACTTCTCGAGGCTTACCTCACTGGTCTGGACTGCGTTACGGCCACTGCGGAAGATGGCCAGGAAACCATGGAAAAAGCCGTTGCTTTCGAACCAGACCTAATCCTACTCGATGTTATGATGCCCAAATTGAGCGGCTTTGAGGTTTGCGAGCGGATTAAATCTGATGACCAACTCAAAAAAATCATGATCTTGATGGTAACTGCTCTCAACGAACTGGGAGATATCGAGCGAGCGGTTGATGCCGGGACTAACGATTTTCTTACCAAACCCGTTAACCGAATTGAGCTCGTAAAACGAGTCGAGAACATGCTCGCGCTCAAGGGAATGACCGATGAAAATGAGCGGTTGCGACAATACATCCAACGCGTCGAAGAGGGAGCCTAGCCCTAACGTGAAATCTCTGCGGGGTTAACGGTGCACGACAAACTATCGTTTAAACAAAATCGCTGGCAAACTGACCTGATTTCAACGCCTCTTCCCAGCCCAAGGTTGAAACCCATCCTCCCCCCGAATTGCTGCCCTTCAGAAAACTGGCGATTGGGGCCTTTATAGGCATTAATTCCTGCCCAATCCTCGATTTTACCCGTAATTCTCGCTAGGTATTTTGTGAAAATAGTGTTGTCTCTTGCGATACATCGCATATACTATTGAGACTTGTTCTCAATACCACTGGATTCCGAAATGTCGACTGCTACCGAAGTACAACTTAGCAAAACGCAGGCTGTTCCCCTGCAGTCTCTAGGGGCTGGAGAGATGGCCGAAGTTTCCAGTGTCAAGGGAAGCAACCACGAAGTCGCCAGATTGGCTGAGATGGGACTTCGCACGGGGACGAAAGTTTCAGTCAGTCGAGGCGGAATCACTTCGATTGTTCTACTTCTCAATGGCAGCCGACTTTGTGTCCGCACTTGCAGCCAACTCGAGATTTTAGTCACTCCGATCCAGTGAGATCGATTCATTTGTTGTTGCTTAAATAACGATGCCCAACAACATGACTCAAGACGATTCCGCCAATCTCACTTCCGCACGCGTTGCTGTCTTGGGCAATCCCAACACAGGAAAATCAACTCTCTTTAATGCGCTAACGGGAATCAGACAGCAGACGGGAAATTACCCCGGCGTCACCGTCGAAAAACGGACGGGTTTAGTCAAAGTTGGCGCTACCTATTTTGAGCTAACCGACTTGCCGGGCACATACAGTTTGGCACCAAGATCACCTGATGAAATGCTGACGGTTAACGTGCTCTTGGGTGAAGACCCCGCCGAACAAAAACCTGACCTGATTCTTTGTGTCGTGGACGCGAATAATCTTGAGCGCAATTTATTTCTGGTGAGTCAATTACTCGATCTTCATCAACCAATGATTATCGCAGTCAACATGACAGATATCGCGACTCGAAACGGAATCGAAATTGAGCTTGAGTCGCTCCAAAAACTCTTGGGGGTTCCCGTCGTGGGAATTCAAGCGAAGCGTCGAGTTGGAATTGACGCGCTCAAGTCTGCGATGGCCAGGGCTATTTCCAAGGCACCGGACTTCGAACATGACCCTTTCAGTGATGAACTAAAGCAACGGATCAAAAGGCTGAAAGCCGCCTGTCCAGATGATTGTCAACTCAAGCGATTTGCGGTCACGCGAATGTTATTCGACACTGACGGTTTTATGACCGATCAGTTGAAATCTCAGGTCGATGGAAAAGTCCTAGCGACACTGAAAACCGAGCAAGCACAAATGCAATTGGAAGGCCATTCGATTGCGGAAAGCGAATCGCATGCCCGTTACAACTGGATTACAAAACACCTCGATTCATTTGTAAAACGCCCGACGCAAACCGACCAAACTACGTTAACTGATCGCCTCGACGCATGGCTGACCCATCCGTTTTGGGGACTCCTTTTCGCAGGTTTGACAATGGTCATCCTGTTTCAATTGGTCTTCTGGGCTGCAGAACCTGCCTCGAACCTCATCGATGGCTTCAATGGCCTCCTCGCAACCGCCGTTAACAGTGTCGTTCCCGAAGGTACGCTCAACTCGCTCCTGATCGACGGATTGATCAACGGTGTCGGCAGCGTCCTCATCTTTCTTCCACAGATTTTACTGTTATTTTTCATCCTTGCCGTTCTTGAGGACACCGGCTATTTATCCCGAGCCGCATTCCTTTTGGACAAATACCTCTCGCGTATTGGCCTCAGCGGCATTACGTTATTCCCCTTGCTTTCTTCGTTTGCCTGTGCGATTCCAGGCATTATGGCAACGCGAGTCATTAAAGACCGTCGCGAACGCTTAATCACAATGCTCATCGCTCCACTGATGAGCTGCAGCGCACGATTGCCAGTCTACGTTCTGCTAATCGCCGCTTTTGTCCCGAGCAAAAGCTATCTTGGAGGGCTTATTGGTCTTCAGGGACTGACCATGTTTGGAATGTACTTGGTAGGCATTATCACAGCCGTGGTAATCGCGTGGGTGCTCAGAAAAACAATTCTAAAGACTGGCACGTCGTCTTTTGTCCTTGAACTTCCGACCTATAAACTGCCGAGTCTCAGAAATGTTTGGCAACGCATGTTTGATGGGGGCTGGGCTTTTGTCCGGGATGCCGGCACGATGATTGTCGTCGTTACAATTTTAGTTTGGGCCGCGGCCTATTTCCCCCAAAACAACAAGACAACTTTACCGGCTTCTTTGAAGAACGATCTTGCCACCATTGCCGCGAATCAAACTACTTTGGACAGTCTTGGATCTACTGAGAGTTCCATCGACATTGCTAACTTGGAAAAAGAGATATCACTAGCTCAAAACCGACTTGACGCCCACCAGTTGGAACACAGCTATCTGGGCCGTACCGGAAAACTAATTGAACCCTTGGTAACACCGTTGGGTTGGGACTGGCGGATCGGAAGTGCTGCGATTGCTTCTTTTCCGGCAAGAGAAGTAATTGTGTCAACCATGGGGGTCATCTTTGGCTTGGGCGCCAACACCGATGAACAATCTGATTCGCTGAAATCATCCCTCGCCTCGGCAACCTGGGAAGGAACGGACCGGCCTCTCTTCACGCTTCCAGTTGCGCTATCCATCATGGTTTTCTTTGCATTATGTGCGCAATGCGTTTCGACACTGGCTGTTATCCGCCGCGAAACCAATTCCTACCGTTGGCCAATTTTTACGTTTACGTACATGACGATATTAGCTTACGTTGCGGCTCTTCTGACGTTCCAAATTTCTGACAATCTGTTTTAGGACATCACAATGATCGACTGGCAAACAGCAATCGCATTAATGATCGTTATAGTTGCAGCAGGTGCGCTGTGCTATCGCGGCTGGAAGACTATTTCAACAACGACTTCGACAGGCTGCGGCACTGGTTGCCAGCAATGCCCAGCGAACATGCCTCACTCCGCCAACTCGCCCCAACTGGTTCAACTTGGTAATAAACCAGTTCCTTCTGTCGACTAAAGAACACTGAAAGATTCGACGCTCGATGGATCCGGCGCTATTTCAATCGTTTCAATTTGAGTACAAGTCGCCGTGAAGTAGCCGCTCTAAGATGCAGCCACTTGAAGCTCTGTCTCGTACAAACTGGCAGGCGATTCTCATAATACGCCAGTCTGAGGGGAAAAACGTCCACAAATCCGCCTTCACCTTGCCTTTTCAAAGTGACTGCCCAACGCCTCGGTTTCTTTTCGCTATCCTACGGGTAACAATAACGAAAAATTGAACGCGTTCACGAGGTACCTATGCAGCAACTCATCATTCCACGTCGTAAAAACACGATCTTTGCAATCGTAATTGCAATCCTCTGGATCCCGTTCCCCATTACCCCCCCCCTTTATTTAGATGCCGCCTTCCAACAGGTTGCAGCTCAAGATCCAGATACCGCAGGCGGTCGCCTCCTTAAAGCTCAAAAATCAACTGAGCTTGGAAGGATGGCAATGCGCTCATTCCGCGAGGGAAAATATAAAGTCGCATTCAAGAACTGTAGTGAACTTTGTGAATTAGAGCCCAACAATCTCAACTACCAAATGATGCTGGGGGACATCAGCTTTGCGGCAGGTCAAATGGAAGCTTGCGTTGCCGCCTACGACAAACTTATCGAATTGCAGCCCTCTCTCGAGCCAAGACTTTGGCAACGCGGACTCGCACTTTATTACGCAAAAAAATTCGAGAAAGGTGTCCAACAATTTGAAACGCACCAACTGGTAAACACGCAGGATGTTGAAAATGCGGTTTGGCATCTTCTCTGTGCAGCAAAAATCTCCAACGTGGAAGCAGGACGAAGAAAACTGATTCCTATTTCAGAGGATCGCCGCGTGCCCATGTCTCAGATATACGAAATGTATGCCGGACGGATGACTCCAGAGCAAGTCCTCGCCATAGCCAATCAAACTTCACCGAGCGTCGAACTCGATAGCGAGCAGCATCGTTTACAACGCTACTACGCCCACCTCTATATCGGACTCTATTACGAAATGCTCGAAAACGAACAGGCATCCACCCAATCGATGAAAAAAGCTGCACAACTCAACCCGCTTGGTACAACCAATTTCATGGGACAAGTTGCTCGAGTCCACTTGCAACTGCGTCAAGAAGGAAAAAATGAACCTCGTCGTTGAGCATTAGGCACTTTTATAGGAATTTGTGTGCGTCGCCACTTGCCCCTTTTCGGCCAAAGCGAAACTCGTCCTCTTAAGCCTTTAATGCATTGGCAATCACCTATGCGAAAAAAAAACACAGGCCCGCTCTGCATCTTCATGGCCTGCCGCAACAACGCAATTATTCTTCCTTTAATGCTTCATAAACGAGCCGCCTAAAATCACCCGATAGATCATGGTCAATCAGTGGAAAGACCTGAACCATGTAAATCATAGCTGTACCCGATTCAGGATTAACCCAAAACCGTGTTCCGGCGATTCCCGACCATTCATAATCTGTGCCATACTTTGGCTCGTTAATTGAAAACCCCAAGCCAAACCGAAAATTCTCGACCCCCCAAGGAGTTCCCGCATGGCGTCCTCCAGTCGGCGGCTTCTCAATTCCCTCCAACTGATCAGAGAACATCTCTCTCAAAGTCGCTGGCTTAATGATGCTACGGCCCGCATTTGTTTCACCATTGTTCATCAACATTTTCATAAAGCTCAAGTAATCGTCAATTGTCGAACACAGCCCGCCGCCACCAGAGAAAAACCTGTTTTTATTATCAATGAATTTGCTGGATTGGGCCGGTTCTGCTGGTACTAGACCGCCAGCTCCATCATCAGAATACATGGTTACCAAACGGCTTCTTTTTTCCTCGGGCACAATAAAATGCGTATCACTCATATGAAGTGGGGTAAGAATATTTTCTTGCAGATACTCATCAAACGGTTCTCCTGAAACCACTTCGACAAGACGCGCCAGCACATCGGTAGACACGCTATATTCGAAAAAGGTTCCTGGCGTGTATTTCAACGGGAGCCTGCCTAATTTCTGCACTGTCTCAGCCAAGGTTTTATCGGTGTTCAACACCCCCGCCGTCAGATACTTTTGATCAACCGGATGCGTAACATCAAAAAACCCATAACTCAAACCAGATGTGTGCCGCAGCAGGTCTCTTACGGTCATCAATTTTGGTTCTTTGTCGGCCGCCCGGTCTGGCTTGTCCATTACGAAAACTTGTAAATTTTCAAACTCTGGCAGATACTTCAAAACCGCATCATCTAGTTTCATCTTACCCTGCTCTACCAATTGCATTGCAGCAATACTCGTTATTGGCTTGGTCATGGAGTAGATTCGAAAGATGGCATCGCGGCTCATCGGCGTTTTATTTGCACGATCATGATAGCCCCATGTATTGAAAAACGCTTCTTTGCCGTCCTGCAAAATTAACGCGCTCGACCCAACTATGACCCCATCTTCAACCGCCTTTTCCATAAAAGCATTGATTGCGCCTAAACGCTGAACATCAAAACGATCAGTTGACTTGACACCTTTCGCCTGATCGACCAAAGGCAAGGCCTGACCGATAGTCTGGCTACAAAATCCAGAAACCCAAACGGCCACAACAAACAGAATACGAGCGCAGAGTTGGAATAAAAAACGCGGAGAAAAACGGAGGATTATCATTGGAAATTTTGTTGCAAATGCTTGGATTGAGTCAAACTAATAACGGCCTTCATTAACGCAGTATAGTCTAAACAGCTTACGCCAACCAAGGCGAACTTTTAGACTGTGGCTCGAAGAAGGTCGGCACGATTATTATTTCTCAAGTGTTTTGCAAAATTCAATTGAAAAAAACTTATTGTAAAATCAGCAGCCCACTCATATACAATTTGAGCTTAATACTTTGTTCTTTCTTATCAGTTGCACCTTAATGATGTGTGTCCACCTATGTCAAAAGCGGTAAACGATAAAAGAAACACGTTTAGCGTTTTCAAAAACTTTCCTGCTCTAGTTGCACTCCACTGGTAATTTTATCATCAATGTTTTAATAATCTTTTTGTTATCAGATTTTGCCAACGAAGGACAATAAATGTAGTGTTGAAATGATTTAGTTAAAGAACACTCAGGCAATTCATATTTCACGAATCCGTAAGCTGCAAAAAGGGAAACTCTATGGCTGTGAAACGTATATGGCGAGGCTGGACAACGCCGGAAAACGCTGCAACCTATCAGACTTTATTAGACCAAAAGATTCGCCCCGAAATCGAAGCAAAGGAAATAACCGGGTATCGGAGCCTCGAACTACATTCAAGAAATCTGAAGACAGAGGTAGAGTTCATGACCATCATGACCTTCGACTCGCTACAAAACGTTGTTGATTTTGCTGGCGAACCGTATGAACAATGCTACGTTCCCGCAGCCGCCCAAGCAGTCCTAAGCCGCTGGGACGAGGTCTGCGTACACTACGAAACACTTGATCCTTCCAATGACTCTGGAACCGACTGAGAAAGAAATCAACGGCTTCGTAGTCATTTGGCAGTGACAGGGAATTCTCAAAAAGAAGGTTCTTACTAAATGAAATTGTTTCACACAGCAAAAATAACAAGAACAACCCGCCAGTGGTGCAACTGAGCGGGTGTCCTCATCTAGAAACGTTGTCTAGCTCCATTGTCAGCCAGCAAAGTAGAGGTTAGACGTCGCTGACTGAATTTCTATAGAACGCTTCTTTAAACTAAAACCCAAAATCCCAATTGAAAGCTCCACCATGGGACTCGGACGATCGAATTCGCGACCAGTCGCTCGCTAACAAAGACTTGTTTTGAAAGCTAATTACGAACGTAAATCTTGAACTCGCATAAACATATCACCCAACTCTTGCGAAGTGAGAAATAAGTTAAATATCAGAACCGAGGAACTGGAATAACTTTTGAAAATATTGCCTGGCAACGGTCACCGAAACTTTCAGCTTTTTGCATGTTAGGAAAGCCGCGGTGCCATTGGCTCTGAAAACCAACCTTAACGCGCTGGTTTCTGCATTCGAAGGGATAATCTCACGCAATGCCGCAATTCACGAGTGACGTCAACCCGACGACACTTGTCTCATTCTTAAACTTTCTTAAATCACCCTGACAGAAGCGATTACGGCTATTCAGCTCGAAAATCGCTTAATACAATCGAATTCTTCTAATCGAAGACATTGGCACGCCGTTTGTATAGATACCCTTTGAAAACAAAATTCAAAGGGGAATAAAATGAGAACTGTCGCAGCACGCTTTAATTCGCTTGATCGCACCCTAGTCCAACGTTACACGCTGATGTTCTTTTCATTGATGCTAGGTCTTTTCGCCTGCACGTTGATCAGCTAATCGTTTAGGAAAGCCGAACCATACGAGCCGTTTGGTACTTCCAAAATCTTTATGACTGGCGTTGTGAAAACCAACGAGCAGATTGCGGAAATCCTAGACTAACTATTCGATTCGAATTTCCCGAATACCATCCGGCCAGCACTCGTCTGGAGCATGCTGGTAACGGTGATGTTTACTTCTTCACCAATGTGATCCTTTCCCTCTTCGATGACGATCATCGTTCCGTCGTCAAGATAACCGATACCCTGCCCCATTCCTTCGCCAGCTTTGACGACACGAATATTAATTTCTTCACCAGGCAAGAAAACGGGTTTGAGGGAATTTGCAATTTCGTTCAAATTGATGACCGGAACATTTTGCAGCTTCGCAACCTTATTCAAATTATAGTCACCGGTGACTACTTTCCCTTCAAGATGGCGAGCAAGCAATAAAAGCTTCATATCGACAGGTTGCCCCTGCATTTCAGGCAACTCGCGATCATAGATCTTAAAATCAATGTTTTGGCTGTTGCGCAAACGATCCAACACATCGAGGCCGCGGCGGCCGCGAGAGCGTCGCATTTTGTCACTGCTGTCAGCAATCCCTTGAAGCTCCGCAAGCACAAAACGGGGCATAATGAGCTGGTTGTCGACAACGCCGGTATCAATCACATCTGCGATCCGCCCATCGATAACAACACTAGTGTCTAAAACATAGGGCTTGGAACCTTTTACGTCTTTACTAAATTCAACGTAGGGAATCACAAACCGGAAGTCATCGCGTGTCTGCCACAACAGACTAATACAGGAATAACACAGCGAAATACCAGCAAAGGATACGATGATCAAATGAAGCAAGTCGCGTTCAAGCGTCGTTCCAAAAATCTTGGTATCAAAACCCAATCCAAACAACGGCTTTAACGCTAGGTCAACCACGTAAGTCAAAAACAAACCAACGACCAAGCCAAAATAAACACTCGAAATCATATCGATTCGCTTGTTTCTTACGCAAACATCGAGCACCACGATTCCAACCGAACTGAGAATAAAGATGACGAAGACCGCCCATCTCGCCAATTCGCCATTCGACTCACCTCCAGTACTGCCAATGTCATGTCCAACAGTCAACGAAAGGCCCATTCCAATTGCGATCAACAGGAATAGGCCGCGTAATATCCAAAGTGCCATGATCCACTAATCCTTCTTATTGATAGTCGCGATGAAGAAATAAAGATTGCAACGCGACTAATAAAATAATTCGATAAAGCCTCGGAAAAATTTAGGTAAAAGAACGGGTGTTCGAAGTGAATCCACTCCAAAAACCAAATAAAAACCTTCATTCGCCTTGTATGCCAATTATCCTAATCCCTAGGTGAACGTATTTTAGGTGTCCTTGAAGCGAAAAGGTAGTCTGCAGAAGGATTCCATCGCAGCAAACAGCAGAAAATTTCCTAGGAATGGGTGTTTTTATATGTTTGCTCAAAAAAGTGGTCTGTCATTCCGGCAATATATTCGACTGCCATTCGCCTTACCCCCACATCTTCAGCTCGAGGTTGGTACTTTGGGGGGAACAAGCTGGGATTCTCGCAGTAAGTAACATACATCTTTTTAACCCTCGCTTGAGCCTGCTCACGGATCTTGATCAGACTCGGGTGACGATAAACATTTTCATATAGGTAAGCCTCCAGCTGCTGTTTCTGCTGAGCAATGTCCGCGGGCAGGCCAATCACAAATTCGCTCGACCGCGCCTCTTCAACACTTTGGAAATCGTATCTCCGGAGCTCTCTTTGGCAATGACTTAACAAACACGTGACCTGCTTTTCAATTAATCGATGCACCAGTGCCTTACGCAATAATTCCGGATTCAAAGAAGCGTAATTACGTTTTACAAAATGCAGGCACTCCTCTACCAATTCCAGGTGTTTCATATCTTCAATGGAAACTAAGCCCAACTTAATCGCATCGTCCGCATCATGTGCGTCATAAGTTGTACTATCGGCCGCATCAACAAGTTGCACCTCTAACAGCGGTTTTTGCCCCTTCAACGCTTTATCCACCCGGCTGGTCTGCCCCATCAAGGATTCATAAGTCAAATTTAGGCCAGGAAAATCATGAAATCGAATTTCGATTTCCTGCACGATCGTTAGCCCAAATTGGTTATGTGAAAAACCGCCGGCATCGGCCACACACTCGTCCAATGCATCCTCACCGGCATGTCCATAGGGCGGGTGGCCAATGTCATGCATCAGCGCCAGCGCTTCGATCAAATCTTCATTCAATCTCAAAACTCGACCGAGTGTTCGAGCAATGGTCGCAACCTCGTGTGTGTGTGTCAGTCGCGTACGATGATAATCCCCCATCTCCCCGGTAAAGACTTGCATTTTTCCGCTTAAACGGCGGTACGCGGAGCTATGCAAAATTCGGTCACGGTCACGCTGGAAAGGCCCACGATAGGCATGACCTGGCTCCTGATGAACTCGCCCCCGGGAATTTGAACTAAACATCGCGTAGGGAGCCAACAAAAGCCTCTCGCGTTCATCAAACCACGCAGGCGATTCGCCTCCGCCTTCCGAATCAGTCATATTCATTGTTAATTCCCAAGCTCTGTAAAATTTAAAGGGAGCTGCACAAAAAAAGAGTCGTGCCAACACGACACGACTCCAGTAAATATCAACTATCAGAGATTAAAGCAAACGCCAATGGCTATGCTTTTGAGGTTTCTCGAAGTTTAGACGCATTTCCAGCCTGTCCAAATTCGGTCATTCGAGCAACGCATACGTCTTTCATAGCCGCACGTGCCGGCTTTAAGTAATCCCGAGGATCGAATTTTTCAGGGGTTTGCTGCAAGACTTTACGAATTGCACCGGTAATCGCCAGCCGATTGTCGGTGTCGACATTAATCTTTCGAACACCGTGTTTAATTCCACGCTGAATTTCTTCGACGGGAACTCCCCAAGTCTGACGGATATTTCCACCAAACTCATTGATAATATCTTGCAACTCTTGCGGCACACTGCTGCTACCGTGCATGACGAGGTGACAATTCGGTAAACGTTTGTGAATTTCGACAATGCGGTCCATTGCCAACACTTCGCCATCTGGCTTGCGGGTAAACTTATAAGCACCGTGGCTCGTTCCAATCGCAACGGCCAGTGCGTCACACCCGGTCTCCGCAACGAATCGTTCGGCTTCTTCGGGATCGGTCAACAGCTGCTCTTTGGTCAGCGTTCCCACAGCGCCGTGTCCGTCTTCCTGCTCTCCTTCTCCTGACTCAAGAGATCCGAGGCAACCTAACTCACCTTCTACTGAAACGCCTTTGGCGTGGGCCTGCTTGACCACTTCTGCCGTCACTCGGACGTTGTAATCGTAATCCGCAGGAGTCTTTCCATCTTCCTCGAGCGATCCATCCATCATGACCGATGTAAAACCGTTCTCGATGGCGCTCATGCAAGTCTCTACGCTATTGCCATGATCCTGGTGCATTACAATTGGAATGTGAGGATAAAGCTCGGCTGCAGCAAGCATTAGGTGACGCAAATAGTTATCTTGTGAGTAAGATCTTGCTCCCCGTGATGCCTGAACGATCACGGGCGAATCTGTTTCATTCGCAGCTTCCATGATCGCCTGGATCTGCTCCATGTTGTTGACGTTAAACGCGGCAACGCCGTAATCGTTCTCCGCTGCATGATCAAGGATGACTCTTAGTGGTACCAATGGCATGAATTGTTCTCCGCTTTTTCTTGTTGAAACGTTAACTTCGCCCTGTGAAGCCAAAACATGACGCCCATGGAATGGTGAGAAGCCAACTCGTTTTCTTTTAACTCTCGCATTATCGGGCTCAATTGGATCAAACTCAATGGCTGCCTACGTTCTAACCAAGACTTTTCACTAGGTTGTTCGGAATGTATGACCTGCGTAAAACGGCCACTGAAACATTGCAAGACTTCCAAGCGGAGAATTAAAAACATCAAGACCGATTAAAGGTGCGATAGAATTCCTAAGCAAAAAAACACCACCTTAAACCTCAATTACGGCTCCCAGAATCGCTCCACATCCGCTGCCTTATGACCCAGGAATAATCTTTAAAATCCTTAAGCTAAGCCTAGGTAAAATCGCGCACAGAAAGATTCTTGGCCAAATCAAAACGAATTAGTTGCCAAGCCCGAGACTAGCGTCTCTACCGCAGCCTGGCAGAAACCCGCAAACTGAAATCAATCACTCCGCAAAGGCCGTCGTTAGCTTCTCCACAAAGCGAGAATCATTGAACAAGTCATCCATTTGCGTTTGAACAATTCGCACCAAAAGCAATCGATGTGAGGTAGTCGGCGAATCACTGGGGGGGGAGTCAGGCTGATTATCTTCCGATCGCGCTGCTCCAAAAAACAGCTTTCCCAAGTCCGCAACATCTGCTGTAGGAGCCAGAACGAGCGACTCTCCCGCCATCAGAATAGTTTCAAATTTCAATTCTTCTATTCGATGAATTGCTTGACGATTTTCTTTAAAAAAAGAACGTTCTGCGATTTGCGGACGAGATTTTCCATGATGAATTTCAAATTCAATTAACAGTTTGACCGTCCCGTCACCCTGAGGAAAGGTTGTAATGTTAACTCCACCTCGAACGGCCGCCCCCGCTCCCGGAGTCTCTAAGTCACCATTGCGAATGCTCCAACTGAATTGTGGGTGAATGTCAGAAACTGGAACCGAGTACAACTCACCTTCCCGATTTGAAATTCGGTCATGAGTGATCATCCGCTGCTTTTTTCTTAACAGACCTTTAAAATAAAGCTGTTTTTCCAAACTATTTAAGTTGTCGGGCAGAATTGGAGGAGGATCAACCAACTGATGGAGTATCGCCGGCGCAGCAGAAGCCATTACCGCCGCGCGTAGCCCGTTCTGGTCCAATCGTTTTCGCAACCCTAACGGCAAAGCCTGTTGGTCTAGTTGATTCCAAAATAACTCGAAATCATCTTTTTGCTGGGTATCTAACTGGGCCAGTGCTACTTCCAAGCCAACCGCATCAGGAGCGATTCTGGATTTTGGGAAAATCGACCGCGCAGGAATCTCGGGATTCTCCCACTTACAGCAACCGCTCATGCAAACCACAAGCGGCAGAATTAAAAAATAAACACGCAAACTCATTTCGCTCCAGTTTTGTGCGGCTGCTATCGCAAAACTCTGT
>CALKNI010000022.1 GCA_938091115.1 uncultured Pirellulaceae bacterium | reverse complement strand
CAAGCTGCTGAGATACGGGAAGAGCTTGAAGGCCTTGAGCGTGCGATCGAAAAACGGGCGATGATGCTTAATGAAGAAGTTGATCCGCACCCTCGAAATTTAAATGGAAGAAATGATCGGCATCGGGAGTCGAGAGAGTGGTTAAATGAATCCCGCGAGCATCGTGGTGATGAGCAGAGAGAACGCAAACTCGAAAATCATTTACATGACGAGGAACGACATGGAAACTATTCTCCAGGTGAAGAATGGGAGTCAAGGATGCATCATCTTCGTGCAGCTGCAGAGCACTTGCACGAAGCTGGTTTGCATGAACTGGCGGAGCAAGTGGGAATTCAGATTCGTGAATTAGAAAATGAAAGGCACGGTTCACCCGTTCATGGATCAAGTGATTTAGAACCCTTGTTGCACCGGGTCATGGAAAGAATGGATGACCTTAATCGGCAAATTGATGATTTGCGAGAAGAAGTCGGCCGACTGAAAAGGTAGCCTGTTTAATGAACGGATGCATTAAAATTATTCAGGCCGCGCAGGAATCAGCTCGAGTGTTGGTGGAGCAACTGGAGGCCAAACGAACCGACCGTTTGGTCATTGCTGAGAGTTGTACGGCGGGCTTGGTTGCTGGAATCTTGGGTCAGATTCCCGGCATATCGAAGTGGCTCTGTGGTTCGGCAGTTACCTACCGCGAGTCTGCTAAGAGAGAGTGGCTGGGGGTGTCCACGACGACATTGGCCAATCATCATGCTGAGTCAATCGAGACAACAAGTGAGATGGCATTGGGAGTGTTGCGGAAAACGACTGAAGCTAAGTATTCGGTTGCGGTAACAGGGCATTTAGGGCCAAATGCGCCGCCAGCCATGGACGGCCGGATTTTTATTGCTGTTGCGGTTCGATCTGGCGAAGATACTCAGATATATTCGACCCATTGTCTCAAGTTAAATTCGCTTGAAAGGGTGACAAGGCAGTATGAGTCAGTTGACTGTGTGCTTAGTTGTATAGAGAAGGCAGTGGCTGCAGGCGATACCGGTCGGTAGTAATCTTGCCAGGAAAAAACGCGAGGTGCCTGTTGAGTCGACTTTTTGAATTAAGTGAGCGCTTGGGAATGATTTTCTTTATCAAGGCCGGTTGAAAAATGCGATTAGTTGTTTAACAATCTTTCCCGATTGGGAACAACGATGTGTTCTCATGGTCGCGAACTGATTCGCCGCGGCCAGATGAAAGTATTGGTTGGAATCGACTACCTTTTAAACTCCCATTGAACGGCGGAGTGGATCCATCGTTAATCTGGAACATTTTTTCAGTTACGGCTATTGAAATGAATTCTCCTAAAATAAAACGCGCACTTATTAGCGTAAGTAATAAGCTTGGAATCGTTGATTTTGCCCAGGGATTGGTCAACGCGGGCGTTGAGATTTACAGCACCGGTGGGACACGGCGCCATCTTGAGCATTCTGGCATTTCAGTCATCGATGTGGCTGAGTACACCCAGTTTCCAGAGATGATGGACGGACGGGTGAAAACGCTTCATCCGAAGATCTTTGCCGGAATCCTCTGCAGGCACCATCTCGATGCCGATATGGCATCGCTCGCCGAGCATGAAATACATCCTTTTGAGTTGGTTGTAGTTAATCTCTATCCCTTTGCTGCAACTATTGCCCGCCCTAATGTTTTACAGCATGAGGCGATTGAGCAAATTGATATTGGCGGGCCAAGCCTCATTCGCGCTGCGGCCAAGAACAGTGATTTTGTCACGGTGGCGAGCAGTCCTGACCAGTACAGTGCGATTCTCGAGGAGATCGAAGCAGAGGGAACGACAACGACTGGCCTGCGACGGAAATTGATGGCTCACGCATTTCAGCATACCGCAGATTACGATAAGACGATATCGGAGTACTTTTCTGGGCAGACCGAAGGCGAAGTGTTTCCATCGACCTATCAAGTCGTGCTTCGCCGGAAAGATAATCTTAGGTATGGCGAAAACAGTCACCAAAAGGCAGCGTTGTATAGCACTGGGGATTGTCGAGATGCGAATTTAGTAAATGCACGCCAGCTCAATGGGAAACAACTGTCCTACAACAACCTGCTTGATCTTGACAGCGCCTTGGCAATTGTCAGAAACCAAGAGCGTCCATCGTGTTCCGTGATTAAGCACAATAATCCCTGCGGAGCAGCGACCGGGGAGACTTTAGTTGACGCTTGTAGAAAAGCTTTTGCTGGTGATCCTGTCAGTGCCTTTGGGAGTGTGATTGGAGTTAACCGTGAACTGGATGAAACAACGGCTGAGTTTCTTGCTGCAGGAGAATTTTTTATCGAAGCGATAGTCGCTCCGGACTTTAGCAGCGCTGCCCAGACGATTTTGACAACGAAACCTAAGTGGAAGAAAAATGTACGACTTTTAAAGGTTGGTCAGCTTGCACCTGCAAAGCCAGCTTGGGAGGCGCGGTATTTACTTGGAGGAATGCTGGTTCAAGATGTTGATAATCAACCAGACGATCCATCGAAATGGACTGTTCCGACCGACACCAAACCAGATGAGTCCATGATGGCTGAGTTGCGTTTTGGATGGGATATGGTTCGGTATATTAAGTCCAATGCGATCTGTCTTTCAAAAGACCTCTCCTTGGTCGGCGTAGGTGCAGGGCAAATGAGCCGCGTGGATGCTGTCGAGATTTCAATTAAAAAAGCGGGAGAGCGGTCTCAAGGATCTGTTCTCGCGTCCGATGCGTTTTTTCCATTCGCCGATTCGATTGAGGTCGCGGCTGCTGCCGGTGTTGTTGCAATCATCCAACCAGGTGGGAGTGTCCGTGATCAAGAAGTTATCGATGCGTGTAATCAGCATGGGATCGCAATGGTATTTGCCGGTAATCGTCACTTTCGACATTAATTGGACCTAGGGTTTCTGAAACACGATTGGTTTTTTAGTTGGAACCGTTGGTTTTCCTGGCGCACTTATTTATTCCGATTCAAGTTTGTGGGACTGAGTATTTAACTTGCGGAGGTGGTGGCGTGAAACGCAGTGTTGCAATTTACGGACCTACGCCTCAATTTGTCCGGTGGGCCATCTCGCATGATTGTCCTTTTCGTGAGACCGACGTCGATAACTTGCCCGATCGTACATTTCGGCAACTTCGGGGGCTGCGAGAATTTTCGCAAGCCAAAACGAATTCTCGCGTGTTTGAAGATTACTGCCTGCATCCCACAGCGGTTAGTGACGCACCAGCGAGAGCTCGCGGATTTCATCGAGATGAAGTGCTCGCTGCTTTGGGTGAGCCAGAATTTATTTCAAAGACCTGTCGGCAGTGTCCAGCCAATGCGATTTCTGATTATCGTCCGCAGGTCTGGGCGGGCTGTTATGGCGTGCTGGCTGCGACCAGCGGTTTTGACTTTGAGGCATTGGTAACTTCATCAGTTGATTTTGACAACCTTGAAAGTCATCCCATGTATCAACCAGGTCGTTTTGACTTTGTTGATCTAATGGAACAGGCTTTCATTGATTTGAGAATTGAAGTTGATGGGTCTTTGTTTCCGCATGCTTCGCCGCGTTGGTTCGGAATTTGGAGAGCCGGTCGATTTGAGCGGCAGCAGCTTCGCGTCCTTGCCGAAGTGCTCGAGTTTATTATAAATCGCAGCATGAAATTTGAAGCGGTTCCTTCAGAAATCAGTGAAGTCATTCAACTCAAATGCGCGGTGGACCGCTGCGTTAAATTCAACCTTGAGTTGAGCGTTGAGTTGGTACCGCCTGGGTACTCCGATGGAATGACCTGGGTTACCAACTCTCATTGCCCGGAATGCAAAATGAGTATGTTGGAAGATGTTGATCGGTGTCAAGTCTGCGGAAGAGTCGGGCGGGCGCAGGGCATTCGCAAGAGTAGGGTTCTTGGTTCGCGTCCCTACGTCACTCTCAAAGGTGTGCTTGGAGAGAAGAGGACCGCTGAGCTTTTAACGCGGTACGAAATTTCCAGAAAAGAATCGCAAGACAAAGACGCATAGTCGATTCAAAAAGCGGCAGCCGATTCAATTTTTCGGACTGATAAGTGATCGCTCGCGATGACTGAAAACCGATGACTAATTAACGCTTCAAGAAACCTCGAACTGAACTCAGAGTTTCAAAGTCTCGGTGTTTTGCTTCCAAGGAAATAAGCTGTGTTTCGATCCAGTTGGAAAAGTCCTTTAAGCTTTCGAAACCAAGTTCGCGTCGGGAATTTTTGTGGTCTTCGACGGGATCGTTGGGTGAGCTTCCAAATTTATTTTCTTGTAACATCGTAAGCCTCCTACCTAGGG
>CALKNI010000021.1 GCA_938091115.1 uncultured Pirellulaceae bacterium | reverse complement strand
TAAAGTTAACAAATTGTTCACACTGCAGCCTTCACTGGATTGTTTCTTAATAATTTAAATTTTCGTGAGATCTGCCATATAGGTCAACGGGAATGGAAGGCTGCTTCGTATTACATTCAATAAAATGCATTCAATAAAATGCGTTCAATAAAAACAGGAACGTCAGCAAAATGATCAGTTGAGATCACATGCAAATCCGTGGATTGAGAAGCAGACGAGTTCAAACAAACGCGAAGTGGTTTGAATGCTGGTATTGTCTTGGCGAGAACGACATTCAGTTCAATTGGTTTTAATTTAATTCCAAATTGGGGCTGGTTGCGTGATGATTTTTAATGGTCGCGTCCGAAGTTAATCCTTGCAGTGATCTAGGTTTTTTTCATATGTTATTTTTTAATTATCCTCAAGTTTGCGTTCCTGCGAAAAGACATTGCCTGTGGGGTGCTTGGGAAGCGTTGTCTGCCATTGTGTTAGTTGTTCAAGGAGTCGTTTGGTAACCTGCGGATTCTCCGAGGCAAGATCCTTCTCTTCTTTAAAGTCGGACTCAATGTCATAGAGTTCGTAATGAGACATATTCCCGTTGGCTACCAATTTCCATTGTTGATCGACAATGGCCCAGCTGACCCAATGGTTGGGTGAGCCTTTTCGAGGAGGCCAGGCAGCCTGTGTTTTCCAAAATAACGGCTTCTTTCTTATTATTGTGCCATTTCCCATTAGCAATTTTGTTTGACTTATTCCATCAGCCACGTAATCTTCCGGGAGTTTGACATTCGCAATCTCACAAAATGTTGGCAGTAGGTCTACTGCCGAAATTAGCGATTTTGAATCGATCTTGCCGGCGGGGATTTTGCCTGGCCAACGAACGAGGAATGGCACTCCAATTCCGCCTTCGAATAGAGACGCCTTGTACCCTTTGCGTCCGCCTGTAATCCCTTTAGCTGCTGCGATTCCAAAGCCCGAACCGGTTGCAGTATCGTGCTGGAGTTCTAGCTTCGCAGGCCTTGAAGCTCGAGCAGGGCCATTGTCGGAACTGAAAATGACAAGGGTGTTGTCCGATAATTTCAAGCGATCTAAAGCATCTAAGATTTCACCAACTCGGTCATCGGCATGTGACAATACCGAAGCGTAAATGTTGTCTGTCTCTTCTAAGTCTCTAAATCGCCAGCGATATTTTGGCACTGTGTGAAACGGAGTGTGTGGTTCATGCAGCCAGACATTAATAAAGAATGGTTTTCCCGCCGCAGTTGATTTTTCAATAAACGAAATTGCGTTTTCCGAATCTTCGTGGACCGGCATCTGTTCACCAGCACAATTGAATGCACCATAATCGTCATACCCATATTCTGCTGGAAGCGGCGAATCGGGAATCATGTTATTGGAGAGATGCCATTTTCCATAGTGAGCTGTTGCATATCCGGATTTTTGAAGAAGCCGCGGCAGTAAGATGTTCTCTGGAGAAAGCCAGTCCGGCATATTTCTTTTTGCGTTGCTGGCAACCCAAGCGAAATGTCCGTCAATGTTGTAGCGGGCTGGAAAGTGCCCCGTCATGACCGCCGTGCGACTGGGAGAGCATACCCCACTGGCAACTGTAAATCGATGAAAGTCTGTGCCTTCTGTCGCCAGTCGATCAATGTTGGGAGTCTTTACATACGGGTGACCGTGGCAACTCAGATCTCCCCATCCCCAATCGTCTGCAAAAATAAATAAAATATTGGGTCGCGTGTCGACCGCAGTTTGCGCTGCAATTTGCTTGGGGAATGTGATCAGGAGGCCAATGAATCCGGCGCACATCGCCATCGCAAGCGCACTGTTTAACGTTTTAAAAGGCAAAGTATACTCGCAAAAAAAATGTCATATTGAAATTGTCGACGTGTTAGGGTCGGTTCGATTTTGGATTCCAGGGAATATGGCCGTCTTTGGGTTGTAGAAACTTTGCATCAACGGAGCGGTACCAGTTATGCAATTCAGTGCGCATACTTTTGACTAGGTCTGGCATTTCATCTGCAAGATCTGTTTTTTCGCCTGCATCCCTTTTTAAATTAAATAGGTGGATACGTCCGTCTTCGTACCGCTCTACCAATTTATAATCGCCTCGTCGAATTGCACCGCCGGGAAATCCACCTTGATTGCTGTAGTGCGGGTAGTGCCAGAATAGTGAATCGCGATCAAGAGATTGATTGTCGAACGCAGGTCTGAGATCAATTCCATCAATTGGGTGTTTCACTTCGATTCCAGCCGCCGCACTGATGGTCGGGAGAAGGTCAATGGAGCAAATGGGTTGATCGCTGACCGAACCCGGCTGAGTGAGGCCGGGAAAACGGACGATCCAGGGTTCGCGGATACCACCCTCGTAGACCCATCCTTTGCCACCACGAAATGGAAGGTTAGATGTGGGGGACCCTTCAGATGTCGAGAGTCCGCCGTTGTCTGATGTGAAAAAAATGATCGTGTTGTCAGCTAAGCCAGATTTTTCAAGTTGGTTTAATACCGTACCAACCGCCTCGTCCATCGCTTCTACCATTGCCGCATAAACGGCGTGTTTCTGCAAAATTCGCACCTTGCGAGGCTTGTTGCCAATAACTTGTTCTTCGGGGGCGAATTCTTCTCCGTTAATTGCCGCGGCTTTTTTATTGTATTTTCTGACGAGATCAGGACGTCCCATCAGCGGGGTGTGTACGGAGTAAAACGAAAGGTAGGCGAGGAACGGACGATTTTGATTGTCGGCTATAAAACGAGAAGTTTCGCGAGCCAAGCGGGCAGGTAAATGATCTCCGTCGGGGCTTTCAATTTTGATTTCCGGATTTTTGAACGGAGCAAAGTATTTGTTCCCTGTATAGGGACCGCCGCGGCTCCAGCCTCCGACGTTCACGTCGAAACCTCGGTTTTGTGGATAGTATTGGGGCGTATCCCCAAGGTGCCATTTGCCAGCAAAAAAAGTTGCGTAACCATTTACTTTTAAGAGTTGGGCAAGGGTTGTTTCTTTTAGTGGCATTTTGTTGTTGAGTGGAGCGGGCCGAAACTTGCCAGCTCTTTTTCCAGAAAAGAAATTGGTAGCAGCCACGCGTGTTGGGTACTTGCCCGTCATGAGACTGTAACGAGTTGGTGAGCAGACTGGATTGGCAGCGTAACCATCCGTGAACCGCATTCCTGAATCTGCAAGTTTATCAATCGAAGGGGTTTCGTAGAAACAGGCGGGATTGTTTGCGCCAATATCCATGTATCCCAAATCATCAACCAGAATTACCACAATATTGGGTGGCCTTTTTTTCTGCTGATCAGCAGGAACATCGGCGACAACACTAGACAATAAGACAAAACCAGCGACCGCCAAAATAATGTGGTTTATAAGTTTATTTTTTTGAGCCATGGTCAGGGGTCTTTCTACCACTAAAGTATTTTTTTCGAATCCACTCGGGCTGCCAGGCATCCATCCGCCGATTGCGATTGTCATAGATTGCTTCTTTAGACTGTGGATTATCGACAGCCAGCGGAGTGGAATCTCCTAAGTCTGTTCTCCAAGAATTCATGATTTCAGTTAATTGCAGGATTCTGTCTTGTTGTTCAGGGGAGTCGGCGAGGTCAATCATTTCGTGGGGGTCGGATTCTAAATCAAACAGTAGGCGGTGATTTATCTGGGGGTAAATGTGGAGCTTCCAACGGCCGTCATTGATTGATCGCTGGTTATCTTGAAATGGTAAAAAGACAGAGTTTCGAATCTTTTTAGAATCGCCCCTAATTACGCTTGCGAGACTGAGTGAATCAATCCCAGTTGGTTGTTTGACTCCCGCAAAATCGCAAACGGTGGCATAAAGGTCATGAACGTAGGTAAACGACTCAGTGGTTTGGCCGGCATTAATGTCCGGACCACTGATGATGAGCGGGCATTTCATGCTCTGTTCATAGATGTTTTGTTTTCCCAAAAGACCATGACTCCCCATCGCAAGTCCGTGATCGGCGGTGTAGATGACATACGTATTGTCTGCATGTGGACTGTCTTTGAGCGCTTTGAGAATTCGACCAACTTGCAAATCTAAGTGCGTTACTAAACCGTAGTATTCGCATAATTGATCGCTTATGACCGAGTGAGTTCGAGGCCAGGGCGCAAGTCCTTCATCGCGCCCCATCGTCGATTGCGGAGCATTTTTAAAAGGATGTTGTGGGAGGAAGTTAGCTGGCAGCGGCGGTCGATTTTGATAATACATTTCCCGATACTTTTCGGGTGGGTTTCTTGGGTCATGGGGGGCTGTAAACGCAACATAAAGGAAGAATGGTTGTTCGGACTTCGCTGATTCAATGAAATCGACAGCTTCGTCTGCAAATACTTCACTTGAGAAACCTTCCGCATCGCGAGCGGGGCTTAATTGTTTGTCCTTGAAATCTTGAACTTTAAATTCGGCATGATTTACCATACCCCCCATGTAAACTGACTTGCCATCGGAGAATGCACGCTGCAGCGTTGCTTTCCCATTATGCCACTTGCCAACGATAAACGTTTTGTAGCCTGCCTGTTGTTCCAGCCAGCTCGGGAGGACTGGTAGTTCTGCCCAGTCTGTTGATTTTTTAGCAGTCGGAATACGCATCCAGTGCCTACCGGTCATCAACATTGCACGACTCGCGACGCATACCGCGCCGCTGAACGAACCCGCGCAGTAGTTATTTCGAAAGCTGTAACCTGACGACGCAAGTTGATCCAAGTTAGGTGTTTTGATTGCAGAGTTTCCGTGGGCTCCCACCGTGTCTGCTCGCTGGTCATCGGCAAATAGCAAAATGATGTTTGGTTTTTCAATTGCGAATACCGGTGTCGTCAGAACGAAACCTACAAGAGTTGAATAGATGAGAATTGAAAATCGCAGAAATTCAGATTGCATACCGCACCGAAACGCTGTTGTGAGTCTTTGGGAATTTATGAACCGTTCCAGCGGTCCGAGCTTAAAAGCAGACGTTTATCGTACCGAATCGTAATGGGGTTTTCATCTAATAAAGCGGAAATGCTCTATTTTAAGAATTTCATAGCCGAACGTCACGGGTCTGTTGAGCGGTACAGCCAGTAACCCCGCCGATTGTTTCAGCGACGAATGATCCCGACTGTCTGTGGCTCAGAGAAATGAGTGAAGAAACGAACGGCCCTATTTAGTCGAATCATTCCCAGGTTTTTTCGTCGGTTTGTCGGTGGAGCCGCTCGATTTTTTCTCGGATGATGCTGAGCTGGATTTTGATTCCTTCGAATCCGACTTTTCGGATTTGTCTGCTTTAGCGGATTTTTTATAGGAATCGCTGCGGTAGTCGGTTTCGTAAAATCCACTTCCCTTAAACATAATCGCTGCGCCCGTTCCGAATTGGCGGACCGCTTTTTTCTTGCCGCATTCCGGGCATTTTTTTACTGGATCATCTGTGATTTTTTGAAACAGTTCCCACGCGTGTTCGCAGGCATCGCAAATGTAGTCGTAAGTTGGCATGGGAAAATTAAACTCGATTACGTAGTTCAAAAATGAATTTGCTGGTTCGGCATCGCGACGCTAATTTTTAGTTGAGTCAGGACCCGTTGAAACGAAAACTTGAGATGGCCGAATCACTCTCTCATGGAGTTGGAAGCCAGGCCTTAAATCCGCTGCGACCAGGTTGGCAGCGTGTTCTGCACTTGGTTGCATTTGAATGGCTTGATGAAGGTTTGGATCAAATGGCTCGCCAACTGCATTTATTTTTTTGCAACCATGGTTTTCAAGACAGGCTTCTATTTGTTGAGAAACTAATTTGACTCCTTCGACTAAGCCGTCTCCGTTGGGCTCAGTTTCATAGGCCTCAATCGCCCGCTGAAGATTGTCAACTGATTCGAGGATTCCTGTCATGAGAGTGAGGGATGCATAACGCATTTGATCCTGCATTTCACGGCGGTTGCGACGGCGGAAATTTTCGAGATCGGCATGGGCAAGCAAGACTCGTTTCTCGGCGTCGGCAAGTTGACTTTGCAAGTCTTCAATTGAAGTCTCGCCACCGTTTGCGGTTGATTCGGCAGCTAATTCCGGGGGCTGGTTTGCAGCGTTTTCAGTGGTCTGGGATTCGTTTTGATTTTCGGGTTCAGTGCTCATTGGAGTTCCAAGTGCTCGCTTAATGGGGGGTCGCTTGGTGGGCATTGCTTGCTTAGCCCACAGTTGTTTTCAATTTAATAAAATGTAACGGAATTGCGAAATTGTCTTCCGCGAATGTTGAATGTTAGTTGGTTCAGTTTTCGACAGCGCCAAAATAATCCGTCAGCCTCTGGAGGAAGTTTTTCCGTTCAGGCAGCACCTCTGTCTCTTCAAGTTCGGCGAGTTTACGTAAAAGATCTTTTTGTTCAGCCGATATTTTTTTTGGTGTCTCGATGTAGGTCTGGACCAACAGATCGCCGGTCCTTCCGCCTTGGGGGTTGGGCATTCCGCGTCCCGGTAATTTGAAAACTTCTCCCGATTGAGTCCCCGGTGTGATCTTGAATTTATCGCGTCCAGTAAGTGTTGGGACTTCAATTTCGGCGCCGAGAGCAGCCTGTGTGTAGGAAATTGGCATTTGGAGAATTAGGTTCTCGCTATCACGATGAAACAGCTTGTGTTGTTTTACGGTAATGAAGACGTAACAATCTCCGGGAGGGCCTCCATTGGTGCTCGATTCGCCTTCGCCGGAGAGTCGGACGCGCATGCCGTCGTCGACACCGGCTGGGATCGCAACGTCTAATTCTACTGTTTTGCTAACCTGCCCTTGTCCGCGGCAACTGCCGCAAGGGTCGACAATAATTTGACCGGCTCCTCGGCAAACCGGACAAGTCGTTTGAACTCTGAGGATTCCAGCAGACTGTAAGACTTGTCCGCGTCCACCGCATTGCTGGCAGTTTTCGGGTTTGCTTCCCGGCGCGCTTCCCGATCCATCACAAGGTTCGCAGGATTGATTTCTTTTAAACTTGAGAGTTTTGTTTACACCCTGGGCAGCTTCTTCGAGGGTCAGCGTGACGTTGGCGCGAACATCGTTTCCGCGTCGCGAGCGACTGCCTCCTCCACCAAACAGGTCGCCAAACATTCCTCCACCACCGCCTCCACCAAACATTTCACCAAAAGCCGCAAAGATATCCTCGGCGGAACCAAATTGGCTGCCACCGTTGAGGCCTGCGTGACCATGGCGGTCGTATCGACCTCTTTTTTCCTGATCGCTGAGGACTTCGTAGGCTTCGGCGGCTTCCTTGAAATTTTGACTTGCTTCTTCATCACCAGGGTTACTGTCGGGATGAAATTTGACAGCGAGTTTTCGATAGGCCTTTGCAATCTCGCGATCCGCAGCATCACGCTCGACGCCCAGTACCTCATAGTAATCGCGTTTCGCCATGTTGGTTCCTGTGGCTGCATACAGCGAACTAGTGTTCGCACCGGTCGTAAAGCTGATATGAAGCCGGTCAGCACTGCAGTGGGATCCGCAATTAAATTTTTGACCGACTCAAGGGTTCGCTGGGGTGTAAAAACGGACCACAAAATTGTGGTCCGTTGGATTTCATTATTTAATCGGGGAGTGAAATTCGCCCAATTGAATCTGATTGTCGACCTATGCGACAACACCTTCAACGCGACGCTTGTTTTTGTCGTCATCGTCGAAAGTCGAGACCATCGCATCGGTTGTCAACAATAAACCGGCGATGCTTGCCGCATTCGCCAGTGCAGTCCGGACTACCTTGACAGGGTCAATTACCCCTGCCTTCAACATGTCAGTGTACTGACCGGTGAATGCGTTGTAGCCAGTGTTGTTGGGTTTGCCGGAAACGATGTCGGCGACAACTGAACCGTCAATTCCACCATTGCTGGCGATTTGTCGGATGGGTGCATCGAGAGCGCCAAGAACGATGTCGACGCCGACTTTTTCGTCGCCTTTAGCACCTTTTTTAGCCGCAGCGACAGCTTCTTTGCAACGCATCAGAGCCACGCCGCCACCGGGAAGAATTCCTTCTTCAATCGCTGCGCGAGTCGCGTGAAGGGCATCTTCAACCCGTGCCTTCTTTTGCTTCATGTCGGCTTCGGTTTCAGCACCGACGCTTACCACGGCAACGCCGCCCGTTAGTTTGGCGAGTCGTTCCTGCAGCTTTTCTTTATCGTAATCGCTGTCGGATTGTTCGATCTGACGACGAATTTGATCGATGCGGGCTTCGACATCTTTGCGAGTGCCGCCACCTTCAACGATTGTTGTGTTACCTTTGTCGACGGTGACTTTCTTCGCGGTACCAAGTTGTTCCATCTCGACCTTTTCAAGTTGAATTCCAAGGTCTTCACTGATCAATGTACCGCCAGTGAGAGTCGCGATATCGCCAAGCATTGCTTTTCGTCGGTCACCGAACCCGGGTGCTTTGACTGCACACACATTGAGTGTACCACGAAGTTTGTTAACCACGAGAAGTGTCAACGCTTCCGCATCAACGTCTTCCGCAATGATCATCAAGGGGGCGCCGCTCTGGCCAACTTTTTCAAGGATTGGAACGAGGTCGCGAATGTTGCTGATTTTCTTTTCGAAGATCAGAACTTTGGCGTTTTCGAATTCGCAATTCATATCGGTTGGGTTGGTGATGAAGTAAGGCGAAATGTAGCCTTTGTCAAATTGCATCCCATCGACATATTCGACCGTGGTTTCAGCAGTTTTGCCTTCCTCGACCGTGATAACGCCGTCTTGTCCAACGCGGTGCAACGCTTCGGCGAGGAGATCACCGATGACCATGTCGTTATTCGCACTAATTGCTCCGACGTTAGCAACTTCAGCTTTGTTGGAAACTTTTTTGGACATGCCTACGAGGTGCTCAACAGCAGCGTTAACGGCACGATCGATTCCGCGTCGAACAGCGGTTGGGTTTGAGCCAGCAACGATGTTGCGAAGGCCTTCTTTAAAAATAGCTCTGGCAAGTACAGTCGCAGTTGTCGTTCCATCGCCGGCAAGATCCGATGTTTTCTGAGCGACTTCGATCACGAGTTTTGCACCCATGTTTTCGAATCGGTCTTCTAACTCGATCTCTTTAGCAACGGTAACACCGTCTTTGGTAACTGTGGGTCCGCCGAATGATTTGTTGATGATCACGTTGCGGCCGGTCGGGCCCATTGTGACGGCAACCGCATCGGCAAGGATGTCGATACCGCGTAACATGCGGGCTCGAGCGTGATCTTCAAATAGCAGTTGTTTAGCCATTATAAATTCCTTGTTGTATTACTTTCTAAGTCAAATCGTTGAATTCCGAGCGGTTGCTCAGGAAGTCAACGTTAGACGACTTTTGCGAGGATGTCTGATTCACGCAGGATTTTGACATCCTGACCTTCAACTTCAATTTCGGTGCCGCCGTACTTTCCGTAGATGACCTCGTCGCCGACGCCAACGGATAATTCGCCACGCTCTCCGGATTCCAGCAGTTTGCCAGGACCAACAGCGACAACAGTGCCGCGTTGCGGTTTTTCCTGAGCGGCGTCGGGGAGTACGATTCCGCCAGCAGTCGTTTCTTCAGCTGCCATTGGTTCAACGACGACACGGTCATCAAGAGGTCGGATAGAAATTTTTGCCATGATAGTTTCCTTTATGCTTTATGTTTTGGTTTCAGTGTGAAACTGATTGTTTGATATTTTTTAAATTGGATGATTGACGAAATAATAACTGCAGCTCAAACACTCGATCGCATTTGAGTTGCAGCGATTGGATCAGCAATTGACTACATCATTCCGGGCATTCCCATGCCGCCCATGCCGCCCATGCCCGGCATGCCACCCATGCCGCCCATGCCCATGTCACCGCCCATGCCGTGATCGTGGTGATGGTCTCCACCTTCTTCTTCTTCCACAGGAATTTCAGTGATCAAAGATTCGGTTGTCAGCAATAGTGAGGCAACGCTTGCGGCGTTTTTCAGAGCAGTCTTGACGACTTTTGCCGGGTCGATCACGCCCACGGCTACCAAATCGCAGTAGTCGCCTTTATCTGCGTTGAATCCCTCAGTTTTGCCCTTCATTCCCCGAACGCGATTGACGACAACGCCGCCATCGAATCCAGCATTGTCGGAGATGCAACGTAGCGGATACTCAAGTACGTTTTGGATGATTTTGACACCGGCCGCTTCGTCGTTGCTGAGGTCCTTAAGTTTTTTGAGCCCTTTTTCTGCACGAAGTAGAGCGATTCCACCGCCGGGAACGATGCCCTCAGCCAAGGCTGCTGCCGTAGCTGATTTGGCGTCTTCGAGTAGATCTTTCCGCTCTTTCATTTCAGTTTCGGTGACTGCACCAACGTTGATTTGGGCAACGCCACCGGCGAGCTTCGCCAGTCGTTCCTGGAGTTTTTCCCGATCGTAGTCGCTGTCGGTGTTTTCGATCTCACGGCGAATCTGATCGACTCGATCGCTGATAGCAGTCTTTTTACCACCGCCGCCAACGAAGACGGTTTCCTCGGAAGTGATTTTGACCTTTTTGACTCGGCCGAGATCTTTAAGCTGGATACCTTCAAGGTCAATTCCAAGATCTTTGAAGATCACCTGTCCACCCGTCAGTACGCCGAGATCTCCCATGATTGCCTTGCGGCGATCACCGTAACCTGGAGCCTTAACAGCACATACCTGAAGAATTCCTCGCATCTTGTTGACGACTAAAGTTGCCAACGCTTCGCCTTCGACGTCTTCGGCGATGATCAGCAAAGGCTTTTTCGCATTGCTTACTTCTTCCAAAAGTGGAATCAGAGCTTTGTTAGAAGAGATCTTTTCTTCAAAAATCAAAACATATGGGTTTTCAAGTTCGACTGTGACGTCATCTTGGTTTGTAACGAAGTGAGGTGAAAGGTATCCGCGATCGAATTGCATACCCTCGACAACGTCGACATAGGTTTCTGCACCGCGGCCCTCTTCAACAGTGATCACACCGTCTTTTCCAACCTTCAAAAACGCCTCGGCGAGAACATCGCCAATTGTTGGATCATTGTTACCAGCAATGGTTGCGACTTGCTTGATTTCCTTTTTACTCTTCTCGTCGATTGGCTGAGAGAGTTTTTGGATTTCAGTACAAACGGCGTCGGTTGCTTTCGAGATACCTCGTGACAAAGCCATCGGATCGTATCCGGAGGCGATCATTTTGAGTCCTTCTCGGAAAATAGCTTCCGCCAAGATGGTGGCAGTGGTGGTACCGTCTCCAGCGACATCGTTTGTCTTACTGGCGGCTTCTTTCACCAATTGCACCCCGAGGTTCTCAAATGGATCGTCGAGTTCGATGTCTTCGGCGACAGTCACACCGTCTTTGGTGATCTTGGGACTTCCCCAACCTTTATCCAGAATGGCGTTTCGGCCTCTAGGGCCTAAAGTGCTGCGAACCGCGCGAGCCAGTTTGGAAACACCTTCCAAAAGCGGCTTACGGGCGGCGTCATCAAAAACCATTTGTTTTGCCACCGGATTCCTCCAAAATAAATTAAGTAATGTTGATTTAGCGAAGCGAAAAAGCTTCGAAATTGATTGTTTGTTAGCTCTCGAGCCGATATGCCAGCACAAATGGCAGGCGCACATCGAGAATCCCTCCCATAACGCAATCACTGTGCCAAAGCGGACCGATGGCGCGGAAACCGGTCAACAAATACGGAAAACCTTCGGTATCTAACTTGGAATGGCTGAAACTACCGAAAAAATAAGGCGTTTCTTACGTTCCGAAAAAGAGGGGGACGATCATTCATTCCAAACGGAGGAGCGTCAGGCAAACAGACCGCCATTTTGACAAGTCGGCGTTGTCAAAAGACGGCCGATAACGGGAGTTCTAAGTGACAAAGTGGCACACGGCCAATTGATTGTTGAATAGTTACCGTAAATGAC
>CALKNI010000020.1 GCA_938091115.1 uncultured Pirellulaceae bacterium | reverse complement strand
CTTGAGACGAGTTTTGTTGGTAGAAAACTAACTGAGTATTCTACCCGCGAAGAAACTGGTTGGTTAGAAATGGCTCGGCAAAAGTATACAGTCGCCCTTGCTGAATACGCAGCATCACCAACTGACAAGCGTGCGTTTGAGCGGGCACTGGGATGTGGTAGGCACTACTCACAAATTTGTTTAGAGCAAGATAACGACCGACTTTTCAATGAGTCTGTTCTGCATAATGATTTGGCTAGAGTGCAGGAATCGAGTAACTTCACCGACCGACCGATTCAATTCAGTCTGACCATTGGAGAGATCGACTGACTAAAGTTTTTTCCTAACCGTTCTCCGCAATAGTTTTCCGTAACAGTTAACGTTGAGGGAGCGGAGTTCACTTTCTCGATTTAGTTGACACTAGTTAGGCCTCTTTGAGCCTAAATCATATAGCGGGAGCGGGGGTTGTTTGATCCAACCGGCTCCATAGGCGTGAAGGTGTGTTGGAAAAAGCCGCTCCGAGGGTGTGTTGGGATTAGCGAGAGTGAAATACCAGCCAATCGAACGGGAGGCTGTATTTTTATCTATTGGGTCTAATGAATTAAATATTCGACCTTTTGCAACTAGCTCAAATTCACTGAATCTTTGATTCAAAGAGTTGAAGTTGAACGAGCCGTGAATCTCAATGTTAATTTGCTTTGCGGGCGGCAGACCACGGTACTCTTTTCGCTTAGATAAAGAACGACAGTCTCCAGTAATTTCAATTTTCAATGATCCAGGTTGGACAGCGATTACTTTTCCCTCCAGTTTTCCATTAACTTCATTGCGGTGAAAGATGCCGCTTTCTCCGTGCGCTGTTTCAATTAGATGGAAGCAGGCGAAGCGATCAAGTAACGTTTTTGGAAGGTCGAATTTCATGCCAATTTCTGGTTGGAGGGGGATGAAACTTAATGCCTCATTTGGATTGAACCAAACAAAATCAAAATTGAATCGGTGGTCCCGATCAAGCAGCGGTTGTTGCGAGTCGGATAGATAGCGAGCGGTTTGTTTTAGCACCAAACCGCGTTCTGGATAGCTCCATTCCCAGCGATGGCTGGGAGTCGGTGTCGAAGCGGGAGACGCAACCGATCCTGAGAATTCGTTTTTCCATTTGAAGAGCCCCCGCTCAAGCGTGTCGGCGACTGCTTTTCCAGACAGGGAGTTAATTGACGTTAGAAATTTTCCTTCGGGCGTGCAAACGTAGATTCCCTGTTTTGTCCCGCCACCAGCGCCGTAGTGGCCCTGAGAGGCCATCTTTTGAAAGCAGATGCACTCGGGGTCATTGCCTCCAGATTTTTGATAATCATTGAAATCACTTCCTCCCTGGAGCCGCCATACTTCATCCGTGGCTAATACAAACTTATCGGTCAGCTCAAGGACTTTAGGATTCGACCAGACAGACTGTCGGCCAACATTTCCATTGCCTCAGGTGCACCCGAACGGGTGACCGTTCATGGCCCAAAGGAGGATTGGTTTATTTAGTTTGGCACCCTCTTTTAAACCCTCGTGAAAACTCATCTTCCATGGTAATTTTTGCCATTCGAGTTCTGTGTCGCTGGCCTTGATGTAATTCCGCCAAAAATCAAAATTAGCGACCGAAAGAGAAGATTCCGTCGTTATCTTGGCGTCTTGGGCTGGCGTTAAGTTTTGTGAGCCGCCAAGATGACAGGCAAAGATTACTAGACTAATGCAAACCTGTTTGATTGAGACCATATTGGTAATTTCCCTTGTTTCACGTGCAAGCGTCTTATCCCAGCAGTGTATCAAAGAAATGAGCTTCAATTGATAGAGCTTCAAGTAATTTGTTGGAAGCCGTGGATTGTTGGTAATGGTTCTTGTGGAAATACAATCGACATCTGAATTTTGAGAGCAATTATGACACGGCTTCTGCAGTTTAACTCTGACGAATTCAATAGGGATGCTGGTTTCCGTAGATCTAATTAAAAAATTGTAAGAACTGAAAATGGATGAAACAAAAATCATTGAGTAGTATCGAGCGCTGCCGATTCGATAAAACCTTCTTTCCATCGAAAACTATAGCGGACGAAGTGTGGAGCGAGCGCAGTACCAGCAAGTCCCGTAATACATCATAAACGGGCCTCATCGCCAAGAATGGAATCCGAATCTCGCTGCTGCCCGACTAAGTATTGACGAATTATTAGCCCAGTCATTGCGTTCACCGCGTTGTTTTTGCTTTTTGATTAGTTGGTTCGGGCACAACGGAAACTTACTCGTCGCTTTGGCGGTTGGTCGAATGCCAGCGCAGAAAAATAGGCGACCGGTGAAAACCAGCCGCCTATTGAATAGGGCAGGATGAGCGAGAATCCTTGAAGACGACGGAGAGAAGAGATGGGATAGGACTGTCACTCGCTCACTGAACCCGATAATTGCAATTGGTATGCCAATGGCTTCAATTTTTTAAAATGTCGGGAAAACGTGTGTTTCCGTAAGTGTCGCATTTTCAAATTGTCTCAAAATGAGAAGCTTATCTCGAAGTGAGACGATTTCGCGTTGGCGGGTGAGGGTTTTGCGAGTTGCTGAGAACTTTCATTTCTCTCGGTTTACTGGCGGAGTGAATTCAGCGGTGGTGGCTTAAACTAGATCTTGAGTTGAGTTCAAAGGCGTGAGGTGATCTCAATCGAGCAGCTATTTTGCGAGGTTTTTTGACTCACGCGAACCAGTTCAGGCGTGATTCCTCAGAAGTGCCTGACCATCGAATCGGAAAAACAGAGCGCGATTTTTTGAAAATACTCGGAATTCATCTAGGGCACTGCGTGCGAGATTGGGCAAACCGGTTCTCATTCCGTAGGATGGACGGCTATTTTGCCAGCGAATAACAGACAATTTCTTTGTCATTCCTAGCGAATACGCAACGATTTGCGAACGCAGGATGGCTCCAAACGATCTCACGACCCCAGTTTTCGGATGTTGGTTCGATCATCACAGCACGCCCTAACTCTTGATATCCATCGGGGGACAGTTTTGCGATAATCAGTTCACCTTGCTCTGTGGTAAGATACCAGTGTTTCCCATTCCGTACAATGAAACCAGTTGTACTTGCTGCAGGTCTTCCCTTTGGTGCGGTGGCGAGGTCTTCCCAGATCCGTTTGCCCGATACTAATTCGATACAACGTAAATGTCCTTTTACGTCGACCCCGTAGATGTGGTCTTCAAAAACGATGGGTGGATTGTGATCCGGCTGAACTCCCCTGCCCCGCCAAACTTCGGTCACCGCGGGTTTATTAGGATTAAGTTCAAGCAATGTAGAGGACCCCTGCAGACCGGTTACCAGCAGGTGGTTTTTATGTTTGATGGGAGCCACAATTGACATGAAATAAGCGGGCGCAATTTTGACCGACCAGTAAGTATTTCCTGTCGAGGGGTTGAGACTGTTGAGGGAAGTGGCGTGCCAGATCAGCAACTGGTCTTTTCCCCCAGCATGAATCATTGTGGGAGGGCAATAGCCAATGTTTTCTTCGTCAAGCGCTCGCCAGATTTCATCGCCGGAAGTTTTGTCAAACGCAACCGCGACACTCCCTTTACCTCCGACCAAACAAAACAATTTGTCACCGACTACCAAAGGATGGGCCGCATAGCCCCACATTGGAGCTTCTTTAACTCCATAATCCAGCTTTAAATTCTTCATCCATTTTACGTGCCCATCCGCGACGTTGAAGCAGAATAAATGCCCTTCGGCTCCGAGAGTATAGACGTTTTCGCCGTCGATCGTCGGCGTGGCGCGAGGACCGAGTCCGTAAGAAATGCTGTACTGACAGGGATAGGAGTGAGTCCAGATTGCCTTCCCGGTTTCAAGGTCTAGACAATGAACTCGTTCGGCTCCTTGAAGTTCATTGCGTTTACCTGGGTCAAATGCCTGATCACCTTTCTCGACCAGATAGTCCGTCACAAACACACGATTACCAGCGACGGCCGGTCCAGAAAATCCTTGAGAAATTGGGGTTTTCCACTTTGCTTTGAGACCGCCTTCAGGAATTGAGGTGATGATCCCAGATTCATTCCAAACGCTATCGCGATTTGGGCCAAGCCACTGATTCCAATCATCGGCAGCAGCCGAACTAAAAATGGCAAAGGAAATCGCAAAAACAAATCCAAACAATCGCCACACCATTTCGAGCTCCTTGGGGAAATACAGCTGAACTTGTCGTGCTTTCTTAAGACCGATTACTGATCGCGTGTGACGTTCGCGGTTCTCGCTGCACCTTTACAAATTAACTTAAGTGCGCCGTTAGCAGCTATACCACGATTCAGTGCTTGTTCGTTGTAAGTCAATGAATAGCCGACAACGTTACCGGTGTTCGCGTCGCCGATATAACAGATGGAGTTGGCAGGTGTGTTGCTTCCGGATGTTCCGCCGCGGAAGAAAAAATTCCCGGTCGTCATTATGTATTCTGGAGTTCCAGATTTACCGGCAACTGCTAAATCGGTCGCTGCACTGGCGCGATAAATACCGCCGACATTTCCTGTCTTTGTATTTAACAACCAGCATTGGAGATTTCCGGTCAGGTGATCAAGAACAAAAAGAGCCTCGACATTGTTATCGATTAGGCCGGTTGCCATCGATAACGATTTTGTTCGAGCAGCTGTGCCAGCCATCAGTTCCATCGGCGGTAGTTGCGTTAACTGGCGGTCTTGAGCAAGTCGGTTTCCAATATAGACCCCAATTCCAGTGGTAAGGCCGATCAGTAATGCGAAACCGATGCCGACACTGATGACAATTGAGTATTTTTTGCTCTTCATGCTATTCTCCGTTTTCAAATAATTGCGGATCGGATCGATCTGATCGCTTACGCCAATTTTATCTTTATCGAGCCAATGGACAAACATCAGCTTATAAAAAATCTAAAAACGGCGCTATAATTCCCCATGAGTTTTCCGGATAAACGTCACATTGAAAAAACCAGAATGGCTCGAGAACTCTGAAATGACGCGGGATTTCCGAAATTCCTACTGTTTCTCAGGTTTTGCACCCGAGTCCAGACAATTTCTGTTGTGGTTCGGGTTATCCGGACTTTTGCTTGGAACGTCGGGAAATTGTTTCAACGCCGGTTTTTTTTCGTTATCATTCTGATTGCCGACTGAGAAGCTATCAGCTGTTGGGCTCCAGCATGCTATTGATATTTGAGTCTCGATTCGGTTGGACCATTTTCTTTTAAGATAGGTAATAAAATGTTGAGTCGGCTTGGAATACTTGTTCTCGCAATTTTTATTGGTTTGGGGTCATATGCGGCGGCTAACGGCAGTCGCGAGGCAACCGTATCCCCTACGTCGGCACCTGTGAAAGTGCTGATTGTTGATGGGCAGAATAATCATGACGCGTGGCCTAAATCCACCATGATGATGAAGAAATATTTGGAGGCGACAGGTAAATTTTCGGTGGACATCGCTCGCACCCAGTTTACTTGGAAGGGTGGGAAATACTCGGCTGATTTTCCGCTAAACGATGGTAAAACTTATGAAGACCTTCCGAAACCAAAAGCGGATCCAAATTTTGCACCAACATTTTCAAATTACGATGTTGTGATTTCAAATTTCGGTTTTGGAGCGGCAGACTGGCCTCTCTCGACGCAGAAATCCTTTGTTGATTTTGTTGAATCCGGTGGCGGTTTTGTGTCAATCCACGCTGCGGATAATTCATTTCCACAATGGCGCGAGTACAACGAGATGATCGGGCTTGGAGGCTGGGGCGGACGCGATCAGAAAAGTGGTCCTTACGTGTATTATGACGACAGTGGAAAATTGGTTCGAGATAAAGCCGCTGGGCGTGGCGGCGGTCACGGGCCGCAGCATGAGTTTTCCATTGTTATTCGTGATGAAGACCATCCAATTACCGCAGGAGTTCCGGCCCAATTTATGCATACTAAGGATGAACTTTATGAGCGACTCCGTGGTCCGGCAGTCAACATGAATATTCTCGCCACAGCCTTTGCTGCTCCCGCTAAAAAAGGCTCGGGACGACACGAGCCAACCATGATGACCATTGATTTTGGAAAAGGCCGAGTGTTTCACTCGACACTTGGGCATGCTGACTATTCTTTTGAATGTGTTGGTTTTCAAACGCTTTTTCTTCGAGGAACTGAGTGGGCTGCAACCGGCAAAGTTACGATTGCGGTGCCCGATGATTTCCCTACCGCGACTACTCCAAGTTCGAAAACGTTTGAGTAACTCGGTTTTGGAAGGTAATGTTTATATTTCACTTGGCCTGATGTTCTAGTCGCATTGAGGCCAATAAGGGGACTTAGCCCTTGATGCCTCGCATTAGCTGTTGGTCTTTTTTTCCAGCGTTTATTTTAGAAGGGATTTCCGCTCTGCCGCGATTTTTAAACATTTCAGGTCTGGTGTTTGCGATTTACTGTGGGCTCTTATTTTGCACGGGAACTCAAGCTTTCGAGGAATTCGCAAATCCAAGAACCGCTTTTGCTCACACGCACCAGGATGGTTTTGAGGCAGCTGAAGGAGGTTGCGACGATAATTTCGCGGTCATGCGGGCGCAGGTGTTATCGCTTGCTAATCTCGATGCTGCCCCGGAAATTTATGAAGACACCCAGTCGAGTGCGGTTGATGGAGTCAGGTCTGTTTATTTTGAGGGGCTACCGTGGCAAGGGAAGCCAACGCGTGTGTTTGCGTTAATTGGTTTACCCAAGAAGAGAGGGAATGAGTCAGGCAATGTTCCCCTACCGGGTGTAGTCTTAGTTCACGGCGGTGGTGGCACTGCGTTTCTTCAGTGGGTCCAGAAATGGAATGAGAAGGGGTTTGCGGCGATTAGTATTGCCGTTGAAGGGCAGACGAACCAACGTGGTCGCGAAACCAAGCAGTGGATTCGGCACGATTGGTCCGGTCCATCGAGGAAGGGGATTTACGCTGATAGCCATCTGCCATTGAAGGATCAATGGATGTATCACAGTGTTGCCGATACGATTCTTGCGCACTCCCTGCTGCGAAGCTTGCCTGAAGTGGATCCCAATAAGACAGGTGTGGTTGGTATTTCATGGGGCGGTGTAATTACCAGTACCGTGATCGGTATTGATCAACGATTCTCCTTTGCAGTACCAACCTATGGTTGCGGAGACCTTGCGGAATCAGAAAATCAATATGGGAGAGCTTTGGGGGAGAATCAGCTTTATCGCAAAGTTTGGGATCCGATGGTTCGAATGGATCGCGTTTCGATTCCGGTGCTTTGGCTGACATGGCCGAGGGATTTGCACTTTCCTTTGGATTCCCTAAAGGGCTGTTATGAAAAGGCACCGGGAGTTCATATGGTTTCGATGATTCCAGGAATGAAGCATAGTCATGCTGCCGGATGGAATCCGCCAGATAGTTATGCGTTTGCCCAATCGGTAATCAGCTCGGGCAAGCCATGGTGTCAGCAGAGCAACGCTGTCGTTGACGGAATGAGTGGTCAAGTAAGTTTTGACACAACCAAGCCAATTTCCGGCGCGAACATCATCTTCACTATAGACACTGGGTTTACAGGAACTAGGAATTGGCAGGAGTTCCCTGCAAAATTTGCTCAGGTGGAAGGGAAGGTCGTCGCGTCCGGAACTTTGCAACCTGGAACTACGGCTTGGTTTATTAATATTTTGAGCGACGGTTTAGTTGCGTCTTCGGATTATCAAATAATTAAGTAAGTCTATCTAGATAGCTGGCGAAATCAGAATTGCGTTTTCCCCGAATCTTCGTGGTTTTCGGTAATTCAATGTCGCCCAACTTAAAGAGACATAAGGTTTTTTCTGGGGGAATTCGATTAACTACTTCTCGGTCATTGCCTCGATTGCAGTTCAGTTCTCCAGTCGGAATGGAGGGTCTCCGGCCATAGCATGGCGAGCTTTTGATTGTTCGTTGAAGCTGAATGTTTGTTTGGCCATGGCGGGCTTCCTCTGCCTATCAGGTTTTTCATCTGTTGTTTGCGCTGATGTTCCGCCGAAAAGTTACGCTCAACTAAACGCTGCTGAAACAATTGTTGTCGGAACGATTCAACAAATACGAGTTGAATCGGAACGGTCTTTGGTTGAAAAAGGCTTCGGTAACTATGACTGGGGGATTTACGTTACGCTTTCGATTGAGAACGTGGAGAAGGGGGAACTTGAGGAGGCGGAAATTAAAGTACGGTGCTTTCGTGTAAAATCCCGCCGTAGCGCGACGGAAAGGTTATCTGTGACTGGGCATCGACCGATTCCTCAGGTAGGAACAAGAGTACGCGTATATTTTTACGAAACTGACGGATTTGAACCAATTCTTCCCAACGGTATCACTCTCTCAACAGCTAATGACGACTCGAGTGTTGATGTCGGGTACGCGCTCGTAGAGGCGAAGAAAGTGAGTCACCTCAGCTCGCTGGCGTTTACCTTTCTGTTTCCTTTAGAGCTCTGGGGCTTTTTGCTAATTACCGTTTTGATTGGTTATGGACTGATTCGATTTTTGTGAAGTTGAAT
>CALKNI010000019.1 GCA_938091115.1 uncultured Pirellulaceae bacterium | reverse complement strand
ATTTCGGTCATTTCGAAAAAATCACCAGCTCCCAGGATCTCCAGGTGCTTGAGCCCTGATTTGCCGTAAAATTAAGAATCTACGACTCGGTTAACCGAGATCCGGCGGCTACCCAGTCACTGTTAAATCTCGTATCGATAGGCCAAACGTTCAAATTCCGGCCCAGATTTCTAAGTCGTTTGCACAGTAATTGGAACATCTAAAACAATTATTGCGTTTCAAAGGTAATGTCAAAAGAGAGTGTTACTTCGCTAAGTATCACTTCGTAACCTGACGGTACCTACTTTTGCGAAACATTCTTACACTATTTTGCTGGTTATTGCATCTAAAGCCGGTTGATGGACAATGAACAGGCGAAATGACCCTTTGGCAAACACCAGTAACCGCAATTGAGAGTCAAAAAAATTAGAACCCTAGATCGCGATGATCTAATTTCCTTAGGTCAAAGTTGATTTTTTTAATCGTATCTAACAATAAGCACCAACCAGAGTTTGGAGACCAAACGTGAAGTCTTTATTTAAACCATTCGTTTTAAGCCTGCTGATCAGCGCAATGACGTTGCTCCCGATGAGCAAAGCGTTTTGCCAAAGCACTTCGGAGCCCGCCGTTGTGGTCTCCATCAAACAAATTGAAGAGCAAATTTCAGATGTCAAATATCTGATGGACGCCGCCGGTTTCGGGCAAATGATGTTCTTTGTTGACGCCATGATTAAGCCATACACCAGTGGTATCGACGGAAAAAAAGACGCCGGACTCATGCTTTTCTTCGCCGATGATTCTCCCATGCCTGAGATGGTTGGTTTTCTGCCGGTCACCAATATGGATGCTATTCTCGATACAGTCTCTCAGATGGCGGAAATCGATGAAGGCGACGACATGACAACCATCATCATGGATTCTGGCGAGGAAATGTCAGTCAAAATGGACGGCGATTACGCCTTCTTTGCCATGAACGCTGAGATGCTTGAATCGACCCCAAGCGTTCCCAAAGACGTCATCAAGGAACTATCAGGAAAATACAATATTGCTGCAAAGATTTTTGCAGAAAACATTCCCGCTGCGATGAAAGACCAGGCGATGGACTTGATTCGTTCAAGCGCCGAAATGACTCAATCCCAACTTGGCGACGAGACAAGTCTCGATCTTCAAATGGAACAACTTGATATGCTTATGACCCAGTCTGATAGCATCACGATCGGACTCGGAATCAACGAAGATAACAAGAATATGATTATGGACTTTGGCTTCAAAGGAGCGCCAAACTCCGATCTTGCGGCAAAGCTTGCAGATTCTGCTCCCAAGAAGCCTTCTAACTTTTCTGGATTCGTCATGGACGGAGCCGCCATGACTTTAAACCAGTCAGGATCGATTTCCGGTGAAGACGCGGCAAATTACACCACAGTTCTAAGTGACCTCGTTCCTTCAATGATGGAAGAATTAGGCTACGAATCAGATTTGTCAGACGATAATCTTGATGCCATTGAAAAGGCAATGTCTACAATTATCGAAGTTGCCGAAGAGACGCTTCAAAACGGAGTCGTCGACATGGGTGCTGTGATCATGATGGATGAAGAGGACGTTAATTTCGCCATGGGCATGCAATTAACCAATCCCAAAAAACTTGAATCCGCAGTGAAGGAACTCTCCAAAATGGCAGAGGGAATGGCTCCTGGCCAGCTTGATGTCAATTTGAATTCCGGCAGCCACAAGGATGTTACTTTTCACACGATTAATGTTGATGTCTCAGACGGACCAGACGAATTGCAAGAAATTATTGGGTCGTCACTTGCGATGGTCGTTGGCATTGGAATGGACACCGCTTATATGGGAGTTGGAACCAATCCAGAAAGTATCATCAAAAAAGCGATGGATGCGAGTGCCAAGAGTAAAGGCAAAGACAAGTCCCAGTCTCCGGCAATGGCGATGAGCTTTAACTTAGTTCCCATTCTCGAAATGGCTGCTCGTGTGAACGACGACCCAATGATGGGTACGTTGATTGACACTCTGAAGGAATCGGAAAGCAGCGCAATTAATATGACTTATGTCATCGACGATGGAGTTAACTTCCGAGTAGAAATCCAAGAAGGTATCTTTGCACTTCTCGGAGCCGCCGGCACCCAACTGCAAGGCCAAATGCCCGGCAGCGAAGATTTTTAATTCGTTTGAATTTAGTCACCTTAGTGATTAAAGCTATTCAAACTAGAAATCCCGAAGGGCAGGCTCATCCGAGGCTGCCCTTTTTCACAATAAAAAAGGCCAGATCCAATTGGACCCGACCTTCGAAAACAAATACTCAACTGGCGAATCAAACCGCCATTTTATGATCTGGCTAATTTTGCGGTACAGGAGCAGGCGTTGGTTGATTAAGATCAAATCCCTTAAGGCTCTCGTTAGGGAAAAATGCTTTCTCAAATCTTGCATCATTCCGTTTTACGTTTTTCCGCTGTTGTGCAGCCCAAGCAGCAAGGATTGATCCATCACCGTATTTTTGAGCCTCTGTCTCACAGCCCCCTTGGGACCACTGCTCAAACGTAATACTTCGCGATTTGCAACTTTCAGCAAAACTGGCATCACACTGATTACAACCACCCGGCTGGCCATTACAATCTGGGCAAACAGCGGGATCTTGCTTAGCGACTTCGGGGCGGGGAGCCAAGAGAGCACGACGATAAGCAAATTCACCGGCAAAATTATTCAACCAGCCGGTCGTCTCCGCCGAGGTCATCGCAAAATCAATTACCTTGGGGCTTATATTATTTACAGGTGACTGCTCGCTTGAGACGTCAATTCCAATCAAACCAACGCCATCAACACCAACGGCAGCTAATCCGTACGAGCCATCGGGGACATCATTAAAGGCGAAGGTGCCGTAGTTGTCCGTGGTCGTTGAAGCGACAACGATGTCGCCCTGAAAGAGCATAACCTTCGTCGACCGGACATCGACCGGTCGGCCGTTGAGTGAGTTCATTTGGTGGATGCGGCCAACCAATCGTCCGTCAGCAAGCCGCGAAACCGGGCGGCTAGACAGTGACGTCGCAGTTACCGACGCAGGAAGGTTTTTCGCGAGTCCTTCACATCCGAACAGAGCAGCAGGAGCGGTTGCTTCCTGTCCTGTCGGATAAGCTCCAAAAACACGGAATTCAACCTGAGGCGAATAGTACTTGATCCAGTCGGTGTTAATTGTCGTCCGATTTTGAAATGCGGTTGCACTAATTCGATTCCCAATTTCACCTTTATTATTGGGGTTGTTTTGCAAAATATTTAAACCAAATGCAAAAAAACCATTGTTGCCCCAGCCAATTATTGAATAGGCACCCTGCGTAACGTTATTGAATTCAAATCGCCCCCCTGCATTGAGAGTCGTTTGCTTTACCAGGCGCCCACGGTTCAGTAAAAAGATTTCCATCCTCGACACGTCTGCTCCCGCAGCTGCGGTAACTGAACCGTCAAATCGACCGTTTGAATCCACCATAATCCAGTTCCCGCGAAGCGTCTCACTAACGCGGTCACCACTGGCAACATGCGTCACCTCCTGCCAGCCTGCAAATCGCGGGTTGACCATGTTTCGCGTCTCTTCCATGAAATCCGAATTGGTTGAAACTCCTGAACCGAGGTCTAAACCTCCGGGTCGGCCTGGAGCACTCAGATCTTGTGCAACGACTTGACTCGAAATTAATGGCAGACAGATCAAGGACGTCAGAATTGAGCTGAAAACAATTTTTAGATTCATGGTAAGTTCTTTTCTAGCTGACAGCGAATAACACTCTTCCTAGATGCGAGCCTCCACAAGCAAGTTGATCAATCACCAAGTGGATCAACGCTGCTAATTTCTCAGCCAAACGATTTGCACGGTGATATCGAATGGTTTGGACAGTCCGCTAAGTTTCGAATCGACTTTCCTTTTCAATCAAGCAAGCCCGAAATAGACGATTAACCGGTTTGCAACCAAACCACTGACGCCTGTATCAACCCGGCGCGCATTTTCGATTTCAACCTTTACACGCGTCTTGGCGAATACTCGGCTGAAACGCGTCGGGTGGGCTCGGTAAGCTAATCAACTGAGGAAAACCCTGAGTGCAATTCCGATTGTGATGCCGGAGTGCGGGCAAAAAACCCAACAACCACAACAATCCGTAAACTTTGACTCGCCTTCGACTTTCGCGTGAATCAAAAAACGTCTTTAACGCTGTAAATCGGCGACAGTTTTTTTTAATTCATTCACTTCTAATCGCAATTGGGCTACTTCCTGCTGAATCGCGGACCAAGCACCCTGAGGTATTTCTGCAACCAATTCTCTTGGAGAGGAAGTCTTCGGAGGCATTTCCAAGTCATCAGAGTCAAAAGTTGAAAATCGAGATTTCAAACCTTCGAGTTCGTCTGTCTTGTAAAGACCGTGAGTCACAATTTGCCCACGGCCCGAAGGCGTTAAAGGAATAACCAAACGCAGTTGAATGAGGGACGCAACGATTGGCCGGAGCTCCTCTAGATCAGAGATCCGTGTCATTCGAGAAGCTCTTCCTCGCAATTCACCAAGTGTTTGTTCGCCGCGGAGTAACAACTCTGCCATCACAGCGAGTTCCGCTGTATTGACTCCCATCCACTCGTATAGTTGGTGCTTGAACTTCGGCACACGTCCGCCCGCATGCACCTCAACAACGGCCCCGAGTTCGCGCAATTCATAAAGTGCCTGCTCAACCTGGTCCTCCCGAAGATCAAGTTGCGGGCTCCGGTTACTCTTTTGGTTTGATGCGGTTTTAATACCGTTTAACGTCATCGGATAAACGTCAGGTGTCGTTTTTGATTTCTCTACCAAAACCCCGGCAACGCGACGCTGAATATAACTCAACGCACACCACCGTACCGAGACAGCCATTTCCTTCTCCGCCTCGTGAGCTTTTGATGCATCCTCGCTAATATTCATGTCAAACGACCCAGTCGAAAAATTATTGACTTAACCGCAACGGCTGGACTAGCCCTTTTTCAGCGGCACCACTTATTTCCAGAATGCAGTTGCATAAAAGTATAACCAGATGATTCTTTTAGAGAGAATACATCATTCGGAGAAAACAAATAGCAGACACCCACGTGCAAAAAATAGCGAGGTCTGCCGAGTTTTTCGGTTGGCGACTTGATTTTAACCACATCCCACTGGCATACTGACGCCATGTTCGATCGCACCCAACTTCTCGAAACCATTAGTGGCCAACGAAAAGACATTGTCGCTGCCTTGTTACGCGTCGCACTAGGATGCATCACCCCTGTCTACCGCGCGGTAATTTTTCTGCGCAATAGAAAATTTGATTTTGCAACCAAACAAAACAACGAGAAGATCATCCGGAATGCCGGCATTCCTGTAATCTCTGTCGGCAATTTGACCACCGGAGGAACCGGGAAAACACCAATGGTCATCTGGATAGCCAAACAGCTTCGCTCCTGTGGTTGGCGCGTAGCGCTCGTTAGCCGTGGCTACGGCTCCGAAACTCGAAATGGAGTCGATGGCCCCAATGACGAAGCTTTGGAAATGGAACATCGACTTCCTGATGTACCCCATCTTCAGGATCCTGATCGCTACCGAATGACACAAATTGCGTACCAAGAACTCGATTCTGAAATCATTGTTCTCGACGATGCATTCCAGCACCGCCAACTTGCTCGTGATCTCGACATTGTTTTGATTGACGCTACCGCACCTTTTGGATTTAATCGCTTGTTGCCCCGCGGCCTTTTACGAGAACCGCTGAGTGGGCTATCCCGAGCCGATCTCATTATCTTAACACGAATTCACTTGATCTCTATTCCCGATCGAAACGCAATCGTTCAAAAGATCAAACGTTACGCGCCCGGAATAGCGATCGCGGAAACACAAACCCGAGCCAGCCATCTTCTGCAATTCGATGGACAGAAAGAGCAGGTTTCAAGATTAGAGGGTCAGCCGGTTTTCTTTTTTTGCGGAATTGGCAATCCGGAAAACTTTAAGCTCTCTCTTGAAAGGCTCAATTGCAATATCGTTGGTTCTGTGAGATTCGCCGACCACTATCATTATCAACGGAGTGATTTAGATCAAATTAGAGATTCCGCCCAAACCAAGGGCGCATCGATGATTGTCTGCACCCATAAAGATCTAGTGAAACTCGGCACCAACCGACTCGGTCGGATCCCTGTTTATGCGTTGGTCGTGGATGTGGAATTCTTGAGCGGTGAGCAACAAGTAAAAGAGCACTTGAAGAAATTAGCCAAACCAAAAGACTAGCCGAATCCATCTAATCACTTACCAGGTGATTTCCGTTGAGGAACCAGATTTCTTATTCGACGGAACATCGGAACTTTCGGTTCCTCAATTTCTTGAATTTCGTTATCCTCCTCATCCGTAACGCTTGTGCTTGATTGATTTGGAGCCTCGAGCTCAACCGGTTTGCCCGCTCCTGATCCGGCAGGAACATCTTTCAACTCAATGAACTCATCAAGAAAACTAGGCCAGTAGCTGGTCAGCAACTGCCGACATCGCTCGTAACCAATTGGATCAGAGAGTAAGGGGGCTGTGCTCGCCAGCATTTGAGTCATCGCTTTAACGTCATTCTCGTCAAACCACCGATCAAACACCTCAACCTTATCGATACTCACTTGCCCGGGGCCCATCAGATCAAATCCAATACGAACATCTGTCAGTCCCTCTGAGGGAAGATCTCCAAAGTGAACAGCAAACCGCTTCCATCGCGCTTCAATTTGATTCGCTTCTAAATCAGGTGAAAGGCTGCCAACAGAGCCAAATCGGTAGTAACTGACTCCCTCGGCTTGCCCTTCAAGTGCTAAACGCAAGGGTGGTTGTTGATCGGGTTTTTCCGTTTTAAGCCAAACCGAAATAGACACCCTGCCAGTTTCGGTGACTTCGAATTGATTACTTCGAACCCAGACTACCCCATTTTCATCACCTGTAAGCCGCAGCGAAGCGGCTCCCTGAATCACGCTGGGCTCAGGAGTTTCCGGGTGATCAATAAGCTCCACATATCCCTGTGGCTGTGGAATGGTGCTCCAGCCAATAAAATTTGATTGCCCGTCGAACTCAAAACCACTATTTTCAAGGACATCGAGCGGTTGGGGACTGGCCGATCTTGTTAATTTTGACTTAAGAGTAAATACATGTCGCTGTAGAGCATTATCTGCTGCCTCCGGGAGAGCAAAGTCAAAATCATTTATCACAGCTCCCGATTCCATCTTTCCGCCTAGCAAACCGTAAGCTGGAATCTCAAAAGTAACCTGACTATCGAAGCCCTCAAGCGTAGACTCGACCGATTTATCAGGCATGGCTTGCGGCGACCTAATGACCTCGAAGCGAGAATTGGAAAATGACTCAATCGTCTCGACTGGCGAATTTTTACCGCTCAACGACAGTCGGACACGATTAGGCCACGGGGACGCATTCGCAACATAGAAGTAGGTTTCGTTTTCAAATTCTAATTGCCTTACGGCTAAATGCCCCAATTCTGGTTTTGGAAATCGTTCTGACAAGACGTCGTTGAACGGCACATCCGGCAATCGCGCGAACACTTCCATCAGTTCTTCCAACTCGGACGCCTGGCCAAACGACAACGTTACGCCGCCATCGATGAGCATGCGAGAATCACGATTCTTGATACTCTGAAGAAACCGTTGACGGCTCAACCCATTCCCCTGAAGCATGGGCTGCAGCCGCATTAACGGCGACTGCTGCTCTCCAAAAGGAACCTGTTCCTCAAGTTGTGCGAAGTGAGCCCACGTCGCACGATGCGAGAAAATATCACCGGGATAATTCAAATTCGAAAAAAACTGCTTCGCCTGATCTGAATTTTTAACATGAGAATCCACTCGCCGAGATGCCAGAGATTGCCCCGGAGCAATGCGGTGCGGCTGGAGTAAAATTAATTCTCCTTGATTTTCCCGTACGTCAACTTCCCTGCTCAACTGATCATCAAAGCCCATGTACAACATTATTTTTTTGAAATCTGGGTTGGCATGCAAGCTTGGAGAAAACGCTGAAGCTGTTTCATCATTTCGATATAAGTCCACCGGCGCTAGATACAACTTGCCCGCTGGCTTCGCCCGGCCGACTTCATTCGCCAGGTCTTGATACCAGAGTCGCATTTGGGCTGCCCGCCATTGAACCCACTGGTCTGAATGTGTACCAAGTAAAATCTCTTGAATTTCAGCCCATTCTTCCGGAATGCCATTCAAATCAGACTGCGACTGAATGAACCTCTGAATTGTCAAGGCATCGTATCCCCAATGGCGGCCGGGCAACAAAGTATAAGTGTCAGGTCGGCAAATCACACTGACTCCGTCGAATGCTTGGAATGACGCATAGCGATTCGAAAGCTCTGAAACAATGCGACGAACCGAACGTTGCACCAACGGATTAAGCGGATTGTAAATCGGAAGGCGATTACTAGCTTTTGTAAACTCTCGCCTTTGGCCATTTAGATCGTACATATCAAAATTAGAACTTGTACCATCTCGGCGACGCTCAGCCTCTACTTCTGGCAACGGCCCCGATAACGCCAAAGTTGGCACCAGAACTAAACCCTCGCGTTCGAACATCCGGAACAACATTTCCAGAACATCTTTACGAATAGGGTCCTGGCCATTGGTAAAGAAAACACCCGTATCGTGTTTAGGGGAAGGCAGTAATAGCTGACTCGGATAAATCGAACTTCCGTCAGAAGCGACCGCAACAAACGCACCACCATAGCCATTAGATGTTAAATACTCGACAAACCTCGTGGCGCCCTGATAGAAAAACTGCCAATCATCAAGCGGCTCACTGACGAGCGGGTCGATCTTTTCCAACACTCCAAAATTTTCAGAAAACAAAGGCATCTCATAAAAGGCCATGACCTTGCGGTTGTCTTGGCTGTCGGGCCCGCGTTGAATGTTACTGCTGGCAAAATAATTTGCCGGATGTATCTTCGTCGGATGCCGGGCTGCTAGGTCTTTCGCCGGCAAGCGATCGGGACCTGCCTTAATCTCTACCGAGCCGATAGTCGCTTTACCCGTTTGATGGCGATTCGCAATCAAAAGATAGGGTGAACTCGTTTCAGGCCACACGGTCAAACGCAAACGTCGCGTTTGAATTCCATTTTTTGAACGAGGGGTCAACGATTTCTCAATCTGCACTCCGGAATCAAACCCATAGTTTGGAACTTGTCCGTTGGCATCAGGCTGTAATAAACTAACACCAATAGCAGTTGCTTCAGCCGCTAAATACTCAATCTCGACGACATGAGGCTGTCCAAGCTCACCCACATTTATCGGAATCGCCTGCCAGCCACCGGGAGCAAGTTCGCCCATCTCTCGATCTCCCACTCGCGCCGGCGTATACCGGTTGTTTCCATAGATTTTGGGAGACTTTAAATTTGCGAGCTGCGCAAGCTGACCCCAGGGCGAACTTCCCTCTGCTTCCCCGGACAGGTTCGTCGAGTAAATCACTCCCCAATCTTTTCCATTCGATTTTGCAGACTGGTTCGACAGAACTAAAACCTGCATCGAGCGACTCACCGGAGGCTTTCTCGAGCTAAACGACGCCTGATAACGCTGCTGCTCTAGCTCCAGTTCAATATTGTAGACCCCCTCTTTGAGAGGCATCCTTAACTTTACCGGTTGAGGGGGAGCTGAACCAAGGGAGTCTGTTTGAAACGAAATTGATTTCGAAATTAACGATCGACTACCAACAATCCCAGCTGGATTGGCTGACACCATTTTAATTCTGCAGACCACCGCCCGCCCCAAGAACGGCGTCCGATTCAGAGCAATTGAAAACTCAAACTCCTCACCCGAAGCAAACACTAAATGCTGACGGGGAAAAAATAGATTAAGCTCGTCTCCTGGAATTCTCGAAATCGAACAGCGGTTGCCAATCGAGTCAATCTCTCCGGCAATCACTCCACTCAAAAGCTGCTTTAACGAGAGCGTTTGCTCGTAACGGGATGCCGGCTGCTCAATCGAACTCAAGTCCAAAACGACTCGGGTATCGCTATTTCCCGCCAACGTGAAATCAAAGCCTCCATAGGTTGTCTTGGACCACTGCTGGACATTCAAGACGTTGCCAGACTTTTTTATCGTTGCGTTTGCCTCGGCTTCAAGACCCAATGGCGATGGATTGGAAAGCTCTCCATTAACGACCGTTACCGTTCCGGCCCAAGTTTGCGGCAAACCTCCACCCCACGAGATTCTAAAACGCAAGTTTTGATTCTCATCCACTCGGGACTCAACCTCAGAATCAAACCGAAAAACACTGGCAGTCGGCAGAAGCTTGGTGGGAGATTTTAACGCCAAAGTTGACGGTTGAACCGAATCACGATTTTGTAGAACACCAAAGGAAACCGTTGGCGATAATGTCCAGAATAGCGCAGGAAGCCACACCATCACTGACAAGTAGTTTGCCGTGAGTATCGAAAAAACGAATTTCGGACTTCCTTGTCCGGTCATTCGATTAACCTAAGCTAAAAACAACTGAGTTCGTTTCAAAAAGCTACCGGCTTTTCCATCTTCTCCATGCCCGCGAACTTTACCAATCCACCTGCATGCTATCCAGCCCAACCGAGTCCGTTCGTGCTAGCAAGCCTTCGAAATCAATTATTTTACTCGGCCAGCCATCGTCCGATCCCTTAAAACACCCAACCCATCCCAATGAACAGACTTGGCCAGTGCTCACACCCTGCTCACGCCCAATAGACGCGAGCAGGTATCGAGCCTATTCCTGACGATCAGCGAGCTCTGAGCCAAGCTCGTATCCCTCTGGCCAGCACACCGCTCCCGTCGCCGTTAGCTCAGTCATCACGTTTTCCATCGCCTCAACAATTCTGGGGCAGCGACGGCTGACGTCATTTATTTCCCACCGGTCATCCGGCTTCACATAAAGAGACGTCCGGTCGCCATCGGTAATTAATTTCCATGCGTGTGTTTGCAAGGTGTTTACTTTTCCAGATTGTGTCCACGTGATTTCTTTTGTCTTCTCTGGGAATCGAAACGCGAAATCTCGGAGCGACTGTTGCATTGGTTCATCTCCGGAAAACCAATCTTGTAACAAATGCGTAACCAAGGCCGGCTGCACGAGCGCACCTGAGCGAAGACTTCGAAAACTGCCATAGCCTTCACGATCAGGCGGCCGGACCATCAAGGGAACATGAAGTGATTCTCCGTGACACTTTTCAAAATCATGAGACGAACCACTCCCAACGATTCCGTGTTCACCCAGCGGGTAGCCTCGTGGGGACAATAGGCACAGTAATGTTGATTCGCCCAGACCCGTTTCCATCAAGTCGAGGAGAACTCCCAGAAAATCATCGATTAGCGTTACCTGCGCAGCGCAGACCTGTTGGTAGCTTAGCAACTGGTCGGGGTCATCATTATCTCGATCAAACCAACCCGAAGGTGGTTCACACCATGGAGGCGGCACTGGATCTTCCGAATTCGCTAATCGATTTCGCAACTCAATGGGCGCGTCCCAAGCTCCCGAGAGCCCGCGCGAGTGGAGCCACAAACAAGAACCATTTTCAAGGGAGGAAACCGCTTGAGCTGCCTGCGCAAAAAAATGAGCAAGTTCAGTCTGTTCCATACCATGAACAGGCTGTTCGTTGTTTAATTTTTCAAACGGCAAAATTCTGTCAAAATGTTTTGACGATGCATGGGTTAATAACTCTGACGCATCACTCAACATTACGGGGGAATATCCTGCCTCACCAATAATTTCCAGCCAGTTTTTCTCTTCCGAGCTACCCCAGAATTGATCGTAGGCATTAAGCAGGCTAGGCGATGCAGAGATAGCCTGATCAAACAACAAACTTTCAGCGGCGAGGCGATTAAAATTGGGAGTCTCGAACAAAGTGCTTCCGTAAGCACCCAATAAATTAGCTCCCAACTGGTCAATCACCAGAACGACAGCATTTCGAATTTCAGTTCCGCTCATTGGCAATTTTGGGTTCTTAAGGTGACCGCAAGAAAAACAGCTTAGGATAAAAATAAATCCAGTCCGAGAAATCACTGACAATAAAAAGGCCTGCTCATTGACGAATTTGGTAAAACCATCATATTGTCAACAGGGTTTTAATCAAACAGCAAGACATCCGGTGAAAATACTGTGTACGATCAACAACGACTTATTGAATTAGTAAAACAGCACGCGCTGCGTTTTGGCGATTTCACTTTAGCTTCAGGGAAGAAAGCCAGTTATTATCTGGACTGCCGTAAACTGACCCTCGATAGCGAAGGGGCCAACGTGATTGCCCAAGGCATTCTTGAGACGATGGGAGACAACCTTCCCGACGCCGTTGGTGGCATGGCTATCGGTGCCGATCCAATTACCGCGGCAGTCATCACCTGTGGGTGGCAGTCAGGAAAACCGCTGAAGGGATTTATTGTCCGAAAAGAAGCAAAAACACATGGTACGGGGCAACAAGTCGAAGGCCCAATCGAATCGGGACAGACCGCGGTCATGATGGAAGATGTGGTCACGACCGGGGGAAGCTCTCTGAAAGCGATCGAATACGCCAGAGCCTTTGGTTTAAAAGTCGATCGAATCATTGCGATTGTCGACCGCGGTGAAAACTCAGCAGAAATTTTTGATGACGTGGGTGTCAAGTTTACTTCGCTATTGCACGTCAATGATCTAGGGGTTTAACGCTCCTTTAATCCGATCGCGAGCCAAGTCGGGACCGCCTCTTGAGGTGCGCCGCTTGTAGTTCGAAAACTGCAATCGATGGATTAAACCCTAGAATTGTATGGATGTCTTATGAGAACCTGCCACCGATGTCAAACTTTGCGGGTTAACTAGACTTTTGCAACTGCCTTGACCTCAACGGTGCCGCAGGAATTTTGGATCTGGCAAGGGTCTCCGAAGATCAGGATTGCCCTGCTTAGTTTTCCGATTTTTGCAAATTTACCGATAAGTCGGGTTGGCATACTTCCAACGATTAGACGATGTGACAACAGTGAGCCTGCTCTCTGGAATTCGGCTTGGATATCTTCGAATTAAATTCGTTAGTGACTCCGCTCAGTCCAAGTCACTCAGGCATAGATTCTAGTGCGTAGAAAACTACTTGGAGGATCGGTGAGATATTTTTTGCAACTCTGTTTTACATTGGCTTTGCTCTTGTTTACGAGTCAGACCAACGCACAATTGAACGAAGATGGTGTGATTGGTTCTTATCAATCGATCCTTTCGCGTGCGGGTTATGGCAATGGCAATGGCAATGAAGAACTGGAAGCGGCGGGTATCCAGCCCAAACTGGCTCGCAAAAAATCGAATGAAGATTTCGTTATCGACTCTACGAAAACACCGACCAAGCTAGTTAAAAATCGCCCTCGTCGATACCGTAATAACGAGACCATTCTCGACACTGAGGAACCAATCGTTGATTACGGCGGCTCTTACAGTTCGCCAACTTGGGGCAACACGCAACTTCCCAACCGCCTCGGAAGTAGTCCAATTCAATTACCCCGTTCCGACCCACGAAACGACTTTGTTCCCTCAACAGGCTGTGATACCGGAGCTTGCAAACCGCTTGAGCAAATAAAAAACCAATGGCAAAATGCAACGCTGGTCGGAAGAGTCTTTGGACTTGCCCTTCGCCGCAACTATGAAGACGATCTTCGTTTTGGCTTCAACCTAAACGGAGACACGATCGACTCGACAGATGCCGATTTCGGATTAATGAATGGCTTTGGAGCCTCACTAGCTCGGCGAAATGAATGTGGCAAAGGTTGGGAGTCGATTTTTTGGTACCTTGACGACGAGGTAACCGCGACCCTCGAAGGGACCACTTTCACGCACCTCACTGGCCTCGATTCCATCACCCACGGTCCTAGCGGTGACTCGATCGAAGATATCTACAATGCTGGCTGTTGCTCGGAAATCTACCGTGACACTGAAATCCTGAACTTTGAATTCAATCTGCTTCGCAACGGAGGGGTTTACGAATTGCGAGGATGTCGCGAGGCAAGCTTTGAGTTTTACGGTGGTTTCCGTCTCTTTAGTTTTGATGAGAGCATTCGTTACGGAAGCCAAACCGGGGGCCCCATTAATTATCCGGATTGGACCGTCTATGAAATCGAAGCCAACAATTTGCTTACTGGATTTCAGATTGGCTGTCGCAATGAAATCTCGGTAACCAATCGACTTCGACTGGTCCTCACCGGCAGCAGTGGCGGATTCAACAACTTCATCGAGACTCAGCAGATGATCTCAGATGCCAATGACTATGTTGCAATGGATCGTTCGTCCTCTGAGAATCAAATCTCACTGCTTGGTCAATTTGATGCAGGACTATCAATGCAAATCAGTCGCCGTCTCCGCGCTCAAGTTGGCTACCGACTCCTTGGTATTTCCGGGGCAAGCCTCGCGGGCGACCAAGTCCCTTACAATTTTGGCCACACCTACGATCTTGAAAACAGCGATGTGAATGGCAGCTTGCTACTTCACGGCATGTACTACGGAGGTGAGCTCTGTTTTTAAACCTGCCTTTAAGAACAAACACGCCGTAAACCAGAGGGAATCGGCGTGTTCTATGAATTATCGAGTTGTAAATCGCTGAACTTCAACAGCCCATCGCGATCACTTATTCGGCGCGATTGTACAAACCATTCTTCGCGGTTGCTGAGACGGGTTGCTCTCGACCTTGCCGTGCTCAGATAACAGCGCAATGATATGATCCATCACTTTTCGGCCTTCGTCGATATGCGCATTCTCTCGACCGCGGAAAAGTACTGTGACCTGAACTTTGTCATTATGCTCTAAAAAGCCAATTGCCTGTTTGACCTTAAACCCGATATCGTGTTCGCCAGTTTTTGGGCGGACACGGATCTCTTTGAGCTTTGTCTGATGAGACTTGTTTTTCGTCTGCCGTTTCTTTTTGTCGTAGTTGAATTTCCCGAAGTCCATGATTCGGCAAACAGGCGGCTTTGCATCGCCTGCAACTTCTACTAGATCAAAGCCCGCGTCTTTTGCTTTACTGAGTGCTTCCTCAGTCGGTATCACTCCAAGTTGATTACCGTCTTGATCGATAACACGAATAGGTGAGATTCTGATTTGTTCGTTGATGCGGGTCTGTTTTTTGTCGCTCGGAGGAATTGTTTTCCCTTTCTAAAAAAATCAATGGCTTACGCTGACTGACGATGGTGCCAGATTCGGTTTTAAACACCAAAAATGACCTACTTACAGTCGGCAAATTGCTGAAGATCAATTGCGATCTTCAACGGTTATCTTCGTTTTATTGTACCCACTGGGGGCTTTCAAGGCGAATTTTGCCTTTAAGGATACCATAAATCGGATTCAACGTCCGGACCGCGTTCCTCAACAATCAGGCGGCTTCGCTGAATTTAATTAGGAGCTCTTGCTGCGGACGGTTTTGTCAGCCACCTCGGACTGAAATTTAGCGATCGCCTCTTCCACCGGAATTGCACCTAAATCGCCGTCTATTCGGTCTCGGATCGATACGGTTCCGTTCTCCGCGTCCCTAGGCCCAACGATCATCATATACGGGATCATCTCTAGCTGCCCATCACGAATCTTGGCGCCAAGCTTTTCGCTTCGATAATCACCTTTGACACGTATTCCAGCATCTCGCATTTGAGACTCCACACGTTTTCCATATTCCTCTGATTTATCGCTAACTGTCAATATCCGCCCCTGCTCGGGGGCGAGCCACAATGGAAAACTACCGGCAAAGTGCTCAATCAACACGCCAATAAATCGCTCCATGCTGCCAAAGGGCGCTCGATGAATCATGATCGGACGGTGGGGTTTGTTATCGGAGCCAATGTATTCCAGTCCAAATCGTTCCGGCAGGTTATAGTCCACCTGAACCGTTCCAAGCTGCCATTTCCGCCCGATGCAATCTTTGACCACGAAATCAATCTTGGGGCCGTAGAACGCTGCCTCGCCAGGATCTTCACTGAAGTCCTTGCCGAGCGTCTGAGCGGCCTCGCGGCAGGCTTGTTCCGCTAAATCCCAGTTCTCGGGATCACCAACGTACTTTGAGCTGTCAGGATCTCGCAAACCGACTCGAACTGTGTAATCTTCCATGCCCATCGCACCAAAGATTATCTTTACCAATTCGATACACCCAATTAACTCCTCACCAAGCTGTTCTTGAGTCACGAACAAATGCGCATCGTCTTGGGTGAACCCACGCACACGTGTTAAACCGCCAATCTCGCCCGATTGTTCCCAGCGATAAACTGTTCCAAATTCAGACAATCGAATGGGAAGGTCACGATAGCTTCGCTGCTCAGAGGCAAACAACCGAATGTGATGTGGGCAGTTCATCGGCTTCAACAAGTAGCCTTCGATTTCTCCCTCATTCATCAAATTCGACAACTCGCCGCAGGTGCAGCCTTCCTCCGCTAATTGACTTAGATACTCTCGATCAACTAGAGGCGTGTACTGGCTATCTTGGTAATAAGGGAAGTGACCTGATGTTTTATAAAGATCGAGTTTACCGATGTGCGGTGTAAAAACTTGATCATACCCCTGACGCTGCAAATGTTCCGAAATAAAGTCCTGAAGTTTCTGCCGGACGAAACTCCCCTTGGGGGTCCATAGCACTAACCCCTGGCCGACCATTTCATCGATATGAAACAGCCCAAGACGCTTACCTAATACTCGGTGATCTCGTTTTTTCGCTTCTTCAAGTAATTCCAAATGAGCGTCCAGCTCCGCTTGAGTAAAAAACGCAGTCGCATACAGTCGCTGGAGTTGCTCTCGTGACTGATCCCCTTTCCAGTAGGCACCGGCAATCGACAGTAACTTGAATGCGCCAATCCGACGAGGGGAGGGGATGTGAGGCCCGCGGCACAAATCGAGAAACTCCCCCTGTTGATAAAACGAAAGAGAGTCATCGTCCGCCAAACCAGTTTCGATATGCTCTACTTTGAAATCCTGTTTCAAATCTTTACAAACTTGAATTGCGTCGGCTCGCGGACGATCCAGCCGCTCAAATGGCTCATCGAGGGCAATGATCTTTGCCATCTCCTTTTCGATCGCCGGAAAATCTTCTTCGGTTAAGGGCTCGTCGCATTCAACGTCGTAGTAAAACCCACCATCAATTGTTGGGCCAAATGCCAACTGAACCCCTGGCTTGATCCGCATCACTGCCCGCGCCATCACATGGGCACAGCTATGACGCATAGTTGCCAATGCATTCGGATCTTTTTTGGTAATGATTTTTAAATTAACAGGCTCACCCTGTGGAATTTCGTAGTCCAACTCAACCGGCTGCAGGTCGATCTCGCCCCACAGGGCGTCCTTGGCCAAACGAGATCCGATGCTTTTGGCAACATCCTTTACAGAGACTTTGGAATCAAATTCTTTTAAACTTCCGTCGGGTAATTTTACAGTTGTCATTTTTCTTGCGTGCTACTCAAAACAAAATTCTTGCCCCCCGCGTTCACAAATCGCGGTCCTTGGCGATTGGGGAAGTATAGATAGTCTTAGACTTCACCGAAACATCGGTTCCGTTTCACCGTTAATTCAACGGGAAACAGGGCTCAGACCTGGTTAGTCAGCCTTTTATCCTCTTGCCCGCTGTTGCCAGAATATCTCGGCAAGCACAACCAGCTCGGCAAAAAATCGTCATTAAACCTAGTTATATCGAGGTCTACCCCACCTCCGATAGAATCATCGGTGGTGGTGATACTAACATTCGAAAACTTGACGAGAGATAAACAGCAGTTTCCCTTCACATTGCCGTAAGTCGCGGTAGAATGTGATGGCGTTGAAAACAATGCTTAGATAATTTACCCAGAGGAATAACATGCAAATGAGATGGCTATTAGTTCTCGGCTGCCTCCTGATCACTGCTTGCAGTAATCCGGGCGACGAGACATCCCAAACCCCGAATTCCACGCCGGCTCAGGTCGCGTCGAAAGTAGAATCCCCGGAAGCAACACCTGCTCCGGAAGAGAAGAAACCGGAAGCACCCAAGGAAGAAGCTAAGCCTGAACCCAAACAGGAAGAAGCTAAGCCTGAACCCAAACAGGAAGAAACTAAGCCTGAACCAAAACAGGAAGAAGCTAAGCCTGAACCAAAGCAGGAAGAAACTGAACCTGAAGTTACCGATGCTACTCCGGCTGAACAAATTAAAACAATCATCGCCGATTACACAAAGGCCAGCAGAAGCCTGATGACTGAAGCGAGAAAAATGCCCGGTAACGAAGGACGCGATTATTATTACGCGAACCTTCCCAAGCTGCAGAAACAATGTGGAGCTGATCTAGACGCAGTTGTCTCTGCCAATGAAAATGACCCTGCTAACTTCGACGCCATCATGTGGATCACCATGAACATGGCGGGCTCGGATGCCGGGACCAAAGCAATGGATACGTTGTTTGAAAAGTACATCGACAACGAAAAAATGGCCAACCTTTGCGGAATTCTCGCACAAGGCCGAATGCCCGTTAAAAATGCAGATGCAAAGCTTGAGCAATTGATCGAAGAGTCGCCGCACGAGGCTGTCAGGGCTTCGGCAACGATGGCTCTGGCCAAGACCGTAAAAGACGAAACACGAGCAGAAAAACTATACGAATCCCTGATAGCCAACTACGGAGATTTGACGAGTCCGATGACTCGCGGCAAGACGTTTAAAGAAGCTGCCGACAATGCTCTCTTCCAAATGAAGTATCTAAGCATTGGCAAAATTGCTCCCGATATCGAAGGCGAAGACCTTGATGGAGTCGCCTTTAAGCTGAGTGACTACCGCGGCAAAGTTGTCGTGCTCGACTTTTGGGGCGATTGGTGACCACCGTGCCGGGCAATGTACCCACACGAGCGGTCGCTCGTAAAAACACTTGCTGACAAACCATTCGCAATTATTGGTGTCAACAGTGATCGTGACCTGGAAAAAATCCGGGAAACAACCAAGAAGAAAAATATCTCATGGCGTAGTTTCTGGAACGGTCCTCAAGGAACCGGCGGTCCCATTTCGACTCGCTGGGGGGTTACCGGATGGCCAACCATCTACATCATCGACGCGGAAGGAAAAATTCGGTACAAAAACGCGCGAGGCCCAAAAATGGACGAAGCACTTACTGAATTGTTAGCAGAAATGGGCCACGAAGTGGATCTTACGAATCACGAAGATCCCGGCGAAGCGCCAGAGGATGACGTTAACCCTAATCCGTAATTGAAATTCTTAAGTTCATCTCTCAGGGTTGTGCGTCGGCAGAATCCTGACGAACAAAAAATCATGCGGCCTGAGTCTACTCGGGCCGCATTTTTTGATGCGCCTCACACGCTACAGAATCACGACCGCCATTTCGGCTTCTCCAATTTCCACGACTCCTCCGAGATCGTCATCCAGTCTTCCAAATCCACCCCGAGACCATCCGCGATCCGGTTGATGTAATTAAAGTACGAAATCACCTGAGTCGCGATCGTAATTTGATCGTCAGCAAAACCCACGTCTCGCAATCGGTCAATGTTAGCCTGCGACATCTCCGCTGGCCGGCAGGTCAGCTCAACTGCATACTCGCAAAGCGCTGCATCCAACTCGTCGAAACCACAATTGCGATAATCAAAAACCAACAACTCCGCCAACTCTTTATTTCCAGACTCCAGACCGAAATCTCTGGCATGAAACAGTGTTCAGTAAAAACAATCATTAGCGTTACTGACAACAGTTGCCAACATCTCACGTTGCGCTCCAGAAAGGTGATTGTCGGTCTTCATGATGGAGACGTAGAGATTCATCGAAGCGTTCGCAGTTGCGGCATCCTGGCTCATCACCCGAATAATATTGGCAACGTCGCCTGCTCGCTCAACCGCCGATTGGTATAGCCGTGCAGTTTTTCCAGTCGCGTTCTCAATTGAAACTTGTTCGATATAGGCCATTGGTCACTCTTATTTCTGCAACTCAAAATACATAGATTTCAAAAACGATTGATTACAATTACATTTAAATCCATTGGAAACTCCGAAGCCAGTGGCAATCATTTCCAATCTAACTTAAATCGGCAGACAAGATGACTCGAAAAACATTTTCAACGAATTCTGATTTCGAAAAAAAAGCCGGATACTCTCGAGCTGTCGTGCAGGACAATTGGTGCTTTGTCTCGGGAACCACTGGCTACGATTATACAACCATGTTCATGCCTCCTGACATTCAGACGCAAATACAAAACTGCCTCCAGACGATTCGAAAAACACTTGAGACTGCTGGTTTTTCATTCTCGGATATCGTGAGAGCCAATTATTACGTAGTGAATCAGTCCGACGCCGAACTTGCGTTTCCTATCCTCGGAAGGGCATTTGCGTCCATTCGTCCTGCCGCCACAATGACTATCTGTGGATTAATTCGCCCTGAAATGCTCATCGAAATTGAAGTGACGGCCTTGAAATCGAAAACCTAAATCGGCCAGAGAAACTAGTTAAGCTTTAGCGCTCAAACGTTTCTCAATTTCGTCCTTCACGACTTGAGTGTTGGCTTTTAGGTATACCGGAGGATTGGCGCACTCGCTGGTGATTCCCTCAAGCGTCGACTCGTGATAGCCCACTTTAAAATCAGTAAACTTTAGCCCATGAGCTGTACTGATGACGACGGTGCGATCATTGGGTTTAATCACCCCGCGATTCACCAGTTTTTCCAGAACCGCAAGCGCTACGCCAGTATGAGGACATGTAAACATCCCCGTCAAATCTGCCCGGGCTGATGCTGCGGCAAGTTCCTGCTCTGTGGCTTGCTCGACAATACCGTCCGTTTCCTGTACCGCTTTGACTGCTTTCTCATAGCTAACTGGATCACCGATTCGAATCGCGTTGGCTAGTGTCTCTCCTGCGGTAACCGAGGTCTTGTCCGAAAAACCAGTTTTGAAGGATTGGTAAAATGGATCGGCTCTTTCAGCCTGAGCGGCAACTAATCGTGGCATCCGATTGATTAAACCGAGATCCATCATCAAACGAAAACCTTTGTGAAGGGCACTGATATTTCCAAGATTTCCGACCGGAATAATAATCCAATCAGGAACTTCCCAATCGAACTGACGGCAAATCTCGATACCCACGGTTTTCTGGCCTTCGATCCGTAGGCTATTCATTGAGTTCGCAAGGTAAATACTGTGATCCTCAGTGACCTCCTGAACAATCTTCATGCATCCATCAAAATCGGTGTCGAGAGCCAATACGTGAGCCCCGTTAGCTACCGGCTGTATCAGTTGCGCGGTACTGACTTTACCAGCCGGCAAAAATATGATTGCCGGAATTCCAGCATAGGCGGCATAGGCAGCTAGAGCCGCACTCGTGTCTCCGGTGCTCGCACACGCAACCGCCTGCACAGGATTGCTGGGCATCGTCATCATCTGTTTCACAACACTGACTAAGACAGTCATCCCCAAGTCTTTAAAACTGCCGGTATGACTGTTCCCGCAAAGTTTGATCCAAAGCTCCGACAAACCGAATTGTTTGCCTAAACGATCAGCCCAAAAGAGATTGGTATTCCCTTCGCACATGCTGACAACGTTCTCATCTCGCAAATCTGGGATCACCCATTCTCTCATTCCCCAGACACCACTGCCAAATGGCCAATTCGTCGTGCTCGCTCGAGAATCAAATAGTTGCTGCCACTTGTAAGCGTTGCGATCCCGCAACGGTGCTCGGTCGTGATAGACCTCAAGTAGCGAATTGCACTTAGGGCACCGATAAAGAACGTCGTATATCGAATGGTTCCCCTCACAACCTGCAAAGCAGCGAAAATAGACTTTTTGATCGGCAGGTTCAGAAGAAGACATTGCAGCAGAGAACATAGATATTCCAGGATCAATTTCAAATTAGCGTTGTCCAGATGATAGAGTAATCGAGACCTGTACGGCAAACGCAATCTAAAAAGAGATGCACTCCATTAAGAATCCTGGCCAACAGCAGATTGGGATAACGTTAAAATTGCAGTCGAAAACCGTGAAAACTCGTTCTCCAGCTACGATATCGTATTGATGATATCTACCAGTGCTTTCCGGTCGATTGGCTTGGGCAGGAAACCATCTGCACCCGCATTGTATGAATTACTAACGTCTTGAGGCTGGACATTGGCGGATATAACGATGATTCGCGGCTGACTTATCGCCGCGTTGGAACGAATCTTTCGCATCGCCTCATAACCATCCATCACAGGCATTTGAAGATCCATGAAAATCAGATCGTAAGACGATTTATTTACGAACTCGACAGCCTCAGAACCATCCACAGCTACGTCGGCTGTAAACCCAATCTGGTCTAATATCTTGACGGCCAGCAAACGGTTCACCGGATTGTCTTCCACAATCAAGATTCGAAGATTTTTGTTAGTCTCGACTTCTAATAGGTCACTCGGTTCGGAGCGCTGTCGCGAGACAACTCTCAGTGGAAGTGATAAGACAAACTCAGTCCCCTTTCCAACGACGCTGCTAACCGTCAAATCACCCGCCATCAAACGGCTCAAACGACTCGCAATACTCAGACCAAGCCCGGTTCCTTCGTACTCTCGGGAGTGCGAGGAATCCACCTGCTGAAACGGACTAAAGATTTTTTCAATATCCGAGGATGGAATTCCAACTCCCGTATCGGAAATTGTGAATAATAAATTTTCAAGCTGGGTCTTCACGCTGACCACAATCTGACCTTCCGACGTAAACTTGAGGGCGTTCCCGATCAAGTTCACCAAAATCTGTCTCACCCTTGCTTCATCTCCAAGAACACACTCCGGCACAGACGAATCAAATTTGATAAAAACCGGCACTTCCTGCTCTGGGTTTGCTGATGTGCAAACTCGAACAGAAGCTTCGACTAGTTTCCTCAGATCGATTGATTTCTCTGAAATCCTAAGTTCATTGGCTTCGATTTTGGAAAAATCAAGAATATCTGTAATCAAATTAAGCAAGTGGTTACTCGTGTCCCAGATAATATTTGCGAAATCTAATTGTTCTGGATTCAATTTTGTGTCGCGCAGCAAATCCGACATGCCGATGATCGCATTGAGCGGCGTTCGAATCTCGTGGCTCATCGTTGCCAAAAATGCGCTCTTAGCGCGATTCGAAGAGTCCGCCATTTCTTTGGCGTTAATTAATTCGTCTGCCTGAGCTGCCAGCATATCTTGAACTATTTTCAATTGCCGTACAGTCGACTGCAGTTCTTCTTCACGCATCGCATCGGAGATTTTTGTGGCGGCCATTGAGGCAATCGTCACAAGTATCTCTTCATGCTTTTCAGTATAGAAATCGACAATCGCATTTTCGGAATCTATGACACCGATACACTCGCCATGAAGCACGATCGGAACTGCAAGTTCGGAAAGTCGAAATTCATCATCCAGAATGTAACGTGAATCAAGCCGGGTGTCTTTAATTCGCTCAGGTTGCAAATTTGCAGCTACCGAACCAACAATTCCTTCTCCGATTGGAATCGTAATCGGGTCAACAATTACGCGCCCCTCGGGGCTCTTGGGGCCATAGGCCGCCGCTTGAACTAACTCGCCGGTCGTTCGGTCAATCAAATAGATCACACAGTCATCGAATCCAATCCCCGCGATAGCGCGATCGGCAATGAGCCAAAAAATCTCATCGAGGGACGACTTTTGAAGGAGATCAAGCGCAAACGTGCGAAGCAACCTTAAATAATCTTCAGAATTTAAATCTTCCGATTTGCTCATTCTCAATCTCAGGCCAAGACTCTTTTTGAATTCGACAAGTCCAGCGTTGCGGAAACACTCCTCAAACACCAGAGATCATTGGCAGATTCCTCGGTAGCTAACATGGAAGTACGCACAAACTCCGCTTCCGTTCAAACATGTCACCATTGTAGTCTTACACCTGATCGCGATCCAAATTCGCATTCTGCCCCAGTTTTCCTAAAAATTACACCTTTCTTCCCCACCGGGCACATTCAAGTCACCGTAACCCATAGAACATATCAATACTTCCCCAGGCGGTAGGGCAACCATCGGCCGCGGGTATTATCGAAACGCAACTTAAATGCCCACCACGACATTTCATACGTTTGGCGGCACTCTGGAAAAATAAAAAACAAATGCAATGTCGACAACAGTTATAGATCAGCTTCATATTTTCCTTGGCTTAAGGGACTGAAATCCAGTAACCTTGAACTTGCCCAGAAGGTTCCACCCCAATCTGACTAACTCCAAATTACCAAATCAAAAAGACTAGCTGCATGAAGATCGCCCGCTTTGAGACCGAACATTTTTTTGCTCAATATGAATTCAACACCCCTTATCAACTTTGCAATTCTGATTGCGAGACAATGTCGATCGAAACCTTGCTAAAACTGGCCGATGTTCCGATCTCTAATTTCACTCAGCAAACCCTTGGCTATACCGAATCGCAAGGGAATCCGGAACTCAGGAAAAACATTGCCAACACTTACCAGACTTGTTCACCGGAAAACGTCATCGTTTTGGCCACTCCAGTCGAAGGGATCTATCTTACTGCTCGTGCACTGCTAGATTCCGGAGACGAAGTAATCGTGCTCTCGCCAGCTTACGATGCCTTGATCAACATGTTCGAACATGTCGTTGGCATCGAAAATGTTAAAAAATGGAACTTCCGCTCAACCGATGACGGATGGGAACTGGAAATTGAAGAGCTTGCTCAACTTTTGTCCCCCAAGACTAAAATGATCGTCGTCAATTTCCCGCACAATCCAACCGGTTACGTTCCAAGTCCGAAGATGCAGCAGGAAATAATCGCCGTCGCGGAGCAAAATAATATCTGGCTTTTCTCAGATGAAATGTATTTCGGCCTCACTCATGAGGGAACCAGCGAAATTCCATCCATGGCCGATCTTTCATCAAAAGCAATCGTACTTTCGGGGCTTTCCAAAACCTATGGTCTTCCTGGCTTGCGAACCGGCTGGCTTGTGGTCCCCAACACTCAACTCATTGATAAGTACATTAACTGGAAATTTTACACCAGCATTTGTTCACCGGGGCCCTCTGAATTCCTCGCCACAGCAGCCCTCAAAGTCTGGAACGAATTACGACACCGCAGCCTAACCCAAATCAAGTCGAATCTACAAATTGCAGACCAGTTCTTTGATCGATGGCCAGAGCATTTTACCTGGCGTCGACCTCTGGCTGGATCTACCGCATTGGTGCGATTCCACGTCAACTCGGTAAACCGCATTACCGAACAACTCGCGGCAGAAGCCGGTGTGTTAATTCAATCTGGTAAGCTTCTTGGCAGCGATGATCAACACATGCGTATCGGCCTGGGGCGGGCAACATTCGGGACAGCACTCGGCAAATTTGACAATTGGCTAACCGACAATCCAACGATCATTGAAACCAAACACTATAATGTTTGACGATTTGCCAACTTTCCTCAGAGACACTTCCACGTCTTCATTCAAGATAGCTAAAGCGACTTTACCTAATAAGAGTATTAATTGTGAAATCCTTATTCAACGAACTTGATTCCGCTGATCGAAAATTTGGATCAGGGTGGATCAGTGGCACCCTAGGGCTCCTGCTTTCAGTCATGGGCTTAGCCGCAGTCATCTGCTTTCTATACCCAGAGTTCCTCACTCTCCAGGAAATTCGGTACGGATTTTACAGAGAGAATCTGTTCTGGATTAGACCACTTTTATTTGCCATTTTGACCGTGGCTTATCTGCTCGGGATAACCAATTTGGCCCTCCGAAAAAACAAGACACTAGGGTTCACCACCCTCGGCCTCGCACTAACCGCAAGCATCCTCGGAGGAGCTTCAGCCGAATCCGCAAAAAATATCAGGGGAGACGTTTCGCTTGGGCTCGATTTCTTTTTCCTAAACTTAATAATGCTCGGCGCACTGTTTATCCCGCTCGAACGAATTTTCAAAAAAGTCGATCAGCGGATATTACGATACGAGTGGCGTGAAGATCTATTATATTTCTTTATCAGTAAACTGTTCATTCAGTTCTTGACTCTTCTTTCACTCGCACCCGCTCTCACATTACTTGCCAATACACCTTGGGCCAATGGCCTCCGGGAAGCAATCGCAAGCCAAAATATCGGACTCCAAATTTTGGAGATCATGTTCTTTACAGACTTAGCTCAATACTGGTTCCATCGCTGTTTTCATCGATTTCCAATACTTTGGAATTTTCACGCGGTGCATCATTCAGCTCAGGCAATGGACTGGATGGCTGGCTCGAGAATGCACATCGTCGAAGTCATTCTCCTACGTAGCTTTACAACCCTACCGATGTATTTGATCGGATATGCTGAACCGGCACTTTATGGATACATTCTGCTTGTCTACCTCTCATCGGTATTTATCCACTCCAACATCGGCATCCGTTTTTATTGGCTTGAATACATTATTGCAACGCCTCGTTTTCATCACTGGCACCACGGCATTGAAAAAGAAGCAATCAATAAGAACTATGCGGTTCACTTTCCTGTTCTCGATTTGATTTTTGGCACCTACTACTTCCCCAAAGACAACTGGCCACAAGGCTATGGAATCGAAGGCAACCCAGTCCCCAAATATTATTGGAATCAATTTTTGTATCCCTTCTTTAAAAACCGCATGGAGAATAAAACCCCGACTCCCAATCTGTCAGAACGATTAAACGAAGCTGCTGTCCCCAATAAGCCACCCACCCCAAATGACTAAACTTGAATTCTGTGACGGCAATTGTCCTTTGTTCCAATTGCAGGCAAATTAAGTCGACCACGCCTCGTGTTGAATTCAAAAGACAATTGGTAATAATCAGAAGCACCGATTCTAACCAAAGCTTTATCAACGGATGCTTTGTGCATCAACTCTGGAGAACCGCATGCTCAGCGACAAAATGCAACAGGCACTCAACCAACAAATCAATGAAGAGTTTTGTTCAGCTTTTATTTACCTTGGCATGTCGGCCGAAGCCGATAGGATCGGACTGCCAGGTTTCAGTAACTGGTTCAAAATGCAATACCAGGAAGAACTCGGACACGCAGATCGTTTCTTTAATTATATTTTGGAGAGAAACGGTTCGGTTGATTTGCTGCCTATTGGGAAACCAGAATTATCGGGTGAAACACCACTGAGCCTATTCGAGAAATCGCTTGAGCACGAAAAACATATCACCGCATGTGTTTCGCGATTGAAAGACCTCGCCCGCAGCGAATCGGATCATGCGACAGATGTTTTTCTGGAGTGGTTCGTCCGGGAGCAAGTCGAAGAAGAATCCAATGCCCAAAACGTAATTGATCAATTGCGTCTCGTCGGCGATAACGCCAACGGCTTATTTTTAATTGACCGCGAATTGGCAACGCGCGACGCCACTCCAGCCGAATGATGTCGATTTAAATTCGCGGCTCCAGATTGTAAATCCTTGCTAACCAGATCGCGCAATGAAAAGTCAGCCGGCGAATTAAGTTGTTAATCGATTTAATTTGATCTTGGGATACCTCAAAGATTCAATCACCAAAATAACTGCTGAATTGACTAAGAACTATCTAGTCGGCTTTCACATCAAAGATCGAAATCAGTGCAAGACAGCTGAAATATGCGTGAAAATACATTCTCTCCCGGTCCCTCCAAAAACACGGTGATGGATGCCAATAAGAAGATCCACAAAGTACCTCGCAGCTGGATCTTCCTTCCGCCAGGCGACGCGGCGTTAACCCGACGGACAAAGGCCGCTGGCGAACACTGGATTGTCAAAGAAAAAAGAGGGAGAAGGAATTACTCGAAAGGCGTTTGGGCGCCCAAAACTACGATCGAACAAATCCGCAAAGACCTAGCTGTCGAACGCTCGACCGAAGCCTTTGCGAGCCGGAAAAAAGCAGCCGCAAAACGCCGTATCAAAATCCAGGCTGATTATGTAGACGATTTTCATGGCGCCGTTGTCTCATTTCTCAATTTCCATCCCACTCACTCGCATTTGGCAAAACGGATGGCCACCGCCGTAACCGGCCACGCAACCCCCATTGGCAGTGGAACCGTTGCTCGCACCAAAAAAATTCCTATCGAACACAGGGCTGAAGCCGCAGTGATCGCCTGGATGCGCCACCAAACCACAGGCTATGACAACATGGTGATTCAGCGAGTTAAGGGTAAACGCCGTGAAATCAGACGAAAACTGGCGAAACGATCTAAAAAACTTTTGAGTCAATACCGAGAAGGGGAGTCTGTTTCATTAGATTGCCCGCTTCAAATTGCTTTGACAAAAACCAATGAACCCCGGAACAATTGAACCATGAAAAACCTGATACCGATTCTGTTATTTGCAATTCTGATTGACTGGACACTCCTCTAGTAAGAACCAATTCCAAAACAAACACTCCCGCAGCATAGAACAGAATTTTTTCTGAAGATGATTTCAATGAGCGCGGGCATGGAATCGCCAAAGTCATTAACAAGTCTGAAAGGTTTGACTGCAACCAACACTTGACAACAGAAGTCGACGAAAATGGCGGGGTTACTGGAAAAATTGGGGGGAGCATTTTGCCCCGGAGATCAAAAGCTTAAAATTCTGCGATCTCTACAGCTCTAGAAAGTGTATACTCGGCGAACCCCAACCTTAATAAAGGAACACCGAATCACAACTATCTCCAGCTATCAAATCAATTACCTCGCTTTCGAAACCTGCGAGCATTATTGTGTTGCTGATGCTAAATAAATTTCACCAATCTTAATACACCGCGACTTGCGAGTTGCAGTTCAAACAATCATGAAGAAACACGAATGGCGTGAAAAAACAGAAGATGGAGAAGTCCGTTTAGTCACTGTCTCGCGGCACGCTGGGAAATGGCAACTGCAATCCCGACTTAAAACGGAAACAGAATGGACGAAGTTCCCAAAAATCTCACTCGAAGATCTCGAATCTCTTCGTGAGGTTATTTGGAATAAATATCAAAGAAGTCGCGTACCCCATGGTCACGTTCTGGAAATTGATAGGTTAATTGCAAATGCAAAAAATAGATGATCGGGACAAACGACCTTTATAAGTTACGTCGGATAGCAAGGCGATGAACTCGAAGCCGCCTCAACACTGGTTCTCTTGGATTTTCTCAGGTGGCCTCGCCAAATATACCCGCTACAATCCTACGTTTTAGCCACTAGGTTGCGGCCCGATGATCGCCTACGTTCTCATAGACTCAGTAAAATGATTTGGAAGTTATCTATAATCACTTTGTCAGTTGCAGCAGTGGCGACTCTCTTTATTTACGCAGGGCCAGGGAACTCTGGAGTGGCAGCCGGTCCTTCATTCCTTGCGGCCGCGTTAGTTTGCACAGTGGTCTTCTGCATGATGATTGGTCCATACATCGCATTTGGATTGCTTGCGTTTACCTTGCGAAAACATCGCATCCTGTCGCTCGCTTTGTTCGCGATCATTTTGGTGGTATCGATATCAGCTGTGATCGGCCTTTACATTGAAAACGAAGCATGGCTAAACCGAGAAAATCTCGTGAGGGGGCAAAGGGTAGTGCCCTTTCTGATTGGAATCGCAGAATGGGCGTCAGCGTTATTTTGCACGACAATTTTCCTGTCACTGTCTTTTTACTTGAAACAAGCTTCAGGGCAAAAACGAGACCCGTAAGCTGCTCCTTCGAAATAATGTGATGCAAACGCATTTGCAAGCCCCTAATTGCCCCTTTAATATGACCTTAGTCTTAGAATTATTGTTATCCGACTTCATTTATGACAGTCTGACTTTTACAAATTGCGAAACTCCTCAATACGCTCGCCCTCGAGTTCACAACCGATCAAGTCTGAAATGACTTCGATATTCTCTTCATTCAAGAGACTTCAGTTAGAGAACATTATATGAAAATCATCACTCAACAATTAATACGAGTATTGATTATGGCACTGTCCGTTTTGACGGTTGCCGGGAGTGATGGACAAGAGCAGGACAAAGCACTAGATCCTCAATGCGAAAATTTAGTGGAACAGCTTTGTGATCCTTCCTCTAAGGTTCGCAATAGGGCCATGTTAAAATTGAGCCAACTTGATTGGTCCGCACGTTTAGAAATAACTGCCGCTTTATTCGGTAGTGATTCACAAGAGCGGGACAAACCACTAAATCCTGAATACGAAAAGGTAGTGCTGCAACTTGGTGATCCCTCCTATACGGTTCGCCAACAGGCGTACGCAAAATTGCTTGATATTGGTTTATCAGCACGGGCAGAAGTGACCGCTGCTTTGGATAGCCCGAATGCCGAAGTTCGTTATAAAGCTCGACAGTTTATCGAGTCGTTTATCCCCTTTAGGTTAGAAGAGTACTTGCTGCAGAACCCCGGAGAAATCACATTACTGAATCCTAGGCAAATCCCTGAATTGCTAGACAAATCTCCGAAGGATGGGTCTCTGTTCCTCACACGCCTAGAGTCCATTGATAAAGACGTGGCTCGGGAATTGGCAAAGTTCGAAGGTGAGCGTCTGGGCCTCAATGGCTTAGAATGCATTGATAAAGACGCGGCCACGGAATTGGCAGAGTTCGAAGGCCAGATCCTGTACCTCCAAGGTCTGAAGTCCATTGATAAAGAAGTTGCCCAAGGATTGGCGAGCTTTAAAGGAGATTCGTGGGACAAGCTTTCAAAGGATGGATGGCTGAGACTGGAGGGGTTGGCGGCGCTTGATAAAGACGTCGCCCGGGAATTGGCAAAATTCGAGGGTCACTATCTGGCCCTCAACGGTCTTAAGTTCATCGATAAAATTGTGGCCTCGGAATTGGTGAGCTTTCAAGGACATGTTGATCTTCAAGGCCTGAAGTCCATCGACAAGGATATTGCTCAGGAATTAGCAAAGTTCGAAGGGAAGCTTCTTGACCTCGACGGCCTAGAATCCATAGATAAAGACGTGGCCCGGGAATTGGCGAGTCTCAAAGGCCGTCTGGGGCTTGGAGGCCTGAAGTCCATCGACAGAGAAGTGGCCAAGGAATTGGCAAGGCGTGATGGAGAGATGGGGTTTGGCTATTCCCTCAAATCCATAAATAAAGAAGTAGCTCGGGAATTGGCAAAGTGGAAAGGTAAGTACTTGAACCTCCAAGGCCTAGAGTCTATTGATAAAGAGACGGCTCAGGAATTGGTAAAGTTTGAAAGTCACTGTATGTACCTTACTGGCCTGATATCGATTGACAAAGACATTCTCGATATCCTTCAGTCAAATCCAGCGATTAAGTTGCCTAAGAAAATAACGCGATAACTCGCTCGCCGTTTACGTGGGCTGTCACGAAATATGACGTCCGACCGCAGGGGCTTATGGCTTCAACGATGTCACAATGGACGCTATTAAACAGGAGAACAATGCATTCCATCAGAGCCAGTGGTCGGGCCACAGCACCAGCACTGCCATGAAGACTTACGCATTGGTTAAAAAATGCGACTTTGAAGACGTTGGAATGGCTAAAAAAGCTGACGCCAAATCCGACGCTGAATCGGCAAGCACGACCGAGCAAAAAAAAAGCACGGTAGAGAATAGTAACTCTCTACCGTGCATTTCAGTGGGCGATATTGGCCTACAACTCCCCTACAGATACCCCGTCAAAACACAACGTACTCCAAAAGGACACCATCTTGGATATGTTTGATGAATGCGTTAGTAATTTCGGTGTAATCTTCAATCATTAAAGATTGCGATCATCCGAAACCGAACTTTTCAGCTCTCCCTTGATATCACCTATCTTGATGTATCCCAACTCGCCATTGTTTGAGGTTACAAAAAGGATTGTGTTTCCAGTTTTCCCGTGAGCTGCATCATCATGAGAACTCGGTTCGCTGTCCGATGCTGTAATAATAACTACCGCGATTAAAGCATTACCATTATTTGGCAGCCATGGGAGCATCGCCGCAATCAATCCGTCCTCAATTGCTGTCGCAGAACTGCGTTCACTGTTATTGCCATTATTTGACATCCAAGGGAGCATGTTCGCAATTAGCCCATATTCAATAGCTGTTGCAGAGTTAATGGGAAGATCGCAACTGTAGACAGGCACACTGCTTCGGAAGGCACTTGCACACTTAGAATTATCCAACGGTTGCACAACTGTATCGCCGGGGGTACCTACGGCGATGCCGCCCAATGTTGGGGCCGATAATCGCTGGTCAAAGCCGTCGGTTCCATAAGCGATTTGAGCCGAGGCAAACGAATTAGCAGAAGCAACTAAGGCTAAAGTGCATAATCCAATCAAGAAATTAAATTTCATTCTGTTCTCCAAATTCTAGCGTTTCATTGTGACACCCTGCTAAATAAGCAAAGAGCATGCCAAATAAAAAAAACTTAGTAAGACCAGTAATTTGAAGTCTCGAGTGGCTAATTTGTGATTAGAGCGTCTCAAAAAGAGAATCAAATATCAAAATG
>CALKNI010000018.1 GCA_938091115.1 uncultured Pirellulaceae bacterium | reverse complement strand
TTACTATCCGGTGCCTTTGCATCAACAGGAGTGCTTTGCTTCATTGAAGGAAAACAATCTTGATTTAACCGAAACGGATCGAGCGGCAGAAGAGGTGTTGAGCCTGCCAATTTTTCCAGAATTAACCGCCGACGAACAGGTATATGCCGTCAATTGTCTGGCAAAGATATTGGATGTCGTCGAAATGCCATTAAAGAGAGCAGGCTGACAAGTTGCAATCGATTCGACGGCAAGTCGAAAACAGTGGTAGACGAAAAGCGGGAGCGAACCTCCCGCTTTTTTTGTGCCGTGAATTTCTGGAAACCTACATGAATTCACTTTGCCCTGGGCGGCATCTGATTCAAAAAGAAGTTAGTGATTAAATTTTGTAGATGGACGGTAGTGTTTTCACCTTCATTAATTGAATGCGATCGATTGGGGTATGCCATCATTGAAAACTGACGATCTTGTTTTACCAGTTCATTGATTAGCAATTCGACAGTTTGATAGTGACAGTTGTCATCTCCGGTGCCGTGAATCACCAGTAAATTGCCAGTTAGATTTTTTGCAAAATGGATGGGTGATCCTTCGCGGTACCCATCAGGATTGTCAGAGGGAACGTCCATGTAACGTTCTTGGTAAATCGAATCGTAGTAGAGCATGTTGGGTACCGGTGCAATTGAGACTCCCGTGTGATAGAGGTCCGGATGTTTGAACATCGCATTGAGAGTCATTGAACCGCCTCCGCTCCATCCCCAGACTCCGATGCGGTGGCGGTCGATCCACGGGAATTTTTCGGTGAGTGCTTTGACTGCTGTGGCTTGGTCAGCGGGTGGGAGGATGCCGACTCGCCGGTAAACAGTTTTACGAAAATCACGTCCCCTCGGAACGTTGGTCCCGCGATTATCGATACTGCAGATGACGTAACCCTGTTCGGCTAAAAGTCGATGCCAAAGGTACCGATTGCCACCCCATTGATTGGTAACGGTCGTGCCCCACGGTTCGCCATAGACATACACAATCATTGGATATTTTAATGCGGGATCAAAGTCTAGGGGTTTCATGATCCAGACATCCAGTGGCGTGCCGTCGTCAGCGTTAACTCTTGTGAATTCTGATTCCACTGGAGGGAGCTTTGATATCTCAGTTTTGGCTTTCTTGTTACTGATGATTTCGCGGGTGATCTGGTGAGTCGGCAGCTTAATCAAATGAGTGGTGGGGGGGTGGCCAAACCGAGAATGTGTGTGGAAGGCGATCTTGCCATCCGGCGAAATGTCATAGCTGTTCCACCCTGTAAACTCAGTGGGGGTGAGCCGCTTCGACTTGCCTCCCGCCAGCGGAACGGAATAAAGGTACCGATCTGTAGGACGACCGGGAGAAGCAATGAAATAGACCAACTCATCGGTAATGCGAACCAGCTTAAATGCATCGAATGGGTCATTCATGATTGGGGTCATTTTCCCGTTCATGCGATTGACTCCGAAGACGTGCCGAAATCCATCTTTTTCGCTGACCCAAAGGATTTGTTTTCCGCCGTCGAATTCAACGTCGTGGTCACACGTTTCTACCCAGGCTTTGTCTGCATCGGTAAACAAAACCTTGGTTTCTCCCGTTGAGGCGTCGCCGATAAGAATTCGATTTTCGTTTTGTTTTCGATTGAGATGCTGCAGTCTCAGTTCATTGTTGTTGATCCAGCGGGCTCGGGCGATATAGTTTTCACGAGGATCTCCGAGGACATCGAGCCATTGAGTATCTTTGGTACTCAGGTCTACGACTCCGATTCGAACAGCTGAATTAGTTTGCCCTGGTTTCGTGTGTTTGAATTTCTTTAAAGTCGGGTACAGCGAGTCGGTGTTATTAATCAATGTGAATTCACCGACTTTGGAGGTGTCGAATTCCCAGAAAGCAATGCGTTTACTGTCGGGGGACCAGCGGAAGCAGTCTTTGAGATCGAACTCCTCTTCGTAAACCCAGTCGGAGGTCCCGTTAATTATTTCAGGAGTCCGTTTCGAAGTCACCTTTTGTGAAGTGCCAGTAGCAAGCGATTCAACGTAAACATCTCCTTCTGATACGTAGGCTACGCTTTGGGCATCTGGTGATATTTTTGCGAACATTAATGAGGTCGCCGGTCGGTCGGAACCAATTTGCCGCAGTGACCCCGAGTTGCGATCTATCAACCAGTAATCTCCTCTGGAATGATGTCTCCAAACCTTGCGGGTGTTGGTGAATACTAACGCGATTTCGCGATTGCGGGCCCATTGATGACTGGCAATGGTGAGAGGCTGCTTCGCTCCAGAAGGAATTAACTGATCCGCTGGAATCAAAATAGTCTCCTCGTGGGTCACAGGGTCGACCGCAATGAGGTCGACGGCATTGGGGATTGTTTTGGAGTCGCGGTTGGTGACATATTTCGATCCAGACGTTTCCCAATTGGGAGAAAACGACTTGGTGGAAAACCGATCACTCTTGTAGATCGACTCAACCGTGAGCGGCGGAGTAAGGTAGGGCGTTCGCTGTTCCTGAGCCAGGAGAGGGCAGGTGATTAGAATGACTACAAATGTAAAATAGACTTGCTTAATCATAACGCGATAAACCTTGAATTAGCTCGAAGTTAATGAGACGTTTCAACAGGAAGAACTGGTTTTAATAAAAAATTGCAAAGACATGAAAAAGAGAATTGGGGTCCGTTAAATTCTCTTGGGTTAACGGTTGTTCAGGCCCACCAACCTCCGTTGACATGGATAGTCTGACCGGTGATGTAAGATGATAAATCGCTTGCCAGAAATAGCACGACATCGCCGATTTCTTGCGGTTCGGCAAACCTGCCTAAAGGTACCATTTTGATCATAGCCTGCCGATTGTCTTCCGGAATTGATTTGCCCATTTCGGTATCTACAACGCCAGGGGCAACTGCGTTTACGCGGATCTTCTGTCTTGCCAATTCTTTGCTTAAAACTTTGGTGAAGGTAATCACCCCGGCTTTCGCGGATGCGTAATTCGCCTGACCGAAAAATCCAGTGACGGCGGAGAGAGAAGCTACATTAATAATTGAGCCTCCCTCATTAAGGCTGGCCACTACCGCTTTGCATGAATTAAAGACACCGGTCAGATTTGTATCGATGACATCCGACCACTCCGAGTGAGTCATCTTTTTAAAACTCCGGTCGCGTAAAATCCCAGCATTGTTAACGAGAATGTCAATTCCTCCAAAGCGAGCGGTGATGTCGGAGCACATGCGGGAAAGTTGCTCTGGGTCACGGACATCGGCGGGAAGTGCAAGGCACTGGTCACCAAGGGCTTCGCATGCGTTTTTGGCAATTGTTGCATTGTTGCCGTCAGCATCAGGAAAATAATTGAGGACGACATTGGCACCAGCGTCGAAAAGTGAAGTGGCGGTGGCGAGTCCAATCCCCTGACCTCCCCCGGTTACGATTGCTGTTTTTCCTGTGAGGTCGATGTTGCGCATTTTGTTGTCCCTTAATTCTCTCGATGATAGGGGGCAGTTGTGATTTGTTTCAGTAGATTGGCAAATGAGCGGTTGACTTAGTGTTGGGGGGTCCAAGTTGGCTTCCGCTTTTCAATAAATGCGGCGAGACCTTCACGAGCGTCTTTAGTTTCCCGAGCAGAGGCGGAAGTTTGAATGGATTGTAAGAGTTGTTGTTTGAGATCGACGGGAAGGCAGGTTTGGAAATGAGACTTGGTAATTGCCAGTGCTGATCGTGACCCTGTCAAGATGGCGTTTATCAGTTTGTCCACTCGAGCATTCAGATCGCCTGGGGCAACTGAGTCGTAAAATAATCCAATTTCGTAAGCTCGATTGGCGTTCATTCGTTCTCCGCTAAGTAGCAAATGATTTGCTGTGCCTGGCGCAACGCGGAAATTGAGAAATGGAGTTACAATCGCGGCCGTAATGCCGCGAGCAGGTTCTGGCAACATCAAGAAAGACTCTGTTGAAGCCAGAATGAAATCGCATGCGAGCACCATTCCAACCCCCCCGGCAAGCGTTGGTCCCTGCATCACGGCAATCGTTGGTACTTCAATTTCAAAAATTGTTTCAAGGCAGTTGGCGTAGACTTCGGAATCTTTCTGCCATTCAGCTTGGCCGTCGCTTAACAACGCGCGGTTTTGCATTTCTCCAAGATCCATGCCAGCACAAAAAACAGAACCTTCTGCTTTGAGCACGATGAGCCGTAGCGAATCGTTTTCGGCAAGCGTGTTAAAGCCAGCCTGAAGTTGCTGGATCATATTCCGTGTCAGCGCATTTCGTTTATCCGGCCGGTTTAAAACGACCTGGCCGATTCCATCTTCGATGGATGTCTTAACAAAGGTTTCCATATCGTGGCTCTTGAGTTGCCTGAGTAGATTTATTTTTAGCTTTTCATGAGATCTAACATAGTGAGGTGACGGCGTCTCGTCGATACTCGGCAGTTCAGGTAGACTTGAGAAAAAGTTTTCTTAATTGATAGGGGACGTCCAGTAATGGCAGATCAAAAATTGCAAAAAGATAAAGTTTTGATTGCAAACGGTCAGGGTTTTTGGGGCGATAGTATCCTGGGACCGATTCGGCTGGTTAACGAAGGGCCACTGGATTACCTAACGCTTGATTATCTGGCTGAAGTCACGATGAGCATTATGCAGAAGCTCAAGAGTCGCGACCCTCAGAAAGGTTATGCGACGGATTTTGTTGAGATGTGCCGTCGGGTTTTGCCGCTGTGTCATGAAAAGGGAATCAAAATCATTGCCAATGCGGGTGGGGTGAATCCCGTAGCTTGCAGAGAGGCGCTCGCGGCTGTGATTCGAGAGCAGGGTTTGACCGGTATGAAAATTGGGATCGTCGAAGGTGATGATATTCTCGACGATCTGAGTTCTTTGATCGATGGCGGTGAAGCGTTTCAAAATATGGATAACGGCCAGCCACTGAAGCCTTACCTCGACCAAGTAAAAACTGCTAACGTTTACATTGGAGCTGAGCCGATTGTCGAGGCCCTCAAGCAAGGGGCAGATATCGTTATTACCGGACGCGCTACCGACCCCTCGATCGTTCTCGCTCCGATGATGTACGAGTTTGGTTGGACGATGGAGGATATGGATCGTTTAGCTGCAGGAACGATCGCCGGGCATATTGTTGAATGTGGCGCGCAATGTACTGGTGGCAATTTCGTTCATTGGAAAGAGATTCCCGACATGGCCCGTATCGGTTACCCGGTCATTGAAGCTCGACCAGATGGTAGTTTTGCGGTAACGAAACATGAGGGAACAGGTGGGCGAGTTTCAATTGAAACCGTAACCTCCCAGCTGGTTTACGAGATGAGTGATCCGGCGAATTACATTACACCTGATTGCGTTGCCGATTTCACATCGATTCAATTGCGTCAGAATGGAGCCGACCGTGTCGAAGTCAGTGGAATCACTGGTCGTCCGGCCACTGATACATATAAAGTTTCCATCTCATTTCACGAGGGTTACAAAATTATCAGTCAACTCACCGTGGCAGGACCTGACGCGGTTGAGAAGGCCAAGCTCTGTGCTGACATCGTTTTTGAACGCGTGGCAATGGATGGTGTGACGTTTACCGATGAGGAGAAGTTTGTGGAGATTGTCGGAACGAACGTATGTCATCAGGGGATCGTTGAAGCTCCAGAGGATCCAGCGGAAGTTATTCTCCGCATTGGCGCCACAAGTCAAGAGCGGGCGAAGTTGGATCGGCTTGGTATGGAGATTGTCCCGTTGGTAACGAGCGGCCCTCCAGGGGTCACTGGATTTGCTGGCGGACGACCGAAGGCAACTGAAATTATTAGCTACTGGCCAGCGCTGCTGAGCAAAGGGAAAATTGAAACACGTGTTTCGGTCGAAGAGGTGTGAACTGGATTAGTCCGTCTGCCGGTAGAGGGTAATTACACAATTTTATATTGATTTTGGGGAATCTTTCGCTGGCAATTAGAATTTGCGTAAACTTGTTTTCACGACCCCCTGCTCTTCGTTGTTAACTTGCATTTCCGTAATTTTCCAAGCGTCATCTTTGAGCTGGATTTTAAAGTTGGCATCGTATTTATTTTCGCGCTCGTGGATGTGTCCCCAGTGTTCTATCGTGCCAATTAAGTTCCACTTGCATGCATAATCAAATTCAGGGAGCTCATCGTCCGGATTGATTGAGCTGCTTGATTTTTGACCCTCAAGTAAATTTACTTCGTTGACGCGGGCAATCGCACCTCCCTGCTCTTTCACTTTGAGGCTCTGATTGATGTCGAGGTAGAGTTGCCGCAGGAGTTCGCCATCGACACTTTTTGACAGGGCATCATACACATCGCTTTCATCTTGGTAATCGAATGCGCGAAACATGTTTTTGTGAAGTTGCGCGAACACCTGGGTTGCATCCTCGTTTGAAAACTCAAATTTCGGTTTTTCAACAAGCGGGTTGGGGAATTCTACAGGGAGAAATCGTAAACAAGCGAGCCCGATAATTACCATTAGTACTCCTGCAACCGAGGCGTTTTTCATGTTTAAATTAAAAATAAAACTAATGATGAGCGTGAACAATGCGAGGCTGATGAGAATGGTGGTGATGGCTGGAAGCTGGATCGCGGAAGGTTTGAGCGACTCGAGATCGAAGGTAGAGGAAACATTGACAATGGCCGGCAGCGGCTTACGCTCCGGCGCGATCCATTGGTAAGTATTGTTTTCTAAGAACATAGAGAATTGAGTTTTTTCAATTTTGTCATAAGCAAATACGACCGTGTCGACGGACTTGATGGCGTTGTTGAATTTGTCCCAGGTAACTTCGACTTCGGTTGGAGCCCCTTTGGTGCTGTAAGACATGATGATTCCGACCCTGCCGTTGGCCATGCTGATTTTTCGCTTTTCGGCCTGGACGGCAAAGTCGCGAAGGTCTAGGCCATAAAAATCAACGCGATCAAAAACAGGCTGAACTTCGACAGAATCGATGAGGACCGGGTTGCCAATCGAGAAAAAGTTCTCAATCTTTTTTGCCGCAGCGGCTTGTTCATCTACATCGAGAAAACTCTCGTCTCTTCGATCAATCTCCATCAACGTAGCAAGGGTCGCTAGCGGGATCAGGACTTCGTGCCGCACCTCGTGAGCTGTAATGTAAATGAATGAATAAACACTACTGTAACTGGTAATGCCAAGATTTTTTTCTCGTTGCTCTTCGAACCAGGCTTCCCACTCTTTCTCAGAGGCATCTGTAGAGAGAATTGGTTTATCCCAGTCGAAGCGAAACGTCTCTGGCGCCCCGGGCTTCATCATATGCATATACGGTGTGTCAGAGCCGGCTTGTTTCAGGAGGATTTTTAGCTCGGATGGTAACAATGCACCTTCGGCCACCATATTCTGTTGAACTGTGATGAACTCTGGCGGTCGATCGTATTTAAACTCAATTTCAAATCCCATTGGATAGTTCATCAACATTCCAGCTTTAATGCCTTCTTCTGGAATCTCAATATCGATGATCTCAGTGATCTTTGGTTTAAACAGATTCCCGTTTGCGTCGCGAATGGTGATTCGTTCGGCAAGATATTCGGCGTGATCTTTGGTGGCATCGAGTAACTCCTCGCTATCATAAAATCCATCTTCCAGCGCTTCGACGCCTTGCAGTAACTCGAGATCTTCCGCAAAACACTTGAGTCTCATGGTTGTCTGGGCTCGATTGACGTAGATGTCGGCTTCTACGACAGAGACCGGATGAGAATTTCGGATGGGATTAGTCCGACCTAACGCATCCGCGTAGGAGTCGTTCACCCAAGAGATAGCAATAAAAGCCACTGCTACCGACAACAACAAAATGGAGGGGTATTTCATCGGTTTATTGAGATTCATGATTCGAATGAGGGATAAGGTCGTATTTGACGCAAGATCGATGCGACCGACCCCCTAAGCATACCGTCTGGAGATTAACTTCGGCAAACGGACAAGGGCTTCGCAGGTGAGATGGTGTGTCTCTTTTCACATGAACTTACCGAACATGTATGATAGTCCGATTGCAGAGAATGCGTTTTTCTGTGAAATTTATTGGTTTGCAGGGGTCGTTCCTAGCCTCCTCAATCCTCCATTGCCTGAAAAGTCATGAATCCACTATCTGAAATACGCGCTCGATTTTCCACGACTCTCTCTGGAATGGTAGACGATCCCGAAAATTTACTTTCCATGATTCGCCCAGCTGGTGATTCAAAATTTGGGGATTACCAAGCAAATTGCGCAATGCCGCTTGGAAAACAACTGAGTAGGTCGCCACGAGACATTGCGACTGAGATTTGTGAGAGTGTCCAGCTAGACGATTTATGTCAAAAGATAGAGATCGCTGGGCCAGGATTTATCAACTTAACTATCGATGATGATTGGCTAAAGACCGGTTTAACGGCGGCTTTGGGTGATGAACGGTTGGGCGTGACTCGAGTCACTGAGCCAAAAACATTTGTGATTGACTATTCATCGCCGAACGTTGCCAAACCAATGCACGTGGGGCATGTTCGATCTACGTTCATTGGGGATGCAATCTCTAAAGTTTTGCGGTTTGTCGGTCACACGGCTATTTCTGATAATCATCTGGGAGATTGGGGAACTCAATTTGGGATGATCATTTATGGATATAAGCATTTTCTAAATGAGGCGGCTTATCAGAAAGAGCCAGTCGCTGAGTTGGGGCGGTTATACAAATATGTCCGAAAGTTGATGGATTACCATGCCGCAGTTAAACGCTTGCCTGAATTGGAGACGTCTCAAGAGGAACTAAACAGCAAGCAAACTGAGCTCGAATCAACGAATGTGCAGGGTGATAAAAAAGCGGAAAAACAACTCAAGAAACAGTTGAGGCAGTTGAAAGCAAAAATTGGTGATCAGGCTGAGGCAGTGCTTGCGCTGAAGGCAAAGATTGCGGAGGTGGACAGCGATTCTGGATTGGCAGAGGATGCTTCCGCCCACCCGAACATTAACCAAAATGCGCAGCTTGAAACCGCTGCTCTTCATGAAGGGGATGCAACCAACCAGGGACTTTGGGAAGAATTCTTACCGCTCTGTCGGCAAGATATGCAGAAGATTTACGACCGGCTAGATATTAAGTTTGACTATGAGTTAGGCGAAAGTTTTTATCACAGCGAGCTGGCGAAGGTTGTCAGCGACTTGACGGATAAAGGCTATACAAAAGAAAGTGACGGCGCAATTTGCGTTTTCCTTGATAACCATAATGCCCCAATGATTATTCAGAAACGGGACGGGGCATATTTGTATTCCACGACGGATCTGGCAACTATCAAATACAGAATGGAAAAATGGAATGCAGACGCTTGCCTCTATGTTGTCGACCATCGGCAGTCAGAGCACTTCGAAAAATTATTTGATGTAGCGAGGCTTTGGGGATTTGATGAGGTTGAACTCGCTCATGTCGCTTTTGGAACCGTCATGGGACCGGACGGTAAGCCATATAAAACCCGTTCTGGTGATACGGTAGGGTTGTCGGGGTTACTGGACGAGGCGGAAAGCCGCGCTTTAGAAATTGCCACGAATCAAAATCCGGATTTAACCGAAGATCGGCACCTTGAAATTGCCAACGTGATTGGGATTGGCGGTCTAAAGTATGCCGATCTATCTCACAATCGCGGGTCCGATTACGAATTTAATTACGAGAAGATGCTGGCCCTTCGCGGGAACACGGCAACGTATTTGCAATACAGCTTTGCGCGAGTGCAGGGGATCTTGCGTCGAACCGAAGCGGACGTGGCTTCCATTCGCACGAATCCCGGTGAATTTATTTTTGAAAACGAAGTGGAGCGGCAATTAGGTTTGAAATTGATTCGATTTGGCGAAGCACTGGATGAAGTTTTGGTGGAGTACAAGCCAAATGTTTTGTGCAATTACTTGTTTGAGTTGTCCCAGTTGTTCGCACAGTTCTTCGACAAATGTTCAGTGAAGGATGCAAGTTCGGAAGATTTAAAGAAAAGTCGTTTGCAGCTATGCGATTTAACCGCTCGCACCATCCGAGGCGGTCTGGAATTGCTGGGAATCGGCGTTCTCGACAAAATGTAAAAACGCGGTGCTTTGCGTAGTCTGCAATTTGAGTTGAAGAAACCCTGGAACGCCGATAGATTTCTTTGACACTATCTTGGAAAGCTGGTCAAACAGTTTACGATGGTATGCCATGGCCCAGTCGTATACATGGTTTACGCAATGAACTTGGGGCAAGAAGCTTTCAACGTTGCGAGTAAGGAATGGAGTTCACCGTGAAGTCTTCTGTCAGAACCGAGATCGTCAATGAATTTCTCTGTGGCAACGCTGTTGACGTTGCACGAGAGCTTCCAGATTCTATTGTCGATACGATTGTAACCAGCCCACCGTACTATCGGCAGAGAGACTATGGGTCGGTCGAACAAATTGGACAGGAGATTTCACCTGCCGCTTATGTCGAACGGATGGCCGAGTTGTTTTCGGAGTTAAGGCGAGTGGTGAAACCGACCGGTTCCCTGTGGATGGTTATCGGCGATAAGTATCTCAAAGGTGAATTGCTGGGCATGCCGTGGCGGGTCTGTCTCGCTTTAAAAGAGGTGGGCTGGGTTTTGAGAAGTGATTGCATTTGGCATAAGCCCAATGCGATGCCATCGAGTGTCAAAACTCGACCTACGGTGGATCACGAGTACATTTTCTTTTTCAGCCACTCCAAAAAGGATTACTTCTATGATGCCGATGCGGTTCGCGAGCCGCATGTTACTTTTTCCGAATCTTCCAAAATGAGGGGTGGCAGGCGGCATTTTGGCAAGCGCGGAGGAACGCCTGAAAAGGGGAAAAATTCCGGAGATTCAAATCTCCATGATGGCCGGTGGGATCAGGCATTTCATCCTAAGGGACGAAACAAGCGAACCGTGTGGTCGATCTCGCTTTCTAAATTTCGAGATGCTCATTTTGCTGTCTACCCAGAATCATTGGTCGAGACATGCTTAAACGCCAGCTGTCCGGCCGATGGGGTCGTGTTGGATCCATTCTCGGGTGCAGGGACGACCGCCATGGTGGCGAAGCGAAGCGGTCGAAAATACATCGCCATTGATTGCGTTCCCGAGTATATTGACATCGCAAAAAAGAGAATAGAAGCTCAGTCGTAAAAGCAAGTTTTCCGCGCGATTCTCAAAAGTATGAGCTATGTCCTTCAGGCTTTAGCTTCGGACAAAGAAGGTCTTCATGCAGTTTGGGACTGGCAAGCAGGTCTGTCTTGGTCGACAATATTCGTTCGCCAGTTGTGCGAAAAACGCGTTAGATTCTGGAGTGAGTGATGACATTAACGATACTCGATTACGGCATTATTTTGTTGTATTTCCTCGTGATGCTGGGGATTGGTTTTTGGTATCGCAGTCGCGCTGGAAAGAGCATCGCCGAATACTTTATTTCTGGACGTTCTTTGCCGTGGTGGATCGCTGGCACCTCGATGGTGGCGACGACGTTTGCGGCGGATACTCCGTTGGCGGTAGTGGGGCTGACGATTCAAGACGGAATGGCTGGTAACTGGGTTTGGTGGGCGCTGGCACTTGGAGGAATGGTAACGGTATTCGTTTATGCTCGGTTGTGGCGACGCGCCGGAGTGATGACAGATGTTGAATTAGTGGAGATCCGGTACGCTGGCAAACCCGCTGCGGCGTTGCGTGGAACGCGAGCTCTTTATGTTGCGTTGATAGTGAACCCAATCATCATCGGGTGGGTGACTACTGCGATGGTAACGGTTTTGAATGAGACTATTTTGCATGGCGTAGGAGCAACTTCGGTCGAGCAAAGTCTGTTTGGCGACGAAGCTCTGTTGTACCGCCCATGGTTGATCATTTTCTTCACGCTTGTGATGGTTGGCGCGTACGGAATGATGTCGGGGATGTGGGGGGTCGCAATCGCAGATGCGATGCAGTTTTGTTTCGCTATGTTTGGTTGTACTGCACTTGCCTATTTGGCGATCGTGGAATGCGGTGGTGCTCCTGCATTGGAAGCCAAGGTTGTTGAGAATTTTGGAGAGAACGGGACTGCTGCATTTGACTTTATCCCCAGTCTGACTGGAGAAAATGCTTGGATGCCGGTATACATCTTTTTGATAATGTTACTGGTGCAGTGGTGGGCCACTTGGTATCCCGGTGCAGAACCGGGGGGGGGAGGTTACATCGTGCAACGGATGGCTGCGTGCAAGGATGAGCGGCATTCAATGTTGGCAACACTTTGGTATCAGATTGCTCACTATTGTATTCGTCCATGGCCTTGGCTGATTGTCGCATTCGCAGCGTTGGCGTTGTATCCAGATTTAAGAACTAGCGAGTTGGCGGATGCAAGTTTTGACTCGGGGGTTGGATTTCCGATGGTGATGCGGGATATCGGGAAACCTGGACTCAACGGTCTTTTGTTGGTTACATTTTTTGCTGCATTTATGTCGACTCTCAGTACACAAATGAATTGGGGGGCGTCTTATTTAGTTCGTGATGTGTATCAGCGGTTTATGAGGCCAAATGCAACCGAGCGACAATTAACTCGTGCCTCGAGGGGCGCATCGTTAATCATTTTGATCGCCGGGGCAATTGCTGCCATCCAAATGGCTAATGTTTCTATCGATGCCGCGTGGAAGATCTTATTAGCACTTGGTGCGGGCACCGGTGCTGTTTTCATGTTGCGTTGGTTTTGGTGGCGGATTAACGCGTGGAGCGAAATTGCATCGATGGTTGGGTCATTGGTGTTTTTCCTTTCCTATGAATCGGTAATTACTACATCGGCGGGCGTTGATAGTTTACGCGTCGGTGAATTATCTTGGGCGGGGTTGGATCCAGCTCGCGATGAGGTCAAAATGCTAGTCGTCGCATTGCTGACTATTGTATTCTGGTTAATTGTCACGTTTTTGACGCGGCCAGAAAATCCTGAGACACTCGATCGATTTTACCGTAAGGTTCGTCCGGGTGGTCCGTTTTGGAAACCCGTTGCAAAGCGCAATCCGGATGTTACGCAAGATGATGATGTCGGGCTCTCGGTTGCGGCGGCAATTGGCGCGACTGGAATCGTGTATAGCGTTCTGCCCTGTATTGGTAACATCATCTTCCAGCACTATGGTGAGGCTGCTATCTGTGGTGCTGCCGCGGTCGGATTTACTTTGATAGTGGCATTTTTGATCCGAATAATCTTGTTGAAAATCCAAAGGAACGAGGCGTCCAATCAGCTTTCGGATTGAATTGCTCAATGTCAGCCAGCATTTATTCTCAATGAAGATGCCAGGGGGCAGCGTTTATCAATCTTGGCCTGTTTTTGCTGTTGCGTTAACATCATGTTTTGGCTGATCTTGAAACGTGAGAGTGGTATGGAAAACAAGCAACCGACTCGAATTTTAATCACCCGATTAAGTCACATTGGGGACTGTATCTTGACGTTGCCTGTTTTGTCAGCAATCCGAGGTCAATATCCTGAGGCGTTCATTGCCTGGGCGGTTGAATCTCCTTCGCAGAAGCTATTGCGGCACCACCCCGACTTGGATGAAATCATTATGATTCCGAAGGGGTGGATGAGTAAGCCAAAATGTTGGTCTCAAGTGGCGAGGAATTTGCGGTCCTTTAAGTTTGATATTGCGATTGATCCGCAAGGAATCACAAAGAGTGCACTGCTTGGCTGGATTAGTGGAGCCCAAACTCGTATCGGCGGGCGAGGTCGATGGGGACGGGAGTTATCACCGTTTCTCAATAACCGTCTAGTTGAGACAACATCTGCTCATGTTGTCGATCGTTCGATGGAGTTGTTAAATGCGATAGGAGTTCAGGGGAGCTACTTGGAGTCACGTCGCATGGATTTGCCTCTTTGCGAGCAAGCAGGGAAAACGATGGGTGATTGGATTACCAAGGCTGGAATTAAAAAGCCCTTTGTGGTGATCAATCCCGGTGGTAGTTGGGCTTCCAAGCGATGGGAAATGGACAGGTACGGCGCAGTCGCGAGTTATTTGAAGCGGCAATACAAGATCCAAAGCGTGGTTGTATGGGCGAATGATGAAGAACTGGAAATGGCCAATGAAATTCATAAAGTTGACCCTGAAGCGACTATCCTTGCTCCGGCGACCAGTTTGACAGAATTGGCAGCTTTGACAAATCGTTCGGCGTTCTTTATCGGAGGTGATACTGGGCCGTTGCATCTAGCTGTGGCTTCTGGAACGCCTTGCGTCGGGCTGTACGGAACCACTCGTCCAGAAGAATCGGGTGCCTATGGTTTAGGGCACATCGCAATTCAGAAGTGGTATCAAGCAGGCAGTTGTCGTGAGAGAAGGTCGGCGGAAAATGATGCGATGCGCGACATCAACGCTAGTGATGTCATAGAAGCCTGCGACAAGATGATTTTGAAACTAGGCTTAGAGCTCCAGTCGGTGGCCTAGCCTATTCATCTGGTCGTGCCGGTTGATATCTCCAGAATAATTGGCAGATGGTCTGAGCCAGTTGCATTGCCAACATACCGGTTGTGAACGCAGACGTCCGGAGAAATAAAGGCATGATCGATAGGTATTCGCAGGGCTTTCCATTGGTAGGGCCAAGTTGCTTGATTGCCAAAGCCACGGCGAGTGTCACTAAGTCCTGTCTTCCTTTGAAAGTCTTTTAAAAATGGCGACCATGGGGTGCAATTGAAATCACCGATAACGATCGTGGAAATATCTGAATCACCGAGTAGTTCTGCGACTTTTGTGAATTGCTGATTTCTAAAAGAAAACCTAGCTTGGGACGTCGGGGAGTAGGCATGAACGGCTGCAAGTCGAATTGATTGTTCATCAAATGATACGACTGCCGAAAGAAAAGGAATTTCGATGTTGATGGCTGGTAACTTGTGTTTTTGAATGTCTAAAAGTGGATACTTACTAAAGATGGCAACCCCGTAACCGGACTGGCGTGGCTCGCAGATAGCGTAGGGGTAGATTTCCTTTAATTCCTTGAGCTGAGCCTCCCATGTTTTTGAGTATTCTATAATCGTGACGACATCTGGAGCGTGTTTTTCGATTTCGCCAATGACAGATTGGTAATTTCGATTGGTAACTAAGACGTTGAATGACATTATTTTTAATGTTTGCGATGCGGCCATTGGCTGCGCAGCTGGAAAGTACGTCGAGAGAGTCCCGGAGGTGGCAAGGAGTGCCAAAAACGCCAATAGACACGCAAGCCTGTATCGTTTTATCAAAACTGAGAGAATGCTGGTGGCAACGAGTGTCAGCAAAATCTGGAACCGAAAATGGCAAGCGAGTTCGGCCAGAAAGAAATATCTTCCGGTGAGCGTAAACAAAAATACTCCCGCCAAGAGTAGGCCAAAAACGAGAGTGGATTTTGAAATGAGCGACTGCAAGAAAGGGATTATTCTCGATCGACTTGCTTTAGCAACTTGTTCGTTCATTGTGGCGATTCATTAAAGCGCCGTTACGGATTCTGACGTTCTTGCGTTGGCTATGTTGGGTTTGCTAGGCCCCTTTGCAGCAGCTTGGTACAAATAGGGATTCAAGGTTGGATCATTGTACATCTTGAACTGTCGATAAGTCCGATGGCGTTTTTTGCCAGATAGGATGTCGTCGATCAATTGTCCAAGTGACCGGGACAAATCATCTTGCTGTAATCGGCAGACTGCAATTTTTTTTCTTACTGAATCGAAGTGCTCCTCTGAGACATCATCACGTTCAAGCTGTTCCTGGAGGTGATACAGCCTTAACGCTAAGATCGATAAACGATCAATCGTGCAACCAGGAGTCTCGGTATTCATCGGAGCATTGGGATCAATCTCTATTTCCGAGGAATTTACAATCTGGGCAATTTGGTCATCAATTTTTTCAATCCAGTCATTTCGTTGTTGATTGTAGCCGTCGATCGATCGTTTGACGCGAGCAATTTCTGCGTCGGTTACATCTCTTGAACGTGCAATATCTTCTTCATGCCACAAAAGGTAGTTAAAGCTATGTTGCTCGCAGACGAGTTCAAGAAATCCTTCGTATTTGTTGTCAACTGGCTCCTTGTGCCAACGGTCAACTGTCGAGGTTTGAAGGTCGGTTATCTCTTTAATGTCAATCATGGTTCTATCCATTGTTCTGGCCGAATTGTCTTGGAAGCCCTTACTATTGCTGATGACTCTCTGAGGCCATGAATTCTACGGTTATTCGTAAAAATCAACCATGCCGATTTAAGCATCGCGAGTTCGCCTTGGTGAACCTAGAAGGGAATGAAATAATTAAAGAATCAGAAAAATAATTTGATTTACGGAGGCACTATGGCGTGAATGAGCGTTGGATTGAGGATGCGACTTGCGTATGATGAGGTAAGAGGCGTCCGAAAATGCGGGGCTCGCAGATTTCGGCCGCTAGCAACTCAAGGGTGACTCAAATGCATGTTGGCGAACCGAATGATTCGATTAGGAGAGTCTCCTCTCCAATTTGTCTCTTGGTTTTATTTCTGGGTTCCTACCTCGGGTTTGGCGATGGATCGTTTGTTTTTGGGGTGCAAAGGCAAAACTATAGTGGTTTGAAGGAGGCTCCAGTAGGAAATGTGAGTCGGTTGATCCAGCAGGAATCGAACCAATTGAAACCTCCCATTCGACTGATTTCAAAAGACCAGAGAACTTCATTTGATGGGAACCGGTCATTCGACTATCTCAAAGACATTTGTAAAATTGGGCCCCGGCCTAGTGCTTCGAAGGGCATGGGCAAGCAAAGGAAGTACATTCAGACCCATTTTGAGTCGATGGGCGGCCAGTTCCTGCAGCAGGAGTTCATTGCTAAGAGTCCTTATTCTGGCAAGAATGTAAAATTACACAATTTACTAATCCGCTGGCACCCAAAGCGCACTCGTCGGATCTTAATCTGTTGTCACCATGACACACGTCCATTCGCTGATGCGGATAAGCGTAATCCGCGAGCAAAATTTATTGGCGCGAATGATGGGGGGAGTGGAGTTGCATTGCTCTGCGAGTTGGGGCATCACATGGAAAAACTCGACGGCGTGTTTGGAATCGATTTTGTATTTTTTGATGGTGAGGAGTTTGTGATCCAGCGGCCCCGAGATCGAATGTTTTTGGGGTCGACTTTTTTTGCCGAGCAATATTCCAGAGGAATACCGAAATGGCGTTACGAGTGCGCGGTTTTAGTCGACATGGTTGCTGATAAAGACCTGCAAATACCCTTGGAGGGTAATAGCTTGCATTTCGCACGCGGGTTGACCGAAGAAATCTGGGATGTTGCTCGTGAAATTGGGGTGAAGGAATTTGTCCCTGAGGAATTTAAGTTTATCCGTGATGATCACCTACCCCTGAACGAAATCGCAAAAATTCCGACGTGTGATATTATTGATTTTAATTTCCCTAACCCAACTGCGGGGAATATATACTGGCACACGCGAGAGGATAAAATAGAAAATTGTTCAGCTGAATCGCTGGGGAAAGTTGGCGCTGTCGTTTTGGCTTGGCTTCACAAAAAACAGCGAACAGAGAAATAGGTAAGCTGAGATTAACTTTTATATCGTTGTCAAATTCGGTTTTTTTGCGTTGGAAGTAAGTTATTGTGATTGATACTGAGTCTGTAATCCAATCGTGCGAATTGCTGGGAGCCTTTGAGGGCATCAAAGGCTTTTCTTTGATGTTGGGCATTGTGGCCGTTGCGTCGGGATTGTTCTTGTTCCTGAATCACCGACGACATCTCAATGATGTCATGTCAGACCCACAAAATAAACGCATTTTGGCGTTTGAGATTCGTAAATACCGAAGGCGGACGGCGATCAGTGCGATGATTACGTCAACTGGGTTCATGCTTGCCGCACTGAATTGGGTAAATGAACCTCGCGTCTTCACCGTTTTTATAATGATGATTCTGGGACTGCTTCTGGCAATCTTGGTGATCGCGTTCTTTGACCTCTTCCTCGTTGGTTTGCAGCAAATCGCGACTCCTGATCCGCGTTCACAAAAAGCGATGATTGAAGCGTTCCTAAAGCAGCGAGAAGAGGCGGCAGCTCAAGCGAAGGCGGAGGGTGATTCGGCAGGTGATCACGCGGTTCAGTCCAAGGCAGTTACGCCAGTCTCGAATTCGCTTGAAGATTCCAGAAGAACGGACGAGACTGATTAGTCCTCTACGTCTTCGTAGTCCTCATCGTCATCTTCGTATTCTTCATACTCCTCTTCTTCTTCGTCCTCTTCGTAGTCGATGTCCTCGTACTCTTCATCATCGTAGGCTTCGTCTTCGTGGTCGTCGTGATCCTCCTGAGAATCTCCTTCGTTGACGACTTCAAATTCGACCTCCTCTTCCTCTTCTTCGGCGATTTCTTCCACGGGTTTCTTTTTGCGTTTTGGAGAGAACGAGACATTCGCGGCGAGAATCGAAGTTTGCCCAGATTCGATACGCTCCAATTTCTTAGGTTTCAGTTCGACCTTTTGGTCTTGGGATTCAGGAGATTCCTCGACCCAGTCCTCATCGTTGACGGGGTTCGGGTCGCCTGCTTGGATGTTCGCCCACTGGTCTTCGGTCATCATGACTTCACGAGCCTTGGAGCCGTTGTAGGGGCCCACGTAACCATCTTCTGCCATGAAGTCGATCAATCTTGCGGCGCGCCCGTAGCCAATTCCCATTGCCCGCTGAAGGAGCGAGCAGCTGCCTCGTTGTTCTTGAACGACGATTGAGATCGCCTGTTGGTAAAGCTCGTCCCGATTCTCTAACTTTTTCGGGGTGTCGTCATCCCCTTCTTCGTCTTCTGATTTGATCTTGATATTTACCAATTCATTGACGAAATTCTGTTCTCCAGTACTTACGCACTCAGTAATGGAGTTGATTTCTGGATCGCTGAGGTAAGTGCCCTGACCGCGGAGTAAATTGCTTGTGCCTTTTCCGAGGAAGAGCATGTCACCCATGCCGAGCAATTTGTCGGCTCCATTGTCATCGAGCACGACACGGCTATCTGTTTTTGACGCTACTTGAAAGGCAATTCTCGCAGGTAGGTTTGACTTAATCAGTCCGGTAATAACATCAACCGTCGGCTTCTGAGTTGCCAGGATCAGGTGAATGCCAACTGCGCGACTTTTCTGAGCAATTCGAATAATGTGCTGCTCTACCTCTTTCCCCGCCGTCATCATTAAGTCTGCCATCTCGTCGGCAACGATTACGATGAACGGCATGTTTACAGGGATCGCGTCCTTTTCTTCTGCCGATTCGGGCTGCATTCGCTCCATTAGCTCTTCTTCGCCAAGCTCATTGTAACTGGTAACGTGGCGGACTCCCGCTTTGGCGAGCAGGGTATAACGCTCGTCCATTTTTTCACAGGCCCAGGCCAGGATTGCTTCAGCTTTACGCATGTCGGTTACAACGGGATGCATTAGATGAGGCAATCTTCCATATCCGCTTAACTCAACCATCTTCGGATCAATTAGCAACATCCGTACCTCATCAGGACGGCGAGTCATCAAGATTGATGAAATGATGGCGTTGAGACATACGGACTTACCCGTACCGGTACGTCCAGCGATCAGCAAGTGTGGCAACGCGGCGAGGTCAGCCACTAATGGAGCGCCGACGGCATCGGCTCCGAGGAACAGCGGAATCTTCATCGATTCAATTTCTTTTTCGCTTTGTTCCATGACCTGACGGAGACGAACCACTTGTCGGTTTTCATTCGGAACTTCGACACCGACCGAATTTTTTCCAGGAATCGGTGCAACGATCCGAACGCTCGGAACACGCATGGCGATCGCCAAGTCGTCAGCCAGCGAGGTAATTTTATTCAGCCTCAGCCCGGGAGCGAGTTCGATTTCGTACTGCGAAATAACGGGGCCGGTTTCAATTTCTACAACACGTACATCGTAGCCAAACTCTTTACATGTTTTCTCGAGAATTTCAGCCTTCTTAAGAGCATCTCGTTTTTGACGTTCGAATGGTACCGCATTGCTCCGCTCAAGCATTTCAAGCTGGGGAAGTTCGTAATCAGACATTTCTTCCGCGGAAGTCGCTTCGTTGATTTGGCTGATGATCAGTTCGCGTTCGGTCGGCTCCTGCTGCTGTTTTTGCCGAGGCATTTTGAAGTGGGGTTTTGGAATTAGCGGAGCGACGGCGGCCGGTTCTTCTAAAACGTCAGCTTCTTCGGAATCTTCTACTGATTCGTCGGAATCAGAAATTGAACTGATTTTGATTGTCGTTGGATCTTCTTCCTCCTCAGCGGCAACTTCGTATTCACTATCGTCGTCTTCGTATTCGAAGTCATCTTCTTCAGCATAACTGCTCTCAGGAGTTTCGTCTGCCTCTTCAGACTCTTCACTGCCTTCGAACTCCCGCGTTCTAAATCTGATGGTGCGCGGCGCATCCCCTTCGTCGAAATGCTCTAAATCAAGTTCGGAATCTTCTATTTCATCCGTCAATACTCCGGCGGTTCCATTGAACCATGTCAGCAGATTATGAACGAGTCCAAACGGCAGAACGTTGGATGCTGCCAAGATTGCGGGTGTGAAAACAAGCCGTCCAGCTCGGAATACCATGTACTCGGTCCACATCATCATTCCTGTGACAAGGAACATTGATGTAATGATCAAGCTGCCACCCAACCCAAGGTAGCTTCCAAGAATACCCCTCCCCATTGCTCCGAGATATCCACCAGGACCAATGAGTGGGCTCATCATCCGATCGGGAAGTGCAATGCTGGCCAGCGTTGTGAGTGCCAGAAGACTAAGCGTCCATCCGGTCGTTTTTATCCAAGGTGATTCGATGGCTTGGCGCTTGAACAATGCAAGCTCCATTGCGATCAATCCAATAACTAAAAAGTAGGCGCCAATACCGACCGTGTTGACGAGCATATCTGCCGTCCACGCGCCAATGGGGCCGCAAGCATTCGCAAATGAGGCGTTGGCGGGGTAATAGAGTTGGTCAGGTTGGTAAATTTGATTTAGCAGAGGAGATGTACTAGATGCTGGATCGGCCGGATCAAACGTTGCCAGCGCAGCAACGAGAAAAACGATGGCTGCGAGCAAGCCAACGGCGAGAATATCGTTGCGTATCTTTCGTTCTTCAGACATCTGTCAAACCAATCGGGTTCCGGCAATCAAAGCGGTGCCAGTTTCCGCGGCTATCCATGCCAACCTGCGTTCCTTCGTTGGATCTGTTTAAAATTTAAACACAATGACCCAATGTCAACATCGGCTTGAAACTTGTTATAATTTGCTTGAATCAACGGAGACCTTGCGGTTGGAAAAACAGCAAGCGATTCCCTGATTCGTAGTTTTGAATTAACTAATTTATCTGTTTTAATCCCAATCGTTAGCCTGATCGTTTTATTAAGGCGGAATGAGTATTGGAACTGCGGCCCAAGCGTGAGTTTTTTAATCTGCAAATCGAAACCAATAAAGTTGGATGAAATTATGCCAGGGATCAATCGTAGAGTGGCAATCAAATGGGCGCTGAAATCGACAACTATGCTCGGGCTGGGAGCGGTTTGGCAGTCTGCTACGACGGAATCTGTTTTGAGAGGGGCCCAATTTGACCAACCGAGAATTGAGGGATCAACGGCTTGGTTTGATGTTTCCAACTGGGAGGTAGAGGGTAGGGCCTATCAAGACACCGCAAAACCATTCGACCGTTTTCCGGCAAAAGCGGAACCGAGCTTGCGAAAGGCGGTTTGGGATTTAAGTCGCCACTCTGCTGGAATGGTGGCTAGATTTGCTACAGATTCAACCGTGGTAAAGGTGCGTTACCAGTTGGCTTCATCCCGGCTTGCCTTAAACCATATGCCTGCAACCGGCGTAAGTGGCGTTGATTTGTACGCCGATTCGGAGTTAGGCGATCTGAGGTGGGTGAGTGTTTCGCGGCCTACCAGCACGACCGTCGAGGCGACGCTGGCCAACGGCATCGATTCTCTACCTGAATCCAAGCTGCGAGATTTTGCACTTTATTTCCCGTTGTACAATGGCGTTGAAAAACTTGAACTCGGTGTACAGAAAACTTCCGAGTTAATACCGAGGTTGGCTCGAAAAAAACCAATTGTATTTTATGGAACTTCGATAATGCATGGCGCCTGTGCGTCTCGGCCAGGAATGAGTATTTCGAGTATTTTAGGGCGCCGCCTAGATTGTCCCGTGGTCAATCTAGGGTTTTCCGGAAACGGTAAAATGGAGTTACCTGTAGCGGATTTGATTGGAGAGCTTGATCCTTCGGTAATCGCCATCGATTGTTTACCTAATATGAATGGGAAACTCGTGAGTGAACGAGCGGTTCCGTTTGTCGACCGGTTACGCAAACATCACCCCAAAATACCTGTTTTGCTGGTGGAGGATCGAGCCATGACAAACTCGGGTTTCTATCAACGTTCGAGAGATTTTCATCAACAGAATCGAGCGAGTCTGAAGTCTGCTTATCAAGCTCTGTTAGCCGCTGGTGAAAAAAATATTTACTATCTAGATGGTCACACTTTGTTGGGAAGTGACGGAGAAGGGGCGACCGATGGCTCGCATCCTAGTGACCTTGGAATGGTTCGTTACGCCGATGCTTACGAACCTATCTTGCGAGAAATGCTGAAAAGAAAAGGGAGCAGAAAACCGCATTGATCTGCCTGCGTTGCTAATTTTATTTACGCAACAGATCTTGGAGAGTCTGGGCGACAGCCGCTTGGTCACTGAGCATCCAGGTCGCCGAAGTAATCGCCAAACCAGCGGAAACCACGAGTAGGGCAATGCCAGCCATATTGGGACCAACCGGCATTTTTTTAAGGGCTTTGTAAAGCTCTTTTTCGAGCGCTTCCCATCCCTCGTAGCTTTGATGGTTGCCACCGGCAGTAAGTTGGACGTTGCGCAGCAGGTCGTTTGTTTCTATGTGTAGGTGAACTTGTTTCTCGGGGAGAAAAAGACTGTCTCCACTCCAGCGACTTCTGCTGTCGAGTTTCATAGCTACGTTCGTAAGCAAGGGACGGAGTTGTTCTTGAGTCACGTTGTAAATCACAATCCTGGATCTCATCAAAAGGACGACAAGCGAAATACAAAGGGCATAAAATATAATCAGCATGATCCAAACCCAGGCCCCAAAGCGACTCGCGGCACCTTCTGGAAAAAATAGTTCCATCGGACCAATGATGACAAAACCGACCATTCCGATTGCTAATGCAGCGCCATCTCGCGATCCAGTCGTAACGAAGGGAAACCCTTTTAAATTGAGGACGCCCAGCAGAAAGAGATAGACTGCGAGAGGGGCGACAGCGATACAAAAGTGTAAAGGATCCATGAATCAACTTTTCTTTCGGGCAGAATCGAACTCAACAGAGTTCTGCTGAGCCGGGTTTGTCCTAAGTTTAAATCCTACGAAAGAAAACGTCAACGAAGGCACCCAGATGAGCAGCAGCCGAGGGTGATATTCCCTCCGTTTCAAAACGGTGAATTGTATTCAACGGCTTTCGTGTTAGGTCATTTTCCTGCCAGCAAGGATTCCAAGGAATACAAAAATTAATCCAAGTACGACATTGATAGTCACATTTCCAAAGGCGATCAATAAATTGCCTTCACTGATATGCCCAAAGGTCTCGGCGCCGAAAGTTGAAAACGTTGTCAATGCTCCTAGAAAGCCAATTCCGAACCCTAGCCGAATTGATTCGCTCTTTTCCGAATGCCCACTTCCGATAATCAGTCCGATTAAGAAACAGCCAATGAGGTTGGCGATTAGTGTTCCAAACGGTAAGGATTCGGGAAGGAATCGTTTCGAGATCTCCGCAATGCCAAATCGAGAAATTGCTCCCAATGCGCCGCCGATTCCAATCATCAGGATTTGAATTTCCGTGCGCATATCGAGCGGCTCCTTTACTTAATTAAGTTAATCAATCACAGTTTCATGTTTTGATGGGATGAAATCCCAATGGAAGAACCAGCCGTCGCTTGAACATTCTATCGGTCTAGACTTAGAGATGCCTTCTTTTCTAAGCCACGGTAAAAATTTTGAGATAAAATTGCGGGTAGCGAAGTCTCCGAAGCGGTTACAAAAACATTCAGATACAAGGCTGATGCAACAGCAGCCAGCCGCGGTTTGTCCTGCTCATACGCTTGCTGTCCCTGCATTGGTGAAGGATTACTTAGTAGTTTTCTTCTTGGGCTTGTAAATTTCGGTCGCGGTCCCGTAGAAGACCTCCGCAGCATTCATCATAGTTTCCCCGAGTGTAGGGTGGGCATGTACGGTCTCGGCAATATCTCTCACAACGCACCCCATTTCTATTGCCAACGCCGCCTCGGCGATTAGCTCACCTGCATTTGGGCCGACAATTCCACAGCCGAGTACTCTTTCAGTTTCGGGATCAACAATCCATTTCGTCATTCCTTCGGTGCGTCCGAGTGCCTGGGCTCGGCCGCTGGCAGCCCATGGGTAAGCAACGACTTGATGAGAGATTTCATCTCTTTTCGCTTCTTCAGCGGTTAGCCCAGCCCAAGCAATTTCTGGATCGGTGAAAACAACAGCTGGAATTGCCCGTTTGTCAAATGTTGTGGCATGCCCGAGGATGACTTCGACGGCATGGCGGCCCTCGTGGTTTGCTTTATGGGCTAACATCGGTTCGCCAGCAGCATCTCCAATAACGTAAATGTTCTCTACGCCAGTTTGTAAGTTGTCATTGTGAGCAATGAAGCCCCGCTGGTCTGTTTGAATACCGGGTAAGTTTTCGAGTCCAATGTTTCGCGTGCGAGGGCTTCTTCCGACCGAAATAAGGACGCGATCATATTTTTCAGAGCCAAACTTTGCCGGTCCTTCAAACGTGACCTCAACTTTGTCATCACCAGATTTCGAAACGCTACCGACTTTCGTGTTTAGGAAAATGCGATCCTCGAACAGAGATTTCAGTCTTTTGGCAAGCGGCCGAACGAGATCGCGATCTGCCCCCATGAGCAATCCGTCTTGCAGCTCGACAACGCTGACTTTGGTTCCCATGTTGGCATACACAGTTCCCATTTCAAGGCCGATGTAGCCACCGCCAATCACTAGCATTGTTTCGGGAATATCTTTGAGATCGAGAGCGCCGGTAGAATCCATCACGCGGTCGGAACCAATGTTGAATGCACCAGGGAATGCAGGGGTGCTGCCTGTAGCGATGATCGCATTTTCGAATTGAATTTTACCACCTTCGGGAATTGACGGATCATCTCCTTCAAGACAAATGGTGTTGGCTGATTCGAATTTTGCGAAAGCTTTGACAATTGTGACTTTGCGTTTCTTAGCAAGTCCCCCAAGTCCCCCAGAGAGTGTATCGATGACCTTATTCTTTCGGTCACGCAATTTATCAATTTCGATTGTGGGATTACCAAAAGAAACACCCCAGTCGTGTTCCATTTCTTGAGTTTCAGAAACGACTCTTGCGACATGAAGGAGTGCTTTTGAGGGGATGCACCCACGCAGCAGACAGGTACCGCCAAGTCGACCTTCTGCTTCGACAAGAACGACCTCCATACCTTCGTCGGCAGCCAGAAATGCTGCGGCATAGCCACCGGGTCCACCACCAATAACAACGAGTTGGGTCTGCATTGAAAAGCTCCACAAAACGGAAACGAATTACGGGACCCCATCTTTCAAAAATTGGATAGGGTTTCGAAAAGCGGTGTTGGTCACTGAGGTTGAGCACCGCGCCTAAAAATGGCGCGGACTGAGCCGCGCCATTAGGTTCCAATTGTCTTCGATTATCTAACGAGACAAGAATTCGACGACAGTGTTCGCATCTACCGGGAGGCTAATATCGCTTCCCGATGGCACGCCCTGAACGTTCGCTGTTAATGTGTCTGAATCGAACGAGACCCACTCACAACCTTCACCTTCAACGCCTTGCTCGCGAATCGCCTGATACATCTTGAGGATGTTTTGGCGAGGTCGAACCGTGATGATGTCACCCGGTCGAAGCAAGTAGGAAGGGCGATCAACTTTGATTCCGTTGACACGGAAGTGGCCGTGTGCGACGCCTTGTCGCGCCTGTGATCGTGTTTTGGAAAGGCCGATGCGCCGAATCACATTGTCCAATCGCTGTTCGCAAAGGAGAAGCAGGTTTTCACCCGTGTTTCCTTTTTGACGCGTTGCTTTACCAAAGTAACGTCGGAGTTGCCTCTCACCGAGGCCGTAATAATGCTTAATCTTTTGCTTTTCCATCAACGCCATTCCATAGTTGGATGGGCGGCGGAAACGGGTGTGCATCCCGGGAGGCTGGTTGCCCCTTTTCTCCAATGCCTTCGCAGCACCGGATGTTTCGTAAATTAGCGACTGTAGGCGTCGGTTGACGCGGCCTTTTGGGCCAGAATAACGTGCCATCTTCAATGAGCTCCATTGCTTCAATTGGTGATCTTTTCCATGAAAGTCAGGCAGACAATCACGGAAACGCAGCCATCACTCCCCGCAACGCACGAGGCGAGACTCCGATTAAGTCTTGGAATATCGCGAATCGCAGAGGCTTTGGCAAGTGCTAATCTCGGTTTTTTGCGAGTCGATTAGCAACCAATGATCCCGATGTCCCCCTCTACCATCGTCATTGGGCGAAGATTTCTGAGGACAGATTAGCTAATTCTTTAGCAGTTGAGAACTTTTTGCAGTTCCCAGCAGAGGTTGAAGCCTGAAGTTTGCGGAAAAGGTCTGTTTCTAATGGCCTTTCTGCAATTTCTCGAATAAAAACACCTTTGACCCGGTTTCCAAAACGACGGCACATTTTCAGGTAGATCTTGGGGTCTTTCTCTCCAGAGTCACCTACCAGAATAAAATCTCGGTCGGGCATGTAGTCCATAAGCCGTTTGATTTCCGAGGCTTTTCCTTTTCGCCGTAAAATGATTCGCTTCAAAAGCTGATCGCGCAATCGAAAATTCCGGAGGTGCATTGTGCCGTTGGGGAAGTCGTGAATCGAGTGCATTTGCTGCAAGGACTGGAACAATTGCCAAGGGCTTGAGGAGACGTAGTGAAACCCGGCCCCGTTGGCTTCCCATTGGCGATAAACATCAGACATCCCATCAACACTTCGAAATTCTCGAAGGAAAGTGTTGACTAGGAGTTCCCGTCGATCGATTACCATCGAATCCTTGATTGTGTCGTCGATGTCAGAAACGACGCTGATGCCACGAGTTGGGTATAGCTTGGCGACACATTCGACCGGTTGGTTATTTTGGTCCTCTGTTGAAATCAGTAATTTGATTTGGGCCGTACCGCCGACCACGGTGGAAACGGAATCAACCTCGTCCCGGTCAATGACAAACGAATCATCAAAATGACCATTTCGACGGGTTTTCTTTTTGAGTGAGTACTGTTTTCCATTGAATGTAACCAGAATCGGTTGCCGGTGGTCACCTTCGGCCATGAACGGTTTTATTCGCTCCTGAAACATCGCTCCCTGCATTTGGTCGGGAGTGGCCTGCATGACTCCACCGAGCATTCGGATCATCATTCGCTGCCGCATGCTGAAAACTGCAGGATTCTGCGAGATCACTCCGGAAACATGGATTCGCCAAAAAGCGCCGCTCGGATAACCAAACGCTGGATAAGCCATTAGGGCTGTCGTCGAGTCTTTGGTGCCACGAATCTTGATCATTGCCGAATGCAGTTACCAAACTGAGTGAAAAATTGAGTGCGAAGTCGCTGTCATGATTAGATAACGATTTTTATTCGTTGCAAGTCCATCTTATTTGAAAGGAACTTAGAAAAATTGTAAATGAAAATGGTAAGTTTCGTGGTTTTTGCTTCAAATCATCCATTAAAGTGTCAATTCTTCACTTCCATTCAGGGGATTTTTTAAAACGGCTGGGGGTTTTTGTATACGGTTCAGGTTCGAATTATTTACAAATAAAAAAGGCGACCCGAAGGTCGCCTTAGCGTTTTCTTAATTGGAAATCTCTAACTCTTACAAGTTAGTCCCACCACCACTGGCCATCGGCCAGTTTCGAAAGATCAATTTGGCTCTTAACCTTCTCAATCGAGCCATCCTCGTCGGCTTGAATCCGGTCTGAATTCAGAGCAAGTCGGGGTTGGATATTGATTCCGCCGGCGATTGGAGACATGAAATAATTTCCTTTCCAAACGGCGTTGGCAACAGGAGCAACCATCGTTGGTGAACTGAGCGTCTCAACGGGTAGCTTGGATTCATCGCCAAAGACACCTAGATTCCAGTTTGCCTGGCTGTATAGATCCATTTTCTGAATGAAAGCCGCGACAACGGAGAGGTCGATCACGTTTCGAAGTTCGCCCCAGAGAGCGTCTCTCTGTTCCATCTGTGTGTAGTTTCGAGTGAACGAATTGCAGAACGCCATGCTTGCTCGATTTACGCCTCCGGTACGTTTCCGGACTCCGCCAGCAGCAACGCTTTCGTCTTCACCGACTAGCTTGACCCGGTTTCCAACGAGTTCCATCGCTGTTCTGTCGGCATTGACTGCGACGCAGTCGTACTCAGGCTGGAAGAACCAACGCTGTAAAGAGCTTTTAGCGACTGAGTTAGGCGTTGCTTTCTCGATGAAGCTTGTGATTTTTACACCTGCGGGTGGGGCTTTCAGGCCGATTCCCATCAGCTTCATTTGGTAATCTGCTTCAACCATAACGCGGGCGAAGTTTGTTTTTGTTGAAACACCGTTGACCGTGATCTGCTGCATGCCGAGTGACTGCTTGTAAGCATTTACAACCTGATTTTCCATGCCGCGACGGAAGTTTCCGCTTTTCGCAATGTTGGTGTAGGTGTCGCGGAATTTGGCAAGGCCTTCCTGGGTTGGATCGATTGAACATGAAATGATCGGCGTTTGATTTCCTTCTGCATCAAAGCAGCGGAGGGCAACGATCAGGTCCTGAAGTTGTAGCGTTGCAACGCCTGACTTCATTCCAACAACACGGTTGTCGGCGTTAATGAAGTAACCTTCGG
>CALKNI010000017.1 GCA_938091115.1 uncultured Pirellulaceae bacterium | reverse complement strand
GCAAAAAAAGAGAATGATTCCTTCCTTAAGCTTCAGGAATTATGCGACGACATTGGACATCGTTTAAGTGGAAGCGCCGCATTGAATGATGCAATCGCATGGGCTCAGAAATCAATGAAAGAGGATGGGCAAGAAAATGTTCGAGCCGAAGCGGTAACGGTGCGCAAATGGGTTCGCGGCAACGAAAGCTGCGAATTAATCGAGCCCCGCCCGATGAAAATAAACATGCTCGGTTTAGGATGGTCCATTGGAACACCAGCAGAGGGAATTACCGCCGAAGTTATTTCTGTAAAAAGCAAAGCGGCACTGGACGCTCTACCTGACGAAGCAATTCAGGGGAAAATCGTTCTTTTCGATCACCCGATGGCAATGTATTCCGAAACAGACGGATCCGGTTACGGCGACGCTGTGCAATACCGCAGCAACGGGGCTTCATGGGCAGCTGAGCGGGGCGGAGTTGCTGCGCTGATCCGCTCCGTCACGGCCTATTCTCTGGATAGCCCACATACAGGAGCGATGAGATACGATGCTGAAGTAAAGAAGATTCCGGCAGCCGCAATTTCAGTAGAGGCCGCCACAATGATTAGCCGGCTGCAAAATCGAGGCAAAAAGTGCGTCGTCAAGTTGGTCATGAATGCAAAGGATATGGGAGAAGCGCCTTCCGCGAACGTCATCGCAGAGATCGTCGGAACAGAAAAACCGGAGGAGGTAGTTTTAATTGGCGGACATATTGATTCATGGGATGTAGGACAGGGCGCTCAAGATGATGGAGCAGGTTGTGTCGCTGCCATGGAAGCTATCAATATCCTCAGAAAATTAAATCTAAAACCGAAGCGTACAATCCGCGTCGTACTTTGGACGAATGAAGAGAACGGTCTTGCTGGAGCGAGAAGTTACGCCGCACGCCATCAGAACGATGACCATGTTGCCGGGATTGAATCCGATTCAGGAGGATTTAAGCCACAAGGTCTGACAATTGATGCTGCAGATGAAACGAAGGCCCAGATCGCATTGGAACAACTTACTGAAATTCTCGCTCTTCTCGAACCGATTGGAGCGACACGTGTCAAACCAGGATATTCGGGGGCAGATGTTGGACAGTTAAAACCACTCGGTACCATGTGCATGGGACTGACCGTCGACGGCAGACTCTACTTTAATACTCATCACACCAACGCCGACACCGTAGACAAAGTGAATTCAAAAGAGCTAACCGATTGTGCCATCACTCTGGCTGTCGCCGCTTATGTGATTGCTGACATGCCTAACCGACTTGGAGAGAAATAGCGAGACGCTAAATTTCGATCTAAATTTAAATAAACGTCGCGTCATTGGATAACGCAATAGTCGATGCAGCGATCTCCGAATCGTCCAGTTCATCGATTTTTAACGACGGCATGACTTTGCGTGGCATCGCGTTTGCGGCTTTCATGTAGGTTTTGTCGTAGTAGGCCAAAACAATTTCAATGGCTTTCGTGACATTGCCAAGGTCAAGTGAAACCAGCGCTTCATCTGCATTTTGCGGGCCCAATCGCTTCCGAATATTGTTGATAGAATCAGCAAGTTCGGTCAACGGAAGGTCACCGTAATCCTCAATCAAATTTTTGACGCGTTGGGCGGGACTTGAGTCCATAAAAACGGCCGGAGAGTGTCGCATTAAATGATAAAACGCCGAGGGCACCACAACCGTCCCGATTCGATTTCCTTCATCTTCAACCCAAATCGGTCGATCCGCAGCAAAGTCTTGTAGCTTCCTGAATAGGCAATTCTCAAACTGCTCAGTGGTCGGTTGCTTTAGCTGCCCAATCCCCCCAAATGCGGAACCACGATGGTTAGCCAAACCCTCCAAATCGACCACTTGCTCCCCCGCATCAGCGAGAGCTGCAAGAATCCGGGTCTTCCCGGCGCCCGTTAACCCCGAAACAACATTAAGGCGATAGGGTGCATCTAGAGCTTGGTGAGCATGGCTGCGATATGCCTTGTAACCCCCCTCGAGTAACGTTGGTTTTAGTCCAGCTGTGCTGAGTAGCCATCCAACGGACTGACTCCGCATACCTCCGCGCCAGCAATGAACGAGGACCTTCCCCTGGCGTGGTGCTGCCTTCTTCGCCTGAATGACCAACTCCGACATCTTACCGCCCGCAATTTTCAATCCGCGCAAAACAGCCGATTCCTGGCCCGAGTTTTTATAGATCGTTCCGACTTCAGCTCTTTCGCCATCAGTAAACAGCGGCAGATTGATGGCGCCTGGAATGTGCCCCTTAGCGAACTCACCGGGGGCACGCACATCGAACACAACCGCTGCGTCAGCAAGAGATAAAAATTCTGCCGGACCAACCAATTGGTAAAAACTATGAGAGTTTGATGAACTCAATCGAGACCCACGGGTTAACGAACTTGGTTGAAGCGTCGGAGTCGGCCCGACCGCAACTGTAAATAGAACGCAACAAAAAAAAGCCAGACCGTAAAGTCTGGCTTTTTTTTTACTGTTTGTAAATGTCTGACTCAACCAATTTCAAGGTTGCACAGACATGAGCTCTTAGTTGGAAGCTGCGTTCCACCACCATGAGCCGCCCTGAGTCGCAGTCGCCGCTTCGATACTGTCCATGTTTGGCAATACCTCAGTGTTAGCAGCGATGCCCCACGAATCCAGTTGAATTCCGCCTGAAGCCGAAACCAACCAGCTTTGAGCAATTCTAACAAAACTGCATTGAGCAGGAACAACTTTTGGAATTGCGTAGCTCGGTACGACAGCAGCGTTGGTCAACCCAAGAATCGCTGGTGTTTTCAGGCCAACCTTTTCACTCAATTGCTCCCGACTGATGATCGCTGCAACAATGGAGAGATCCATTACATTTCGCAAGTCGCGGAAAACAGGCTCAGCAGATGACAGTTCATCAAACCGCTCTGTCATCATTTCGGCCCATTTAACCGCGAAGCGGTTCGGCTTTTTCGATCCACTACGCTTGCCATCGCCATCAAACTTAGAATCTTCGGTCAGCGTTCGCACGCCTTTACCTCGAATTTGCCAGATGCTTCCATCCGCATTCTTTGCAACTGGCTCATAATTACACTCCATCCAAAATCGCGGAGCCGCAGTCATGTTTTTGACCTTAGCTTTCTGAGCCATTTCCATGAAACTTGGGAAATTGCTAATCGGTGCCGGTTCTAATCCCATTCCCAAACGCTTCATCTTATAGTCAGCTGCAACAAGAACCTGAGAGAAACGACTGTCAGCTGGAACTCCGGTCAGACGAATTGTCTGGTCGCCCATCGCTTTTTCAACCAACGGTTGCATCTCTGGACGGAATGGCGTGTTCGATCGCTTCAACTTGCCATAAAAGTTTTGTAACTGCTGAATACCATTTTCAGTTGGATCAATCGAAACTGAAACGCCCTGCCCCGTGCGTGCATTCTCAACTGATCTCATCGCAACGAGGAAATCTTCGAGATGAATTACTGGGTTTGCTGATTTTTCACCGACCACCACACCATCTTTATTTAACCGGAAGCCTTCGCCTGGGCCGGCAATAATAATGTCGCTCTTGTCTTCTAACGCGATCACATATTCAACACGCTGCAAACCAGCCATGTATTTGATTTCGCTGCTCAAAGGAAGACCTTCATCTTTGGCTCGGGTTATTGCATTCTCTAAACCGCGAAGGGAGACCATTCGAAGTGGCGTTGCTTCAGCGATTTTTGAGTCCGTCGCTTTCAAGCCTTCTTCGATTCGAGCGAGAGCAGTTTTATCGAGCTTGGCCTTTTCACCGGTAAAAACGCCGCGGGTATCAATTTTGATACCACCAACAACTCCACCAAAGTTACCGTTAAAACCACCGTTGTTACCACCGTTGTTACCACCGTTGTTGTTTCCATTATTACCACCATTGTTCGCATTCTGTGCATTGGCAGCTGCTGGAATGACCAACAACGCGGCAATGACGAATAGGGTGATTTTGGCGAAACGTGCCGACATGATTAAGCTCCTGAGAAAAAAGGCCTTGCCCCTTGGTATTTGGTTTATATCGTACTTGTAGCTCAGCATTCTTACCTCGCACCCGAGAACTTCTAATAAAGACTGGCGGATGTTGGTCGAATCGCAGTAAGATAACAGTTGTGAGACTCAGACTGCTTCTAAGACTAACTTGGGCTGTCTCCGATGGCAAGAAAAACCGGTCTTTCGGATTGATTATACTACGGAAAACAAATATCTACCCTCACAATCATATCCCAAAATATCGGATTGCACTCCCCAAATCCCCCAGAACCATGGTTTAAACTCAATTTCTGAATATGGCTGGCCCTAAGAAACCGAAAACTGGATCAAACATCGCCTATCTCGTGATACGCGATGGAAAAAAATGGTCGGACGTATTCCGATTAATGCCCGGTAGAACCGTCACAATCGGTCGGTCTCCGACAAACCAAATTGTCATTAAAGAGGACCAGGCAAGTCGTCAGCATGCGGAAATATTTAGTTCCGATGGAAAGTGGACAGTTCGAGATCTCAACAGTCGAAACGGAACAGCTGTTGGCAATGAACGGGTCACTGGTGACTATGTCTTAAAGCCTCAGGAAATCATCTGGATTGCCAGTACCCAAATGGCTTTTGTTACCGACCTGTCGTCGGCCTACAACCGCAAGGTCTTCTCTCGAGTCGAGATTGGCTCCGAAACAGTTACCGGTCTCGAAATCCATGACTCGGATGAACAGGCCACAATGGCAGAACTCCAGCTGGCCGAACCGACTCAAATCACCCACCGAAGACAAAAAACACGCTACCTCCAAGCTGAGGATCCAGAAGCTCTGGAAGAAGGCCCGGCCAATGAAAACGCCAGATCCAAAGCGTCAAGAAACGCCACCCGTTTGTGCCGACTCGCCTTCGATCTAGCCAACGAAACAACGCCTCGCGCGATCGCCAGAATGGCTCTGGACTGCCTACACGAAAAAACGAAACTCGATGCCGGCGCGGTATTACTCGTTCCCAAAGCAAGACGCACAACCGTCGATCCAAACAAACTCGAAATTCTTGCCTGGCGCAGTGACACGCGCCCAGAATATCAGCGTGTCTCCCAGTTCCTTGCAGAAACTTGTCTCCGTGGCAGCGAAGCAATTCTTGCCCGCGACATTCAGGACGACAGTACTCTCGGCTTAAGGGACAGCGCGGGCACCATTCACGCCACCAGCGTCATCGCCGCCCCTATAAGGATGAACAATCGAACGATCGGTTTGATTCACTTGTATTCAACCAATATACAGGAAGGGCTCCGTCCCAATGATCTTGAGTTTACCCTAGCAGTTGCGGAAACAGTTGGCATGGCGCTTCGGACTCGTTACCGAGAGCAAAAGCTAGTCGAAGACCTCTCTAAAACCCGCAGTCAAATAGACCAACTTCGGAATCAACTAGGTGTTGAAAGCGAAATTGTCGGCGGCAGTAACGCAATGTTCCGTGTGCATGAACAAGTTGGAAAAGCTGCACCGAGCAAAGCGACCGTTCTAGTTCGCGGTGAGAGTGGGGTTGGCAAAGAACTCGTCGCCCGAGCCGTCCATTTCTCCAGTGACCGCCGCAACAGTCCATTCATTTGCCTGAACTGCGCCGCGCTTTCTGAATCCTTGCTCGAAAGCGAACTCTTTGGGCACGAAAAAGGTGCCTTCACTGGAGCCACTGATCGTAAAGCCGGAAAGTTTGAGGCCGCCGACAAAGGCACATTAATGCTAGATGAGATCGGCGAAATGAGTCCGAGTATTCAGGCGAAGTTTTTGCGAGTACTCGAAGGACATCCATTTGAACGCGTCGGTGGAAGCAAGTCCATTAAAGTGAATGTAAGAGTCATCGCAGCGACCAACCGCGACCTTGAAGAAGAAGTTCGAAGAGGCAAGTTTCGGAAGGACCTCTTCTTTCGACTCCACGTGGTGCAAATTGACGTTCCTCCACTTCGCCGACGCCCCGAGGACATTATCGAGCTATCAGATTACTTCCTGCAAAAGTACAACCTTGAAACGGGACGCAAAATAAACGGCTTCTCTCCTCAGGCACTGCATCAACTGAAACGTTATCGCTGGCCTGGAAATGTACGGGAATTAAAGAACGTCATTGAACGAGCCGTCGTTCTCGCCCGAGGGGAAATCATTCAGCTCGACGAACTACTCCTTACTAATCTTTCGACTGCCAGCGAGTCCCAATTTGACGTGGGTACCATCGTTCAGGAATACCAACCCGAATCGCTGGAAATGATTGAACAACGTCATATCGCTGCCACGCTTCAAGCAACCCATTGGAATAAAAGCAAGGCTGCAGTAATTCTCGGTATCGAACGTTCGACTCTCGATCGAAAAATCAAGAAATTTGGAATCAGAAAAGAGCTGCCCTAGCCACACGCAACACCAAGAGCAAACATCTTTCTAGTTGCGCGTCAAATCGCCTTTCAATAGGTGTCTCTCGAGGGCCCGACTAGGTCTATGGGACGACTCACCCTAGGCAAGCTCGATTTACCTTCAAGCAGCTTCAAATGTGCAATCAACTTTGACTCGCTATCGGGGATCAAATCCGCGACCGCTTCGGCCATCGAATCGGCAACACCCAAACGCATTAATTGTTTCATCTGATTCTGGAGAAGCTTTTGAGTTTCCTCGCCACCGCTTAAAAGAAAATGGACCCACAACCATGACTCAGCATAATCCATCTGATTTAATTCGACCGCATCACGCAATTTTTCCAACCTAACCAGATCAGGTCGCCAATCAGAGCGTCGGAGGCGATTAGATAAACTGTAAATGTGGGGGCCGTTGAGCCCTTGTTTACCTCGCTTAATTTCAAAAAACTCAGCCAGGCCTTCATCGAGCCAAATTGGCAGGTTGGGAACAACCGAATTAAGATAGCCGTGGGTTACTTCATGACGCAAATCATCCCCCACTCGTGGCCCCCAATAGGCGTACACATTGAGACTGTTATCGCTTTTCACAAAAAAAGCTCGTCTCCCAGGAAATTCTGGATGCGCCCGTTCCATAAACGCTTGAAAATGGGTTTCATCATCAAACAAGAAAACATGAATCGACTCATCGGAAGTCGGGATATCGAGAATTTTCGAGATCTCATTTCGCCGCGATGTCAATTCCCGTATCAATCGATGATTTTTAGGAAGATGGAAATTAGAATGCACAACCAATTGATCCACAACTAACTGCTGCTTGGTTGGCAACGAGTCTCGCCCCTTCTGCATTGCGCAACCACCGATCACAGTACAACAGATCGCCAACAGCCATCGCACAACCAATGGAACAATGTAGGAACGCGTTAACACTCAGAATTCCAATCGGAACAACGAAATAGCATTGTAATTTGCCTTAGTTCAGTTGCGAAGATTAACAGAACCTTAACACACTTAAAACGCCAATTGTTGCTACGGCCGACTTAAGCTGGCCTAAGTCAGACCGACCTATGTCAGCGACTCCATCTCGAAACTGGTGCAAATGAAACCGAATCTCGGAAAATCTTTTAAACGATCCAAGACTCTAAAAGTAGTCCATGGCTGATTTACGAGAAAGTCATGCCCCAAACAAGCTCATGCAGCCGCATTACGATTTCACGTCTGCTCGTCGGAAACTCCAGATAGGATCCCATCAACTCCAACCAACGAAAATGATAGCATTTCAAGCCGAAGTAATGTAACTAAATCTCAACCCGCCAAGTCTACGGCTACTGGATTATAAATTCATATTGACCCGATCCCCCCAATAAGTGCAAACTATTGACTGATTCAGTCTTTCGGATTTGTTTTCCGATTGCCAACATCCACGGAAGGATTTGATAATGCCGCGTTATCTTGGTCGATATAGTTTCAACGGACTCACCACAATTGTTGCAATTAGTTTGCTGTCTTTGTCTGGTTGCATGGAAGAGAAATCCGCTCAACTTGCAACTGAACCGTCAAGCGAAACCACCGTCGATGTAAAGGATCTACCTGTTTCTAACGAAACAAATACCGTACTGGTTGAGAACACAACTGAGTTGTCATCGCCTGCTCAGGAAATTGCTAAAGAAATCACCTCCAAATCGACACCCTCTGAAGTTTGCCAACAGTTCTTAGATCTACTTCAGTCCGGTAATCGAATCGCTGCTGAAAATTTATTGACCCGGACAGCACTTACGGCAACGACCAAAGCTGGTCTAAAACTTGAACCGATGGGCGGGCCGTCCTCAACCTATCGAACCGGTGAAGTCCGGTATGCAACCAATAAACAAAAACTCGCCCATGTCGACACCTATGTCGTCGACAATATCGATGGCGAGCCTTACGAAATGGAAGTCACCTGGCAGCTCCACAAACATCTAGATGGTTGGCGAATTTCCGGCCTTATGCTTGAATTAGAGCCTGGTCAAACGAAAGACTTGCTTTCTCTCGAGAATCAATTTGATGTAGCCAAACTGCAAAGCCTTGCCGGAGTTGAAGCCCTCGAAGAAACAGAGCCACCACAGGCCCAGGTGAGTGATAGTAGCCAATCCCTCCAAGTAAAGTAAACTCAGAAATTTTTGAATTCCAAATGTTCCGTAGACTGTTAAAGCTGACCGCCTCTTTCGTCAGACAGTGAACGATTTCCTTCAATCACACCCGCAGGAGGCTTGGGACCGGATTATATCCCACAAAACGTTCAGTTAATCTTTCATAAATAAAACAGTTGCCCGTCCAATGATCGATTGATCGCAAGTTAGTTTCCATGACTTGAACAAGTGAACTTTCGCCAGCGACTGCACAAGACTAAACTAAGAAGCAATCAGGTCATTCACTTTGACTCGCAGTCTCGCTACGCTCCCCTATGATTTGAATAAAGAAGCCATGGCTACTGAAACTCCACCCGAACAAAAAGACAACTCTGCCGATACAGACGCGATCGCAAAAGACATACACGTTGAAACAGAAAAGTCTGACCAGTCGCGGATTCCTAAGCCAGAAGGAGTCAAGGCGAACAGTAAAGTGCTTTGGTCTTATATCATTCCAGTCACCGTTTTTCATCTTTTAATTCCACTCGCGTTTATCCCTTATTTCTTCTCTTGGTGGGGTCTCCTTTTTCTTCCCATTGGGAATTACATTTTTACGTCCATGGGAATCGGCGCTGGCTATCATCGCCTACTCACCCATCGAGGATTCGATTGCCCCAAATGGTTCGAGTACACTTTGGCGACTCTGGGCGTCTGCAGTTTTCAAGATTCACCAGCCCGCTGGGTTCTCGTTCATCGCGTTCATCATCAGCATTCCGACCACCAACCCGACCCACACACTCCCAACGTTAGTGGTTACTGGTCACACATGGGATGGATGTTTGTTGACAACACCGATTTAAGCACTGCGTCGGCCTACGACAAATATGTCCGCGATCTAATTCGAGACAGATACTACATGTGGCTCCAGCGAGGATTTAATTGGGTCTGGGTTTATGTGGCTCATGCACTTATTCTACTTGGCGTTGGTTTCGGTTTGGCGTTTGTCTTTGCTCCCGAAAATGTGACTCGATTCACCGCCCAATTCTTCTTCTGGACCGTGATCATGCGAACGGTCTACACCTGGCATGTAACCTGGGCAATTAACTCTGCCGCTCACATGTGGGGGTATCGAAATTACGAAACTCGTGAAGACAGCCGAAATAATTGGTTATTTGCTTTATTGACAAACGGCGAAGGTTGGCACAACAACCATCATGCGGATCCCCGTTCCGCCCGGCACGGTCATCGTTGGTGGGAAATCGATTTGACTTACCTGAGCCTGGCCGCACTACAAAAAGTCGGCATCGTCAGAAATTTAGTCGGCCCCAACAACTCGGCTTTAAATCGCAAGGCAATCTGAATCGGAGCTCGGCAAACGAGTTTCGACTGCCACAGAATAATTAGAGATCGAACTTGATCCCCTGAGCTAGTGGTAATTCTGTTGAGTAATTGATTGTGTTAGTTGCACGCCTCATGTACGACTTCCACGCGTCCGAACCTGATTCACGCCCTCCACCTGTCTCCTTTTCGCCTCCAAAAGCACCGCCAATCTCGGCCCCGCTGGTACCTATATTGACGTTGGCAATCCCGCAATCAGAACCTGCCGGCGAACAAAACAGCTCCGCTTCACGCACATCACTGGTGAATATCGAACTGGAAAGCCCCTGCTGAACACTGTTTTGAATTTCAATCGCTTCCGATAGTTCACTGTAGCGGATCACGTAGGTAATAGGAGCAAACGTTTCTTTTTTGATGATCAAAGCATCTGCCGAAATTTCGACGAGTGCCGGTTTGACGTAAACCCCGTGCCCACTCTCATTGACCAGTCGCTCGCCGCCATGGACTAAACCACCCTCGGCGAGGGCCGCATCGAGAGCCGCCTGCATTTTCTCCGCCGCGTTTTCATCAATTAAGGGGCCGATCAATGTCGCAGGCTCCAACGGATTACCAATCGACAGCTGATCGTATGCAGCAATCAATTTCTGAACCAACTCGTCTGCGATTGAGTTGTGAACAATTAACCGCCGAAGAGAAGTGCACCGCTGCCCACAGGTCCCCACAGCTGAGAAAACAATGCCTCGCACCGCAAGCGCGAGATCAGCTGAGGGAGCAACAATCGCCGCATTGTTTCCCCCCAATTCTAAAAGAGGCCGGCCCAGCCTTGCCCCCACAGAAGCCGCAACTGATTTCCCCATCGCCGATGAACCTGTTGCAGAAATTAACGGCAATCCCGGATGAGCGGCAATCGCTTCTCCAACGTCGCTTCCTCCAATCAATAGCTGAATTAAGTTATTGGGAGCGTCTTCAAATGCCGCAATCACTTTCATCGCAATTAAATGACAACCAATCGCAGTCAATGGAGTTTTCTCGGAAGGTTTCCACAAAACGGGGTCGCCACAGACCAGCGCCAACATCGAATTCCAAGCCCAAACCGCGACTGGAAAATTAAAGGCACTGATCACGCCAATTGGTCCCAACGGATGCCACTGTTCAGTTAAACGGTGCATTGGTCGTTCACTCGCGATCGTCAGCCCGTAAAGTTGACGACTCAAGCCGACTGCAAAATCACAGATATCAATCATCTCCTGGACTTCGCCGAGAGCCTCTTGATAAATTTTGCCACAGTCGACAGTGACCAGGTATGCCAATTGATCCTTATTGGCTCGCAATTCGTTACCGATTTCACGAACCAATTGTCCGCGTATCGGCGCCGGCACGATTCGCCACGCATGAAATGCTTCGGTCGCCGCAGAGACTGCATCGTCCAACTTTTCCGCAGAACAATACTGAATTACACCCGTTGAGCTCCCATCAATAGGTGAAATTACATCGACGACTTCTCCCTTACCAGTCTCCCAGTTTTCACCGATCGCAACCGACTGTAAAGGCAGTACAGCTCCCAGCTCTTTAAGGATACCTAACGCTCGAACCGAAAAATCGTCAGAATTCATATCGCTAACCACTCGAAAATGATGATCAAATTACCCCCGATCATACATCAAATGAATAGGGATGAAATCGGGGCGCAAACGAAATACTCGACTCCTGGAGCTAGTCTCGAACAGCTACCAACTCCAGTCGACCAGCAACTGTCCACCATGGCTTGCTAGAATCGCATGCAAACTTCTCATTCTTTTTCAGACCCTCTCTTGCACTACTTCGCTGGTCGAAAATCGGTACCTCATATTTCGATAAACACATACATCAGTTATATCATCGGGGGTGCCGGCCGGTGCCGATCGAAAATTAACAGAAACACGTTTACTATTGTTGGTTGGAAGCACACGATGCCAACAGTGTCCGTGCAATAACACGAGCGTACCCTTGTTCAACTGGAGCACGAGCTGACCATCCAGGTCTTCATTAGGTGCTCCGGCAGGTAGAACACCGCGACGATGAGATCCTGGCATAACAACGGTTCTTCCTCCTGTCTGGTCATCGATATCGTGAGGATAAACCAACCGGTTTAAATTAAAATGAGAAGGATTCTCTGGCGGACAATCTTGGTGCCATGACTGCCCATCACTGTTGCGATTGGAGAACATCACCATCGTATATTGTTCGCACCATTGTTTACCCAAGATCGCGGCAGTCAGTCGTTGAAGATCGTGATGATTCCCCGTTTCGTCGAAATCAAAAACACCCTCTCGCTGCGGAAACCAGGGAATCACATCCGCTTTCGACTTTTTTAAAAACTCCTCATCGTGCATAAAACTTGGATGATCTCCATACTCCTCAAATATCAAGTTACACAATCGATCCATCTCGTCCGTTTGAAAAAAAGACTCAACGACAACGAATCCTTGCTCCCAAAACTGCTCTGCCAATTTCGCAAATTCCATCAAACAATGCCTTCCAACACGAATCAAATCTCTAATATTCGACTAGATCCCAAAACAAAACCGGCAAAGCTTGGCCTCGCCACCTTTCCGGCACCGTCTCATCGATTAAATTGAGACAATTATCATATCAAACCGTGTAGGCTGTGCTGTTGCCTGCAATTTAATTAATTCCAGTTCGATTCTCGAAAGCGTTAAGTTGCCGTATCTCATTGGAACTGACGAAGCAGGCTATGGCCCAAACCTCGGGCCTTTGACCATCGCTGGTACTCTTTGGGAAACCGAATCCACCGAAACCGATCTGTATCTTGCGCTCAGCGACGCGGTGGGAAACCACTCAAGTCGCTCCGCTGCCAACCCAAAACTCTTTATTGCAGACTCTAAAAAAGTCTATTCAGGCTCGATCGAACAATTAGAAACCAACGTGCTTGCACTCGTCTACGCACTCAAAGGCAAAATCCCCGCCAACTGGCAAGAGCTGGTCGAATTGCTTTGCCCACAACACTCGCTTGCTCACAGCGATCGCCAGCGCTGGCTGGCTGGGCAGGAAAAATTTCTTCCCATTGCTGGCGACCCACATAAGATCAAATTACTCGGTGAGTTATTTCAAGAAAATTGTACTCGAGCCGGAGTCAAGCTGATGGAAATCGAGTGCCATCCCATTTTCCCACCGCAGTTTAATAATCAACTTGTTGCCCTCGGCAACAAAGCAACTCTGCTGTCTAACTACACCCTCAAAATTGTCCAGCGATTAATGAAACACTGCGACGACGACACAGAAATTGGTTGTGATAAACACGGGGGTCGAAGCAAGTACGCAAGTTTAGTTCAAGAAATTTTGGCGGAGGAACTCGTCTTAGTGGGCAACGAAACAAGGGAAATTAGCGACTACAGTTTCCGTCAGAATGATCACGATGTTTTTATACGCTTCCAGGCAAAGGGCGAATCATTCCTACCAACCGCACTGGCCTCGATGGTTGCGAAATACCTCCGGGAAGTATTCATGGACATCTGGAATCAATACTGGCGCGAGCAATTTCCAGAAATAAAACCTACCAAAGGCTATCCCGTCGATGCCAAGAGGTTTAAGTCTGAAATCGCCCACCTTCAATCAAAACTGGGACTCAGTGACCATCTTATTTGGCGAAATAAATAATTATCCTATTTCTAAATGCAAATGCTGGCATTTCCGTTTTCCGTCTACGATAATGCGAATTCAATTTTTAACCGTTCCACCATTATGAACACCATGAAATTAAAATTAAATCTTCTGTTCACCATAACAGCTCTCTGTTTGTTCGTAGCGAACTTCACATCACACGTCGGCGCCCATGAAATTGCGTCGGAAATGACGGATTCTGCGAATCATTTATTGCAATCCCTTACTCCGAAACAAAAAGCAACGCTGGTTTTTCCGATCGACGACGAACTTCGAAAAGATTGGCAATTCATTCCGATGGAACGGCAGGGACTGAGCCTGAAAACTCTACAGCCGAATCAACGACTTTTGGCAATGTCGCTTATTCAGACGGCACTCAGCCATCGCGGTTATTCGACTTCTCTGCAGATTATGGCGTTGGAGCACATATTGCATGAAATGGAAAACAATTCCCCAAAGCGTGACCCCGAAAAGTACCACCTGTTCCTGTTTGGAGAACCTTCCCTCAAAACACCCTGGGGCTGGCGAATCGAGGGGCACCACCTCTCCATAAGCATCACCGTCGTTGAAAAAGAAGTTGTTGTCACGCCTGCATTTTTTGGCTCAAATCCGGGGGAGGTTCAATCTGGGCAGTTTAAAGGCGTTCGCGTCCTCGGCAAAGAAGAGGATCTTGGTCGTCGATTAGTTAAAGCACTCACCACAGAGCAACTGGCCGTAGCCGTATTTAGCAAAAAAGCCCCTCGAGATGTCATTAATGGCCCTGGGCGAGAGGTAGCTGTCCTGACTCCCAAGGGACTCTCCGCGGCAAAAATGACGGACGAACAAAAGTCCATGCTTCGACAAATTGTCGATTCGCACCTTAACAAATGTCGCGCAGAGCTTGCAGCGAACGATTGGAAAAAAATTGAAGCCGATGGTTTTGATCAGCTACACTTTGCCTGGGCCGGTCAGCTGGAGCGTGGGAAACCGCATTACTACCGAATCCAAGGACCCTCGTTTATTCTTGAATACGACAACACGCAAAATAAAGCCAATCATGTTCATGCCGTCTGGCGAGATTTTAAGAATGACTTTGGACAGGATTTTTTAAAGCAACACTATCAGTCCAAGGAACACTCCAATTAAGAAAGCTTAGGATTCACAAGTGCAACCGTAGAGAGATTGGAGCAAGAGCAACAATCGCTGCGTGTTCAGCTCCAAGCAGTACCCGAAAGTTTCAATACTCCAAAAGAAGTTTGCACGCAAACTTATCTCAATCCCGCTAAGTTAACTTTATCCGCTAGCAAACAGGCCCTCCGTTGCCCAAGATCCGGCAGAATTTCTGAGAAGATCCTTAAAATCGGAAAAATTGTGTCTTCTGATCCTTGTGATGGCCGAAACAAACATTGGGTTCAATGGACTGAATCCGCGAGGGGGGCCTCGCAAGCGAGAACTTGAGCAATCGACATGGACGTTGATTTGTTTAAGTTTCAGCCTCTCTGCGGCAAGTATCCATTGCGGATTCAATTTTTCGAACCCAAGCCTGAAAACAGCGTTGTGCTTGTTTCAATACATTTACAAAATTCTTTTGATACTGAGCCAACAAATTTAATTTGATCTGACGGCAACCGAGCCGCGAATCAATACTAAATGAATTTGTTTGACTGCGATCAACGATTTTGAACCAGGAGGGATCTCAAATGCGTCGTTTAGTGCTTGGAATCGCGGTCGCGGTTACCTCGCTTATACCCGTCTTGGGTATGGCGGACGATCAGCAAATCGCTGATTTTATCAAGAGCCGGCTTCAAGCCGAGCAAAGCCAAGGAAATTTAAAGGGTTTCAACGTCGATATGCGTGTCGAAAATGGAACTGTTTGGTTCAAAGGGCATGTATCAAACCCAGCTCAGGAAATGACTATCCTGACGTCCGCTCAACAAGCCGGACACCTCGGAGTCGTAAAAGTTGTTGACGACATCGAAGTCAAAGCGATTGCTGCTCCAGCTTCGCAGTCAGCAGTTTTCCAGCAAGCAGCCCTAACTGCTCCCGCTCCAATGCAAGCACAAGGGCAGGTTAACGCGACACCTGTTAGCAACCCAATCTCTGCTGTGATTATCGAAGGTGAGCCTTTGCCTTTCGCAACCGCTGGCGGAGCAGGCATGCCTGCCGGTCATTCAGCGAATGTCGGAACTCCGACGGAAGCTCCTAACCTTCCTGGTTACGCTTGGCCTGGTTACGCAGCAAATCCGAACTACGGCGCTGTAACTTATCCACAACAATACAGCGCATCGGCATGGCCGTACATCGGCCCATTCTACCCATACCCCCAGGTTCCACTTGGATGGCGTAAGGTCAGCTTGGAATGGGATGACGGATGGTGGATGCTAGACTTTCACGACAAGTAGTCGATCGAAGTGTTCTAAACACAATCAAAAGCCTCGCCAAAAATTGGCGGGGCTTTTTTTTGCGCCCACAAATACGCTCATCTCAGAATTCTGGGCAGTGCCAAGACATTCGCGATACCTCGTTCAGAGAGCAGATCGACAAGCTCGGGTAAACGCAACGCACCCATCCGAAATTTCGTCCGATTTAAGTAGCTCTAGTTTTGCTTACCGTGAAACACTCTCAAAAACGAGGTTTTTCAGTATGACAATGTCCCGCTAAATCCTGAAGTGATCAAGTTTGCTGTTTGAGCTGCGTCTCTACCGCAGATAGTCTGACCGCTTCGACCTAAAATCGTTCGGCTGCTTTAGCCTTACCCGGGCGGATCTACCGCGACGCTTCTCGCCCCCCTCAGTTCTAGGTGCTGGCAGATCCCGAAAGTTAGTTAAAACGACTTTAATTTTGGCAACAGCCGTTCAATACCCTCCAAAACTCAACAACTCAACACAACGACGCATTTCACCCAAACTCACAAATCAAGCTGGAAAACATGTCTAAATTGCATTTTGAAAGCGTTGGCTCAGGTAATTTAGATATTGTTTTCCGAATAGTCCGAAATATCCGCAAGTCCCGCATAGTTTATCACGATAGGTATTCATAAGAGTGATTACACCACAAAGGGATTTGCGATGTTAACCAAAAGATTGACTGTCACCATGATGTTGCTTGTTGCAGCAGCGACAGTTTCGAGTTCGGGATGCTTTTATTCCACCGGACCTTCCTTAGGAATTTTGACGATTCCTATTCCAGTCTCCCCCTACTTTCAGAAGGACAAGGAAGACAAATTCCATGTTCATGAGAGATATGGAAGAGTTCCAATCATGGGACCGCTAACCGCCGGAGGGCCTGTAGTTGCACTCGATCCTCCGTCGGACGATGAAGTATGGTGGGCACTTGAACGAGCTCGCTCGGTACAAGGTGGATTCCCTTTCCTTAACGAAACGCAACGTAACAATGTTACGATCGTCAAAGAAAAGATTGCTGACTACATCGATCCACCACGCGTTATTCCACTAGTTGGCCCAGTCCAATTGCATCACGCTCATTACAAATGCACCGTTTATTTCTCTGAGCGAAAGATTGTCGGCTGGCCGGTCCCTCATACACTTGAGGATGAAGATTCCGTTGAGGTACTTTATGTCGACCACAACCACTTCCACCAGGTTGGGAATCTTGATTACGGAGCCTCTAGCACTCACTACTAACGGTTCCGCCACAAATTATCTAATCAATGCCGCTCTACCAGAGCGGCATTTTTTATGGGCGAATCTCAATCGGAAGCGTTGCAATAACGCAGTCGGGTGAAGTAAAACTTGGGTGGGTTAGGAATATGACATTGGAGCTGCAGAGGGTATTAATCCGTATTTCCAAGCAAGCGAATCGAATGCTCACCCCTTGCCCTCGAGGCTGGTACGGTGAAATTCACCTGACCCATCAGGCTTAACAAAAATAACAGCATTGGAATTTTTCTTGACGGGCTCTAACGAAAACTCATCGCCGGATGAAATTCATTACAAGGCCAGCGACTCTGGACCTCGGAAAAAATATTTCGAGGCAACAACCGAAAATGGTCGTCCAACATTCCTAGCAAAATGGTCGACAACCATTCTCTGCGTGACTTTGTTTATCGCGCCGCTAGTCGTGATGGGTTCAATAAAGTCATTACGTGTCAGCGCTACTGATATCCGTCAGTGGCTTCCCACCGATTTCGAAGAGGCAGTCACTTACGACAAATTTCTAAATCGCTTCGGTATCGATGAAATGGTGGTCCTCAGCTGGGAGGATTGCAAAATTGGCAACCCCGATGTCGCCCAGCTTCGCAAAGCATTCCAGGAAGCAACGCTTCCTGACCCTGCCTGCGAAGATCTTCCCGAGTTACCAGCCTTTAGCAATGTGATGAGTGGTGAGCGGATGCTCTATCAACTCAAAGACTCCGGACTGTCTGAAACCGCTGCGAAGAAACGAATGGAAGGCTTATTGGTGGGGCCGGATTTAGAGACCACCTGCATCGTAGCCTTTCCCAGCAAAAAACTGGTCGATAGCCGGCAATTGGTCATTGGGAAAATTTACGAAATTTCGAAATCCGAACTAGGTCTTGAAGTTAGTGATTTAAAACTTGGCGGACCTACCGCTGACGGTGCAGCCATTCAAGTCGAAAGTCAAAAGTCGCTGAAGAGCTTTCTGGGGATGTCGGTTGCGCTAGTTTTTTGCCTCACCTGGTTTCGTCTCCGTGATTTACCTCTGTCACTAATTGTCATTTTCTTTGCCGGTTTTTGCGCTGCAATCAGTTTAGCATTTCTCTACTGGACCGGCGGCAAAATGAATCTAACCATGGTCATGCTTCCTACCCTCACGTTCATACTGGGGGTTTCTGGATGTATCCATATGGTTAATTACTATCGAAAGGCATCGACAATTGGCTATGGGATAAACTCAGCCGATCAGTCGATTATTGATGGCGGTTATCCCGTCGCACTCTCTTCGGCAACCACGGCCATTGGGCTTCTGTCGCTTGCAACCAGCCAAGTCGTACCGATCCGCCTGTTTGGTATTTATTCGGCATTGGGTATTTTCACCAGCATCTCCGTCATGCTGTTGATCTTGCCAGCTACGCTCTACCTCATGCGCGGACGGATTAGCAAACGATTTTCAGACCAAGGCTCCATGTCGAAACGCGAGCGCACCTCTGGTGTCAGCCGTTCAACTTCACTGTTGATGCATTGGGTCTACCGTTCGCACTGGCTTGTTGTCATCCCTTGCTTGCTCGGCGTCACCCTCCTTGCCACCGGCGTATTTCAGCTTGGAGCGTCCGTTAAACTACAGAATAGATTTGCGGAGCGAGCCAAGATCATCAGTGATTACAAATGGCTTGAAACCAAACTCGGCTCTTTAGTACCGATGGAAGTGGTACTTGAATTCGATGAAAACAACGAATTTTCAAATTGGCAGCGAATGCAAGTCGTCAAATCAGTCGAGCAGGCGATTAAACAAACAACAGACATCAGCGCAACCCTCTCAGTGGCGTCCTTTGAACCGAACATGCCGAGAGGCTCTAATTTTCGCGACAAATTGAAACGGAAAACAAAACTCGATGTCTGGAATAAAAACTACCCCAAATTCGAAGAGGCAAAGTTAGTTAAGACAGTTGGCGATAAGTCCTACTGGAGGATTAGCCTTCGTGTCGCCGCACTTAATGACATTGACTATGGCGATTTCCTCGAAATGGTAAGTAAAAACGTCAATTACCAAATGGAACATTTAAAACTGCCTGGTGTGTCGGCGCAACTGACCGGCGGAATTCCACTGGTCTACAAAGCCCAGCATCAAATTCTCCAAGATTTGATGTACAGTTTCTTAACTGCCTTTCTGATCATCAGCGTCATTATGATGATCGTTCTTAAGAGCTTTTGGGCCGGCTTGGTCGCAATGATCCCCAATGTGTTTCCTCCATTGGTAGTTTTTGGAGCGATGGGTTGGTTAGGAATCTCGATTGAAATTGGTTCCGTCATGACCGCCAGCGTCGCCCTCGGAATCGCGGTCGACGATACTCTCCATTTTTTAACTTGGTACCGACGAGGGACCCAAAACGGCATGTCGCGTTACTCGTCCATACGCTTCGCGTTTGCTCACTGTGCGAAAGCGATGATCGACACCTCTTTGATTTGCGGACTCGGCGTCATGCCATTTGTTTTTGGTGTGTTCATGCCGACCGCGAAATTTGCAGCCCTGTTAATGATCATGCTGCTAACGGCTCTTCTGGGGGATCTCCTTTTGCTCCCTGCGATCCTCTCCGGACCTGCAGGGAGACTGTTTCGGTTGAAATCGGTCAAAAAACGTGGAGAGATTTCCTCGGATCCACCCCTCTCCTTCGGAAATCAACGCAGAGATTCCGCCCAGCTATCCAAAACGTCAAACCTAGACAAAGAACCGCTAAACACAGTACGAAGGAAGTGATTCGCCCCTTAACGATTGTTTTCAATCCTGATTGCCAAAAGGACGTTCTCTGCCATTAAGACGACATTTAATTCAATTGCCCGCTGAGAATGGTAAATCAACTGTTTCAGCCGTTGCAAAAGAGGGGGTTCTATGTAGACTTACTTGGCTGAAAAAGTCCGTCAAAAGGCTGATTTAAAAAACGCTAGCTGCGTTCATTCTTGGGACGAAATACGTTGCTTTCTGAGTTAGGCTAAACGGCGGCCTATTTGCTGCTCGATATAAACCTCAGGCCTCCGTTCGCCTAAGCGTTCGATCCCGAACCTTTTTCAAAACATCTACCAAAAAGATACTTTCATGCCAGACATTTTTGACAAGTGCGATGAGTTTTGGAACCGCATAAAGAAAGTTACCGGCGATCATTTCGATCCAGACGTTTTCTTCCGTCAATTTCCGGTTACAAATTGCCTCCCCAATGTTGAGATTGAGGGAACTGAGTACCTGCAAATTGCAACCAATGATTATCTTGGCCTGGCTACTCATCCTGAGGTGGTCAAAGCCGGTACTGACATTTGCGCCCAGAGCGGTGTGGGAACTCCTCTTGGTGCCCGCCCGTTAACCGGCAATACTGCAATGCACCTCAAGCTTGAAGCCGACTTGGCCAAGTTCCGTGGCACCGAAGCGAGCTTGGTTTTTAACCTAGGCCTTGGCGCGATGTCCGGTACAGTTGCTTGTATGGTCGGTCGAAAAGAACGTGTCTTCGTTGACGCTTACGCTCATGGTTGTTTGCACGACGGAGCGAGACTTTGCAAAGGCGAAGCGAGCTGGTTCGGCCACAACGACATGGATGACCTTGAGAGTCAATTAGCGGCCTGTCCTTTAGAGCAACCGAAGTTGATTGCGGTTGACGGTGTCTACGGAATGACCGGCGATCTTGCACCGCTGCCCCACCTCGTCGAATTGAAAAACAAGTACAACGCCCAGTTGTTTGTCGACGATGCTCACGGAACCGGTGTTTTAGGTGACAACGGCCGAGGGACTCCAGAGCACTTCGGAGTCGAAGACCAAGTGGATTTACACGGAGGAACATTCGCTAAATCGTTTGGTACTTTCGGTGGATACATCTGCGGCAACAAACGAGCACTTGATTTCATCAAATTTGTTTCACCGGGATTCATGCTCACCAAAGCTCTTCCCGGTTGCATGACCAATGCAACGATCAAATCGCTTGAGCTGATGCAGTCCATGCCTGAGCGACGACATCAATTATGGGAGAACATCACTGTTCTTCGCGAGGGCCTACGAGATGCGGGCTTCAACATCGGCGATCCGAAAGGCGCTGTCACGTCGATCTTCACACGCGGTGCCATGGCATTGACCGCTGTCCGCATGTTGATGGATGATTACAAAATTGTCGTCAACCCAGTCATGTACCCTGCCGTTCCTTACGGAACATCGATTATTCGAATGACAGCCAGTGCATTACACACTCCCGATGAAATGCGGCGATTAGTTGAAGCCATTGTAGATGTTTCCACGAGAATCCCACTTCTGGAAGGAAATGAAGCAGCGGCCAGCAAAGTCGCTACGGTGATGCCCGGTGCGGGTATCACTTCGGCTGGCTCAAACGGTTCGGCTCACTAATTCGAATGAGTGCCTCAGCTTCTTTCTCGATTCAACCGGTCTCGACATCGGCTCAGGCACGTGACTTCTATCAACTAAAGCGGAAACTCTATTGCGACAATGACGTCGTCGTTTTTCCGCTGAAGTCGATGGAAAAGCTCCAGCTAGACACGGAGCGTCATCCATTCTACAAGCACGCATCGCGTGAATTGTTCGTTTGTTATCGCGACGGTACCATCGTCGGACGTATCGTTGCAATCAAAGACGACTTACACAACGAGCACCACGACGATCGAGTTGGCTTCTTTGGATTCTTTGAAGCTATCGACGACCAGGTTATTGTTGACGCGTTGATTGAAGCCGCAAGTGAGTGGCTCAAAAATCGCGGATGCGAGTCAATTCGCGGACCTGTCAATCCATCCATGAAAAGCGATTTTGGAGTGCTTGTCGACGGAACCGATGATCCGCCGATGATCATGACGGGCTACACGTTGAAGCGATACGAATCGCAACTTCAGGCCGCCGGCCTCACCAGTATCAAACGATTCTTCGCATTCAAGTACATCTCGCACGAACCAGATACCAAGTCTGAAAAGTGGATACATCTTAGGTCGGCTAAGCAGAAAATTCTCTCCCGGTATCCCAAGCTAGACTTACGAACAGTCTCAGCTGAAAATTTTGATAAGACGATGCGAGACGTCAATGAACTGGGAAACAGGGTCAGATCCCTCGGTTGGGGCTTCGTTCCGCTGACTAACGATGAACTTAATTTTATGATCAATAATCTTCGGCGCGTTATTCGGTACGACACCATTCACGTCGCGTATTGGGAAGGCCAACTCGTTGGGTACATTGTCACTATCCCCGATATCAACTGGGCGTTAAAACGGGCAAAAGGACCTTTTGATTGGCTGCGAATGTTACAAATGCCAGGCCTCATCAAAAAAACACCCTACGGCAGAGTGATCGCCCTGGGAGTTGATGACCAATTCCGAAAGAAGGGAATTGCGATGTTATTGATCCAGGAACTGGTGGAGAACTATTCTGCATTCGAGAAATGGGAATTTTCTTGGGTCGATGAAGCAAATTTGAAGTCAATTCGCGCAATTGGCCGCACATTACCACTGATTAAATCCCGCGTTTACGAGCTTTTCGAAAAGGCAATTTGAACGCTTCACGTTCCCATTGGGTTTACAGCGTTATGCTAACTTGGGTCCTCGGCAACTTGGTAATCTTGTTTCTATTCCATCAAGCCATGCAATTAATTTGAATTTCGCACACCTTAAGTTTATCTCTTGGTTTGATTAGACTGAAATCTTGATTTTGCTTCCTTATTTGCAACGCTTCCTTTGAAACGGGTTCACCGTGACAATCCACATTCCAGTCTTGCCTCTAGAAGTCATTGATGGCCTCAACCCTCAACCGGGAAGTACCATTGTTGATGGCACACTCGGAGGCGGCGGCCATGCTAAGGCGATCCTAGAACGTATTGGAGCTACGGGTACGTTGTTTGGCTTCGACCGCGACCCCATCGCAGTTGAGGATACGAAAACACGTATTTCTGAAGAGAATGCTCATCTAATAAACGCCAATTATTCAGATATGCCCGAGCAACTCTCTTTGTTTGATGTCACTCAAGTAGACGGCATTTTACTGGACCTCGGACTTTCCAGCGACCAGCTCGCCGATCGTGAGCGAGGGTTCAGCTTTCACAGCGACGGCCCACTGGATCTTCGCTTTAATCAAATGGCGGGAGAGCCAGCAGCTAAATTGGTCAATCGGTTAAGCGAAAAGCACCTCGCCGATCTAATCTACGAATTCGGAGAAGAGCGATTTAGCCGTCGAATTGCTCGCAAAATAGTCAAACTGAGACACGCTAACAAAATCGAAACTGCCGCCCAACTGGCAAATATCGTTCGTCCCTGCATTCCGAGAACAAAAAAGAAATCAATCGACCCAGCCACAAAAACATTTCAAGCACTTCGAATTGCCGTCAATGAAGAATTGAAATGGTTAAAGGTTGCCGTCAATCGACTTCCTGATCTACTTGTCCCCGGAGGACGAATAGCAATCATTAGCTTTCACTCACTGGAAGACAGGATTGTCAAACAAGCACTTCAGCAGAATGATCAACTCGAAATTCTTTCCCGAAAACCCATCATGGCCGGAGAAGAAGAACTAATGAACAATCCACGAAGCCGCAGTGCAAAGCTCCGCGTCGCTCAGAAAAAATACTGAACACCAATCGCTTTCTCTTCAGAAGCCACCCCCTTGCAGACGCTAGCACTCCTGGCTTGCCCCAACCAATTTTGGCCGAAAAGCGACGCTCTTTGCGTTCCATCCCACTAAGCTTTTCTGTATAGTCCTGCCGCCTGCGGTGCTTTCGTTTGTTCAATGGGATTCAAATGGCCGACCCATTTAAACCACAATCTAGCCATCAGTTACTCCGTGAAGCTAAAATCGGCCTTTCGGTAGTGGCGCTCTTGTTCGCGACACTCATTTATGTCGGTACCAAAAGGATGACGGGCCAAACGCTAACTCTCCCTTTTATTGACTCGGGCCGTCTGGCAAACGCTGATGTGGTTCCAGATTTACCAAAAGAAAAATTCGTTGATTCTGCCATCGCCCACTCCCTCATAACAGCGCCGCGTCATGCTGACGACTTCGGAAGACTGCCAATCGATCCTCCCAAAATTGAGCCCCAAAAAGACAATCAGTCATTCAGGCCTCGGTCTCTCAACGCACTGATCAGAGTTCCCGCCGAACCAAAATTTGAATTCAAAACAAATCTCCCACCCTTGCCCGTTTCTGCCGCGGACTTCACTCCAACCGACAAGGCAAACGCTGGAAACAAGTTGATGGTGCCCGCCCCAAACATAAATTATACAAATCGAAACATTGCTCTCGGCAACTCTTTGGAATCCCAAATTAGCCCCAACCGTTCCGGCTCAACGAACAGGGATGAAAAGGTTGCTCGCGTCAAATTTGAGTCCAACCTGCTCTCAATTGGAAAACCCGAGACGCCTAGCCACGAGATCGTAAAAACGCCCCAGATTCCCAATTTCTTAAATCAAAATAGGCAGTCTACTCAAGGCATTGTATCGAATCTAAATTCGCAAACGCTGCCTATTACTCAGACAAGTGATTTTAATTCACTGATTCAATCGAAGCCCGCCTTCCCCGAGAAACGAACCGACGAAAATTTCGTTGAAAACAAATCAATTGGCCCGGACAGACCTTCGGGTAAGATTAAAACCCATTCTTCAAACCTAATTACTACTGAGATTAGTGAATCTGACAAACCGCAACCGGTGGAAACTCAATCAGCGTTACAAACTTACAAAACCAAACCTGGGGATACGTATTGGTCTGTTTCCGAAATAGCCTATCAAGACGGAAGGTACTTTCGGGCTTTGTTTCGTCATAACCGATCCAGTTACCCTGACTACAAATTAGTATCAGGACTAGAACTCAAAACACCGACCAAACGTGAACTTGAAAAACAATGGCCTGCTGACTGCCCAACAGTATCAGAGGCAGATGCTTCTCCAAAACCTGGGAACTCAGTAGAAACCAACGCCTATCACGTCACATCCCGCGGTGAGACCCTTTTTGAAATTGCTCGCCAAAAGTTAAATCAAGCTTCAAGATTCGCTGAGATCTACCAACTCAACCAGAATAGTTTAGAAAGCGACGTTCGACCGGATTCACCGCTCCCCGATGGCCTCAAACTCATCCTTCCGCAATAGAGCGTGAAACGGGCTAATTCGCGTGATCCTTCTCGCCTGCTAAACTGAGTGGATCAAATCTTTTGGAATTCACGCCATGTTCTTTAGGCCTTTTAAAAAGATCATTTCCGGTGGGCAAACAGGAGCGGACCGGGCGGCCCTTGACGTTGCCATCGCCTTGGGCGTTCCGCATGGTGGTTGGTGCCCCGCTGGGCGCCGTTCGGAGGACGGCACCATTTCGCCAATCTACCAACTGCAAGAAACCAACTCTCGAAATTACGCGCAGCGAACTGAGAAAAACGTCCTCGAGTCATGCGGTACTCTGATTTTATATTTAAAAACAATTTCGGGTGGGACCGCCCTGACTCAGCGATTATCGCAAGCACACACTCAACCTTGCCTCTGTATTGACCTCAGCCCCAGCATCTTAGATTCAGCCCAACTCTCGAACATATTAATCGACTGGGGAACCAACAACCAAATTGAAACTTTAAATGTCGCTGGCCCCCGTGCTTCAACCCAGCCTACCATCTACTCGCTGGCTTATTCGTTCCTTTACGAAGCTTTACCTGGCGCCGCCAATGCATCTTAAGCAAGTTCATGAAGCTGCGATCATCGTATTTCAATTGCCTTATCCAGCTCAGACAAATTGCAACGATCTCTCTATCAAAATCATAGGCCCTTTAAAAGCCACAGAGACCGTCCCCAACGCCAAACGCACCTCTAGGAAACTTGGCAGCGACTGCTGTTGTGTCCAGCTGAATCAATTGTAGGGCTCCACATGCGCCTATCTATCTGTTTTGATCGTGCAGGACATCCCGATTCTCACACCTAAACATTCTATGTCGACTGGGGAGTCCGGATAAGTCTGTTTATTTTTTGCAACGTTCCATGTTGCATAAAATGTGACCTATGTTTATCTAATCGATTTAAGCCGTTGATTCCGTGCTAGATAGTAACGCATAACTACAATCCCCATGGCTTTCGGTTAAACTCAAATGACCACCATCAAAGAAAAAATTAGCGAATTTGATCAACTCAAGCAGCGAATTCATGGCAAGTTAATCGGCAAACTTGATTTGAGTCGTGTTGGCGAGTTGGAAGGCGACGTATTGCGTCGTGAAATCCGTGTCGTTGTCGAGCATTTGTGCGATGGCGAGAACAACCTTCTCAACCGGACCGAACGAGATAGATTGGTCGAAGAGGTATTGGACGAGACCTTTGGACTCGGGCCCCTTGAGCTCCTTCTAAATGACCCACTGATTAGCGATATCCTCGTCAACGGCCCTAAAAATATCTATGCCGAACGCAGCGGCAAAATGGAAAAGACAAATGTCGAATTCCGTGACAACGCCCATTTACTCCAAATCATCGACCGAATAGTGTCCAAGGTTGGCCGACGTATCGATGAAACCTGTCCCATGGTCGACGCGAGACTCGAAGACGGTTCACGTGTAAACGCGATTATTCCACCACTGTCTCTGGATGGTGCTGCCATGTCCATCCGGCGTTTCGGGGCAAATCCGCTTAAGCTAGAAGACCTACTCAATTTTCAGGCGTTTACCCCTGAAATGGTTATGCTCCTCGAGGGAGCCATGAAAGCTCGGTTAAACATTATCATCTCGGGTGGTACCGGCTCTGGTAAAACGACTTTACTTAACACACTATCAAGCTTCATTTCGAACGAAGATCGTATCGTCACAATTGAAGACGCTGCAGAAATCCAGCTTCAACAAGACCACGTGGGTCGCCTTGAAACCCGTCCCCCAAATATTGAAGGTAAGGGAGCAGTCTCGGCGACCGACTTAGTGAAAAATTGTTTGAGAATGCGTCCTGAAAGAATCATTATTGGCGAATGTCGCGGTCCGGAAACGTTGGACATGCTGCAAGCCATGAACACCGGCCACGAAGGGTCACTCACCACGACACACGCAAACTCACCTCGAGATTGCATTTCCCGACTGGAAACCATGATCATGATGTCTGGTTTCGAATTACCCGTCAAAGCCATGCGAAATCAAATTGCGAGTGCTGTTGACTTAATCATCCAAGCGAATCGACTTCAGGGTGGAGCGAGAAAAGTAACCCAAATCACCGAAATCTGCGGAATGGAAAACGACACAATTGTCATGCAAGACGTTTTTAAATACCAAAAAACAGGCGTTGATGAAAATGGACGAACACGAGGCCGTTTCCTTTGCACCGGCGTCCGTCCAAAGTGCATGGATAAACTTGAGGCAATGGGAATCAAGCTCCCTGCAAGTATTTTCCGTGAACGAGTCATGATGGAAGACTAATAAAATTAAATTTTCCAATTTAATATTTAACCACAAACCCTCCGCCTATACTTCGGCAGACACCTGAGCATTTAAGCGTCGAGAGTTCAAACATGTTTACCTACATTTTATTTGGATTGATTGCGGTCGGAATCGGCGGAATGGTTTTCGCGGCTTCGATGCTTTTCCAGAACGACCAACAGGATCATATCGAAGATCGCTTGGCCAGCTTGACTCAAAACAAGGGCCGTGGATCAAAGACGAGAGCCGCAACCCCTGCCAGCCTCCTAAACTCACCACTGGACGATGCTCCTGACAAGATCGAAGAATTATTAAACAAATTTTTAAGCCTTAAGAAATTCCTAAGTCAAACAGGAACCAAACTAACTATCGGTAATTTTATCGGTCTCACCGTTGGCGTTACCTTGGGAACCGGTTTTCTCACTGTGTTTTTTCTGCCAATCGGACTCGTCCCCCTCACAAGTATTATTGCAGCATTTCTACCGTTCTGGGGCCTTAATTTCATCCGAAAAAATCGCCTCAACAAATTTGGCGAACAGCTACCGGCCGCACTCGACCTTATGTCCCAAGCATTACGCGCGGGCCAAAGTTTACCATCGGGTATTCAAATCGTTGGCGCCCAGGTCGATCAACCACTAGGCCCCGAATTCAATCTCGCATTCGAACAGCAAAATTTAGGAATGACCCTCAATGATTCATTGAGGGCCATGTCCGACCGAGTGCCTAATCTAGATCTCCGATTTTTCGTAACTGCCGTCGTCCTCCAACGCCAAACTGGTGGTGACTTGGCCGAAGTTTTTGACAAGATTGCCAGTCTAACTCGAGAGCGATTTAAAATCCGCGGACAAATTCAAGCCTTGACGGGCGAAGGACGAATCTCAGGAGTTGTCTTGTTGGCAATGCCCCCCGTTCTGTTTTTCGTCATGATGAAGCTCAACTACGAATACGTGATGATGCTATTCGAAGAACCTTTAGGCCAGAAAATGCTACTAGGGGGATTGATCCTCCAATTCATTGGAGCATTTTCAATCAAAAACATCATCGATATTAAAGTGTAATCCCATGAACACGTTCATCCTTATTTCTAAAATCGACTTTGTTGCGATCCTTCCGTTCGCAGCGTTCGCCGCTGTCGCAATTGGTTTTTGGGTTATCTCTGACATCTTCTTAAATGGAAAATCCAAAACCGAGTCTCGACTCGAGCAGATAAAAAACAGGGGCCTCAGCAAGCCGGAGATCGTTAAAAGCAGTGGCAGTGCAAAAGAAGGAATCACTAAACTATTGGAACACGCTAGTCCGAAGATTTCTGAGGCTCTCCAACCAAAGAACGAGAAAGAGGCTGGCAAGCTAAAACAAAAATTGGACGAAGCGGGCTGGAGAACCGAAAACGCGACTCAAATTCTCTCCACGTTAAAAGTCGTTTCCGCAGGATTTGGTTTTTTCTTTGGGGGAGGAGTCGCTCTGTTTACAAACGGCATTAACACACACAGCTTGATCTATGCTCTAGTTGGCATGGTAGGATTCATGCTGATTCCTGAGCTGCTTTTAAAATTTGTCGGAGCCCAAAGGAAACAAAAGCTATTTCTCGGACTACCTGATGCATTGGATTTGATGGTCGTCTGCGTGGAAGCTGGACTAGGAATGGATCAGGCTCTACGGAAAGTAGCTGACGAGATGATGTTCACACATCCAACGGTCGCTACTGAATTTAAGTGGTGCAATCACCAACTACAAATGGGATCAACACGCGAAATTGTCTTGATGGACTTGGGACGCAGGAACGGAGTAGATGACTTGAAAACTCTGGCGTCGGTCATGATTCAAGTCGATAAGTTCGGTACTAGTGTTGGAAAAGCACTTAGAATTCAAAGCGATGCGATGCGAACCCGCAGACGCCAAATCGCTGAGGAAAAAGCAGCAAAAACTGCGGTTAAATTAATTTTTCCCTTGGTACTTTTTATCTTCCCCGGAATATTCGTAATCCTCGTTGGTCCAGCCGCGCTGACTATGATCAATGAAATGCTGCCTCTTATGTCGGGCCAGTAATCCTTATTTCTTGGCACCCTCCAGCCCTTCGACCACGGATTCGAAAAGTAGCCCAATCGCCAAGCTTTGTCTGTTCGGACTATTCAAAAAATTCGGCTTGCACGGAAAAACCAAAGACCCTTCCCAAAATCCGTTGCTTTAGCTTTAATTTTTCTCCTCAAGTTCGTTTCGATACGCAGCATTAAGACGATGTTACCGATATTAGAGATGCGCGAGTATAAATATTGCAATTCGCGCACCGCGGTCGAAAATTGTCGCCAAAAAGATTTTTCTGGACGCTCTTTATCAAAATGCCGTCAAATCTGGGACGCCCAAGTCTCGGCAATCTGCGAAGGCAAAACAGGACTCATTTACTGGAGTTAACTGATGCAAAATCTAAAGTCTTTAATCACATTTGCGAGTGTCTCACTGGTTTTTACAAGCCTATCTAATGCACAAGAAAAGACAGCCTACAATTCCGTAATTAGCTCTCGACAAACCCGCTCCGCTCAAGAGCTGATTGCGACCGAGCAAGAAGCTGCGATTACCGAGATTCCTTGCGAAGCGTGCGAACTTACCAATGCCAATACGCGAAACAGTTTTAGCAGTGGCAAACACATAGATCGCTGGAGAAAGATTCACGCCAAAGCGAAAGAGCATACAGCCACAGTTACAGCTCGCAACGGTGCTTGGCCAAAACCCTTTAACTGTGCCGATCGGCAATTGTACACCTCAATGTGGGCTCCAATGATCGACAAGGGATTTGAAGAGCAATGTGTTCTAACCTCGAATCATTTCGATCCAATAACAGGCAAGCTAAACACGTTCGGCAACCATACTGTCGCGGGTATCATGAACAACATGCCTCAAGCACACAGAACCGTCTTCATCCACCGAGACACTGACGCTAACCTCAACCAGCAGCGAATGAAGATGGTCAAGCAAACAATCAACACGTTCTATGGAACGGAAAAACTGGCCAAAATCGAGTTCTCAAACGAGCTACCAGTAAAACTCCGTGGAGCGGAGGCAGAGAAAATTACAGAGCTTTGGTACGCGGGAAAACCGGCGCCTATCATTCCAATCGCAACTGGAACCGAATCTCTTGATGCAACAGTAACCAACAACTAAACGTTTGTCCTCTTCGTGCGATTGACGTAACAGCCGATTTTCCTTTATAAAAATGAGTCTGGCGACGCCTCGCCGGCCTCATTTTTAAATAGCAGACGCAAGCGTTTGCTTTACCTCCGAAATCCCGAGAAGCGACGGTTTTATCTGATGGATAAAAAAACAAAAAAGAAACTGGAAATCCTTCGTCAGCGACTTGAGAAAACCCAAAAAATTCTAGTTGCCGCTCGCCAGCAAACAGACGAAGCTGACGAGGTCGAAAAAGTTGAACAGCAAATCTCCGATATAAAAGCGGAAATCTCTAAATTAAAAGATTCGAATTAGTACAAAATATAAATCCTCTAATTCAAACCCATCCTTCCTCAAACAGTCCTTTGATAAATCAGTAGATAAGTGTTTGGTTTCCTCAACATTAACAAACCGCCCCACGTCACATCCCGCGGTGCTGTTAACGCGATTCAGAAGTTGATTAAACCAACTCGCATTGGGCATGCCGGAACTCTCGACCCGTTAGCGACCGGGGTTCTCGTGCTGTGCGTTGGGCCAGCGACACGACTGACTCGATTTATTCAAGATCAACCTAAAGTCTATCTAGCTGATTTCGAATTAGGAGTTGTCTCTGATACGGAAGACCGATATGGAAAGATAGAAACTGTCTCTTCGGCTCCAGAAATATCAGCGGCGGACCTCGCGGCAGTCCTTCCTTCTCTCACGGGTGAAATCCTCCAAAGACCTCCCGCTTTTTCTGCTTTAAAAGTAAAGGGAAAACGCGCATACACCCTCGCGAGGCAGGGCAAGAATGTTCAACTCTCCCCTCGAAAAATTTTAATCCATGATCTTCAATTAGTTGAATTTTGTTATCCAAAATTTCAACTTCGTATTCACTGCGGAAGCGGGACGTACGTCCGGTCTCTTGGACGTGACATTGGGAAAAAATTAGGTTCTGGAGCAATAATGACCGCGCTTCAACGTGTCTCTATTGGTGAATTTGAATTAGCTAACTCTTTAAACTTAGAGGATCTTACAGAAACTAATTTACAGAACCTTTTAGTAAATGCCGCAGAGCCATTAGGGCAACTTGGTTCAGTTCAGATTTCCTATGAACAAATTCAACGATTTGCCAACGGCCACACCTGGTCATTCAACACATCCCGCCCATGTGAAATGGTGAAAGCTATTGACCCCTCTGGTCGTTTGGTTGCCATTCTTAAGCCAAAAACCGAGACCGTTTTTACCCCTGCCATTAATTTTGCGCATTATTGGATTGAACACGATTTGAACTAATCCCCTTTTAACGGTCAGTCGACTAAAGCAGATATTACACGCGGGATTTGCATTGATTTGGTTGCCGGCGAAACGTTTCTTGTTCGAGAGCATTCCATCCAAAGCGAGATTTCCTAAATCCAACGAATCATCGCTAATCTTTCCCTGTCATCTCATCGTCTCGGCGGTTGACAGAAAATTACGGAATCTCCACAATAAAGCACGTTAAAACATCATCTAACAGGCCAAATAATGAGTTCAAAATTTAACGCGTTCGGTGCCCGAGACACTTTTAAAGCTGACGGCCAGGACGTCGGAATTTTTCGATTGTCAACTCTTCAGGATCAAGGCATCGGTCAAATTGACCGGCTTCCCTACTCAATCCGCGTTCTTCTTGAGTCGGTGTTGCGTAATTGTGACGGCGTCACCGTCCACGAACAGGACGTTCACAGCCTAGCCACATGGAATGCGGAAGCGCCTGCTAAGGTCGAAATCCCTTACAAGCCCGCTCGTGTTGTCCTTCAGGATTTCACCGGCGTCCCTGCAGTGGTCGATCTCGCCGCGATGAGATCCGCCATGGCCCGCCTAGGAGGGGATCCAAAGAAAATTAATCCCTTAATTCCAGTTGACTTGGTCATTGACCACAGCGTCCAAGTCGATCAGTTCGGCAGTAACGCCGCACTGGACTTAAATGTAGAGCTCGAATTTAAGCGAAACCGAGAACGCTATGAATTTCTGCGCTGGGGTCAAAAAGCATTTGACAATTTCCGAGTAGTACCACCAAATGTTGGCATTGTTCACCAGGTCAATCTTGAATTCTTGGCTAAAGGTGTATTTACTCGCGAGGATGAAGCTGGGCTGGTGGCAGTTCCAGATACTCTCGTCGGAACAGACAGCCACACTACCATGATCAATGGCTTGGGTGTTCTCGGCTGGGGCGTTGGGGGCATCGAAGCGGAGGCCGCCATGCTCGGCCAGCCGATCTACATGCTGCTGCCGGAAGTAATCGGCTTTGAATTAGTTGGAAAAATACCAGCCGGCACGACTGCGACCGATCTCGTGTTGACCGCTACCGAACAATTAAGGGCGGCTGGAGTCGTCGGGAAGTTCGTGGAATTTTTCGGAGAGGGTGTCGCAACGATGTCGCTGGCGGATCGCGCCACACTTGCCAACATGGCACCTGAATACGGCGCGACAATGGGCTTCTTCCCGATGGATCATGTGACCCTTGATTACATGCGACGAACCGGACGGACTGAATCTGAAGTGGAACTTGTTGAGCGTTATACGAAAGAGCAAGGTTTATTTAGAACGAACGAATCTACTCAGCCAAATTTCACAAGAACTCTGAAATTGGATATGTCTTCGGTTGAACCCTCGTTAGCTGGACCCAAACGTCCACAGGATAGAATTACACTTTCTGCGATGAAGCAGTCATTTAATGATTCGCTTAAGGCGCCTGTAGGCCATTCCGGATTTGGATTAGACGAATCCGCTCTGGATCGAAGTGCAACTGTAGAAAATGGCGACGAATCGAGTGAGATTTCGCACGGAGCCGTGGTCATCGCCGCCATTACCAGTTGCACAAACACAAGTAATCCATCCGTCATGATTGCTGCTGGCCTCTTGGCGAAAAAGGCCGCGGCATTGGGAATGAAAGTTCCTCAGCATGTTAAGACAAGCTTGGCACCAGGGTCCCGGGTTGTTACTGATTACCTTGACCAAGCCGGGCTCACTGAATCTCTAGAGTCGCTTGGATTCCATACCGTTGGCTACGGCTGCACATCTTGCATTGGAAACAGTGGCCCACTGCCAGCTCCGGTCTCGAGTGCCATCACTACCGGCGAACTCGTCGCCTCAAGCGTCCTTAGCGGAAACCGAAACTTTGAGGGACGTGTCAACCCCATGACAAAGGCAAACTATCTTGCCAGCCCACCACTTGTCGTTGCCTATGCCCTTGCCGGCACGACAGATATCGACCTTGTAAACGAACCACTCGGATCGGGAGTCGACGGGGACGTTTATCTTAAGGACGTCTGGCCTTCTCAGGATGAAGTCGCCAATGTGATGGAGGCCAATGTAACGGCGGAAATGTTCCAAAAACAATACTCAAACGCCTTCGATTCAAACGAAATGTGGAATCGAATCGAAACCGGCGAAGGTGATCTCTACGAATGGTCGCCGAAAAGCACCTACATTCAAGAACCTCCGTTTCTCGCACAAATGACTCCGGAAGTTTCCAACATCGCCCCAATTATGGGCGCTCGATGTTTAGCCCTACTCGGTGACTCCGTGACTACCGATCATATATCACCGGCCGGTGCCATTGCCAAAGACGGTCCCGCTGGACGCTATCTCCAGGATAATCAGGTTGAGCAACGTGACTTCAACAGCTACGGTTCGAGACGCGGTAACGACCGCGTTATGGTACGAGGAACGTTCGCGAATATTAGAATTCGCAATCACCTCGCACCGGGAACCGAAGGCGGAGTCACGACTTATGTGCCAACCGGTGAGGAAATGTCTATCTATGACGCCTCAATTAAATATCAAGACAGTGGAACTCCTTTGGTCGTTCTCGCGGGAACTGAATACGGAACTGGCAGTAGTCGCGATTGGGCAGCTAAAGGTACGATGATGCTCGGCGTCCATGCTGTTATTGCTGCATCGTACGAGCGAATTCATCGCAGCAACCTCGTTGGCATGGGAATTCTTCCGCTTGAATTCGCAGATGGAAAAAACTGGAAAGCACTTGGGCTTAACGGAAAAGAAACTTTCGATATTCCGTCACTAAGCGACGCGCTTGAACCCCGTTCAACCATTCAAGTCGTAGCGACCAAAGACGATGGATGCAAAGTAGAATTCGATGCTATTGTTAGAATCGATACCCCCGTTGAAATGGATTACTATCGAAATGGTGGAATCCTGCAAACTGTGCTGCGAAATCTTTTATAATCGTCGTCTGTCAGTTTCGGCTCACTTCTAGGAAGGGTGGGGGAAATTTCGGTTTGGGCATCTCTTAAAGGCGCCCCCAGTGCAAGAATTCGTCTTGTTCGACTCTTGCATTTTTGGGAATTGATATTAACGTTTGACTAGCAAACTGCCATTCGTTTTTACTTTCTGATAACACCCAGTTTTTTACCTTCGAACGCTTATTACTGTTACCGATTCACAAGCTATTTATGACTACGCCCACCAGCCCAACTCCGAAGCATTCGGAATCACATCCACGCAAGCGACTTCACTGTTTTAATTGCAATCGCCGCGACAGCCACTTCCTTGCTCACAAAAACCGCTGGTTCTACTCTTATTTGCTAGGACTCACATTCGGCCTGATAACATTCATTGGCCCCTTTCGATGCGAATGCTGTGGCCAGAAGCGATTTATTTCCACCGACCGCTTACACCCTCGGGCTTGGCTAAAATCGCCGGCATTCCGAAAAATCTTCAAAAAGTGAACTCAGCTAAGCCTGTTTTAGTTTGAATCTGCTATAGAACCTTTCCTCAGAGCTTGGCAGTTATTTTTTGCAAGGAATCGGAAATGGTCGCAAGCTGGCTTTCCGCTTGAGCAAGGCTAGTTCGTATTTCATTCGCTAAATCAGGTTTGGCTGCCACGAACTTTTCATTGGACAGTTGTCGCTGCTTGCTGGAGATACTCTTTTCAAGATTTACCTTTTCCTTTTCAAGCCGTTTCACCTCAGCTTTAATGTCAATCAACCCATCAAGATCAACGTAAATCTCCATCTCAGCTGTGGTTCGGGTCGCACTGGTTTCTGGTGCGACCGCCGCTGGCCCCAGTGCGACTAGCTCAGCATTTGCCATTCGACTGAAATAACTCCCAAGTGGCTGCAACTGTTCGCCAATATCAGCCGCGCATTTAATCGAAAACTTAACCTTCTTTTTATTTCCGATATTCTGTGAGTTTCGAATCTCTCTCAAATCACTTAAGGCCGCCTGATAGAGCGAGAACTGATTTTCAATCGCCAGATCTCTCCAAACCGGTTTTAATTCTGGCCAAGCCGCATCGATGATACAGCGATTAGCCGTTGCAACTTCAGACCAGCCTCGTTCAGGACATACTTGAGCTAAATTCTGCCAAATTTCCTCTGTGATAAACGGCATGACAGGATGCAAAAGTCTCAAAAGGCAATCCAGCGAATAGGCTAACATTCTTTGAGCGTGCGGCCGTTTTGATTCATCTGCGAAGCGGTCTTTTAACATCTCGACATAGAAACTACAAAACTGATGCCAGGCAAATTCATAAAGCTCGCGTGTGGCGTCAGCGTATTTAAAATCTTCAAGGTAAGCCGTGACGTTTCCTGAAACGGTCGTCAATCGACTCAACATCCAGCGGTCTTCTACCGTCAGATCTTCCTCTGAAATCGGGGATGCCTCGTAACCCTCTAGATTTAACATTGCAAATCTAGAGGCATTCCAGAGTTTATTTACAAAGTTACGCGCCGTCTCAAAACGCTCACTTATAACAGCACCTTTTTCAAGGGCTTTGTCCTCCTCAGACTCCGCCCACTGAGTGGAAAACTCCTTTTTGCAACCAGGACAGGTAACTTTGGGAAGTATTCGGTTCTTTTTCGTTTGATCAAATGAATGCTGGCAATGGGGACATTCAAATTGAACCGGTAATCGGACGTCCTGCGTCTCAGTGCAAAGATGTGCCATGCCAAATCGCAAGGCGTCGGCGCCAAATTTTGCAATAACATCCAAAGGATCAATTCCATTCCCTTTGGACTTGGACATTGTTTCACCGAATCCATCTTGAATTTTTGGGTGGATATAGACTTTTTCAAACGGCACCTCCCCGCAATTATTCAATCCCATCAACACCATACGCGCCACCCAAAGAGAAATGATGTCCCGACTGGTGATTAACGTACTGGTTGGATAAAAACAAGCCAATTCGGGCGTCTGTTCCGGCCATCCGAGCGTTGAGTGCGGCCAAAGTGCAGAACTAAACCAGGTGTCTAAAACGTCTTCCTCCCGCGTTAAACCCATTTCCTCTAAAGCGTTTTCAAAATCCTCACAACCAGATTGGACGCAGACGTGAACTGAGGCAAATGGGAGCTCGAGTTTCGTGCGTTTATCTGAATCAGTTTCCTCACAAGGCTCCAACTGAACCGCCGCGGCCGTCTCATCAAAACCGGAAAGTGAGTGAATTGCATCGATCAGAGGCTGAACCTCCGCTTCAGACTCGCACGTTTTGGTCCAAACTGGAATTTGATGTCCCCACCACAACTGACGAGAGACAGGCCAATCCCGTTTCTCCCCAAGCCAATCAAGATAACCACGTTCGTAGCGTTTGGGTGTAATGGAAACTTTGTCCTCAACCACAGCATCGATTGCCGACTGGGAAAGTTCACTCATCGCGACAAACCACTGATCGGCTAAGTACGGCTCAATCGCTGTTTTACTTCGATCAGACTGAGGCAGCTCAATCTCACGATCTTCAACCGTATCCAGAAGTTGAAGGGCGTCTAAATCTTCTACTACTTTCTTTCGAGCCTGTTTCATTGTGAGTCCGGAATAGACCCCCGTTTCGACATTGAGTGTGCCGTCTCGGTTCATAATGTTGATCATGGGAAGATCACACCGCTTTGCTACTTCGTAATCATTAGGATCATGGGCGGGTGTGATCTTTACGCACCCCGCCCCCAGTTCAGGTTTCGCCCAAACATCACATACGAGAGGAATCTCTCGATCCATCAGCGGCAACGATAATTTTCGGCCATCGGACGCCATATCACGCAACTGTTCAAGTTTTGGCAGCATAAGCTCCCGCCGGGCAGCCAATGCTTCGAGTTGCGCCTCGACACTCGCCTTCTCTGAGTCAGAACTCTTTTTTAGCTTCTCTCTCAATTCTGAGGCAACACGGTCCAGCGCCCGATCCGGCTCTGGGTGAACAGCAACGGCGGTATCCCCTAGCATTGTCTCAGGACGCGTGGTGGCGACGATAACGTATTCTGGTTCACCAGGTTTTGGGTCGACAACGGCGTATTTAAAATGCCAAAATTGACCCTTGACGGTTTTTGAGAAAACTTCGTCGTCGCTCACCGTGGTTTGCAAATAGGTGTCCCAATTTACTAATCGCTTCCCTCGATAGATTAAGGACTTTTGAAATAGATCAAAAAACGTATGGCGAACTGCCCGCCCGCAAACTTCGTCCAGCGTGAAACGGGTTCTATTCCAGTCGCAGCTTGAACCGATCTGTTTTAATTGTCCAAGGATGCGGGCTTCATACTGCTCTTTCCAATTCCAAATACGCGCGACCAGCGCTTCCCGCCCTAAATCATGCCGTGTTTTGCCTTCATCCTCCTTTAACCGACGCTCCACGACTGCCTGCGTGGCAATTCCAGCGTGATCGGTACCCGGCATCCAAAGTGTATTGAACCCTTGCATCCGCTTCATACGAATCAACGTATCCTGAAGCGTGTTATTTAAAGCATGCCCCAGGTGTAATGCTCCAGTGACGTTAGGAGGGGGAATCACAACCGTGTACGGCGGTTTCTTGGATTCCGGATTACCTTCAAAATAGCCGCCCGATTCCCACATTTTGAAAATACGGTTCTGTGCTTCAGCAAAATCAAATCGACTTGGAATATCGTTTGGATTAAAAGTAGTCATCCGTCTAGGATCCTGAATCAAGTTTGTAATCTTTAGCTTCCAACGAAGCAAAGATAGTGAATGTCGTAATCCAAGTTTATAGGCAAATTCGCTAAATTTCCCAACCGGTTTCCTCACCGCAATTTCTTAAAAAACAGTGGATTTCATGACAACTCCCTGAGCTGAGTCGTTTTTTCGACCTGTTTTCCTTAATTCATTGAATCGCGACTGCATTTCGCTCGGACACCACAGCTCTTTGATTACAGTTTGAAGAAATCCAGTCAGACTTCTCTTCTTGATTCGCCATTGAAAATCACCGATGATTAACCGTGCGGAAGCCATGTAGGGCAAGCCCGTAACCTTTCCCAAACCAATTTGAGTTGGACATGCCGAAATGGTGCACAGCGACGGTCGTCGATAAAAGGATCTGGACCGAAGGTTTGTTTACGTTGCGGATTGCAACCGATGAAGTGCAACCATTTCTCTCGGGACAGTTCCTACATCTTGGTCTCTATCCAGAAGGTCACCAGGGGGACGATTCCAAGATTATCAACCGCCCCTACTCAGTGGCCTCTCCCCACGGAAAAGAACTAGAGTTCTTTATCGTCCTCGTCGATGACGGAGAATTAACGCCCCACCTTTGGAAACTTAAAAACGGGGATGCAATCTTGGTAGGTCAAAAAGCAGCTGGGAGTTTCACCCTCAAAAAAAGCCCTCCTTCAGAAGTGCTATGGCTGGTTGCAACAGGCACTGGACTCGCGCCCTATGTTGCAATGCTCCGTACGAATGAGCCCTGGGAAAACTATGACAAAATTTGCGTTGTTCATGGTGTTCGGCAATTTTCTGATCTAGCCTACACGGAGGAACTTTTAGCTTTGGAATCACAGCATCCAGGCAAATTCAAAATGATTCAATCACTTACCCGGGAAGAAGCAAACGGCACCTTAAAAGGGAGAATCCCTGGTTTATTTGAAAACGGAGAAATCGAGTCTGCCAGCGGTTTTCAGTGTCGCCCAGATAACTCAACCGTAATGCTGTGCGGTAACCCAGCGATGTTGGACACCATGGAAGAAGTCTTAGGAAAACGCGAAATGAAACGCCACCGAAGCAAGTCCCCCGGACAGATTGTACTCGAAAGATATTGGTAGAGATCGCCTCACTGAAATCGAAACAGCATCTTTCTTGAATTTAAGAAAGACGATAAAATAACGGTCCGGTGGTTTATCACTCCAAGCCTATCGCGTGCCAAGGCTTCAAACTGATTAGAACTTTTTTCCCTTTACATTTTTCGCTTTAGGATCCTCCGTGTCATTGCTATCTGGATACGAACACATTGTTCGCGAGAACGAACCACTGGCTCCCTTTACACGGCTCAAAATTGGTGGAGTCGCTGAATATTTTGCGGAACCAACCAACGACGAAGAGCTGGCTGGACTTGTCAAGCAGTTCTCCGAAGCCAATCTACCTATCCGTCTTATCGGTAGTGGCACCAACCTCCTGATTAATGATATGGGCGTTAAGGGGCTCGTAATTCATCTTGCAGCGCCTGACTTTTGCACAATTGCAATCAATGAAAATCGCATCACAGTAGGCGGCGGTACTCGACTCTCCCATTTTGTAGCCACTGCTGTTCGTGAAGGCTTATCCGGACCGGAGCAACTGGTGGGGCTTCCGGGAACCATTGGCGGCGCGCTTCACAACAATACAGACGCTCACGGCGTAGACATTGGAAGCTGGTTGGAATCCGCAGAAGTCCTGACACGTGCGGGTCAGCGTATCACACGCGAAAAAGAATCCCTCTCCTTTTCCTACCGGCAAAGTAGCCTTAGCGAATTAGTTATTTTGAAGGCGAAATTCGTCTTTGAAAAAGAAGCTTCCGAAAATCTGACCAAGGCGATGCAGAAGCTCTGGATTGTGCGGCGTTCCCAGCAACCTAGTTCCGAATTGCAAGCAGCCTACATGTTCAAAGATTTGGGTGGAGAACAGGCAGGCGATTTGATTGAACGGGCTGGCCTGAAAGGTACACGGGCCGGCAAAGTGGGACTTCTCGACTCTGACCCTAATTTCTTCGTTGCCGAATCAGGTGCGACAAGTGAAGATGTCCTCAACCTCCTTAGGATCGTTCAGACGCAGGTTTCCGAGCGACTCGAGCAGACTCTGGAACCTGCCATTCAAATTTGGTAGGGAATTTGCTGACATCGCCGGTTCTATGACTTTTTTTGATACCTCCAAAGTTTTAACGCTGAAAACTCGATTTTGATAGAAGCACCATCTCGCTATAGATGGAACTTCATTTTCGGGAGAGCGTTATGCCAAAACACAACAAAGACATTCTCGATAGACTTTTAGCGGGAATTTCGATTCGAGGCACACTCGTACACCCCACGACCCTTTTCATCTTTGCTACGTCTATTTTGATTGGGAGTGCCATTTTCCTCTGGGAACGCCATCAGGATACGATTGTCAACTTGGAAGAATTCAGCCTGACCCAAGAAAAAATCGCTTTGACACCCCAACCGCATTGGTCCGAGCTTAACCTCAAAGAAATGGTCCTGGACCAATCTAACGGGGAACAAGCATCGATTCTTGATACCGAACTTGTTCCACGAACCGCAGGAATCATGAAACAAGTAGGTTTCGTTGAGCAAATTAACAGCATCGAAAAGTCAAAAACAGGCCTCAATATCGACGTAATCTACCGCCAGCCAATCGCTTTGGTTGAACTCAGCGCGGTTACGATGAAAAGCAAGTGGCCTTCCAATCAAATGGGCAAGACGGTTTTGTTACCGGTCGACCGGAATGGGGTTCTAATGCCTGAATCCATTGGTGATAACTTAAGCCTACCATGGATTGCGGTCCTGTTCCCATCGCAGTTCGAAGCGACTTGGGAACAATGGCCTGATGCGCGAATTCACGACGCCGCAGCAATCAGCTCTGCTTTCAAGCGCCCTCTCAGTGAACTCGGTATCCAAAGAATCACAACCAATCAGATTGACTCAACTAATTCAACACAAAACCCCAAGCCTTTCGAGCTTTATTCTGGCTCTGGCACACGCATCGTGTGGGGCAACGCCCCAGGCAAAGAAGCAGAATCGGAGGCAAACGCAATGGAGAAGATCCGAGCAATCGAAGCTGTTGTAGCCCAATACGGCATTCTGAATGAGGTTGACCTTGGTAGGATTGACGTTCGCTCAGGCAAAGCGATCTCAACCGGAGTGTCAAAAACAGCGAGTAAATCTAGCGAGCCAAGATTAGAGATAAAATAGCCGAGTGACTGATGAGCGATTCAAACGCTAGTAACCGGCAGATGAAATAGGGGCTTCAGATTGGATAGAATTTTCAGTTTGGACACTATGAATAAGCAGGTCTCAAACCGATTTTTGAGGCGATGAATTGTCGACGATATCAACTACAACATCCGACTGATCTTGCTCAAGTTTCAATTTCAGTTCTTCTCTAACTACCGGCATCTCACTAGGGGCTTCAATCCCAAGACGAACACCTCCGCCCGTAATCCGGACGACAGTTATGGAAATGTCCTCCCCAATCCAAATGCGCTCGCCAACCTTGCGACTAAGCACTAACATTATCGATTCCTTTGATAAACGAGGGTCCTCTAACTCTGGCTCCAAGCCATAACGCTAAAAAATTTCTCCAAACGGGTCTTGACAAGCCGCTTTACATATTCGTGAGAATACCGTTTTGCAAAAAAAGTGCAACCGTTGAACGACTGTTTCGCTGGAAATCGCGAAATCCCACACCAACAAAACACCCCAAATTACCCATACACCCAAATTGAAGATCGAGAAAGGGAGGCATTGGCTCACCCAATTGCTAAAAGGCAACGCTACTTTCGTCCGCAAACCGCATCAAATATTGCAAATTCATTCTGAAAGCTAAAGAAAAAGTACTCCAGAGAAGCTCTGGGAATAGTCTTTCCTCGTTATGCTGCAACTAGTTTAGTACTGGCGCGATCCAATTTGAAATGCAATCCCGAGCCCAAAAGGTGAAATGGACACCTCTAAGAACTTGTCCATTTTTGCAACTCTTCCACAACGTTTGGCTTGGCCCCAGACGGTTCAAAGCCGAAGTAATGCGCTTCTAGCCTGGAGATTGTCGTCGCCAACTCACTTTTGCGTTCGTTACTCACGCCGTCCGAGTCATAGATATCCTGCAACATAGAAATCGCAGCAAACGGCGACATGTTTCCAGTCAGCACGATTTCTCGTTTTTCCTGCGATTCGGGAGTTCTTCTTCGGTAGCCGATAACGCCAACTAGAACAGCAACGCCGAATGAAAGAATTCCAATGACAGCCCAGACCGTCTTGGCGGAACTACGTTTTTCGTAATTCGCATTCAATTCGACCGTGGCCTCCGCGACAGCAAGGTCAGCATCATTATACCTTTGAAAAATCAGATCTTCGATTTCTACGTTTGCCTGTGGAAACGAAAATGTCGCTGGTTTCTCAGCAAGAGCGGGTTTTGCCTTCATTGAAACCAACCAGGAACGGTCAGAATTAATAGTTGGCTTCCGCGCCGTGGGATCGAACTGAGAAACCGAGACTCCGTTATCTTGTATTTCGGAGATTTCAAAATCATCCGGGGCAATGGAAAGGATCGATTCGAGTTCGGGAACCAACCCTTGAGCACTTGCCTTAATCTCCAACACTAATTTCCCTTCCCCCGCTTGCCTCTCATCTAAAATCTGTGTGACAGATAATTTCCCTATTGGCCGCGGCAAACCGGAAGCAGAATCAACTGGTAGGGCGGCGGACTCAACTGGCAAAATGGCGTAGCCTGAGGTATCTAAAAAATCTAAATCTAAGTGAGCAGGCGGGACCTTATCGACCTGTGGCCCTCTCGACTTCAACAAAATGTAAGCATACGGAGTTACACGCCAGCCCGGTTTATTACTTGGGATCGACTGAACATCAGGTTTCTGAAACGTCACCGACATAACTTCAAATTGCTCAGAAAAAGTCTCTCGAACCGATTCCTCAAATTTATCGCGGTAGTCATTCGTCGGTCGACCGTAGTTATAAGAGAACGCGACGCTGCTATTTTGGTTCTGCAAATATCTCCCGAATCCACCGGACTCGCGTTCAATTTCTTTGGTATGAGCGAGGTCAACGTAAACACCGAACGGTTGTTCAAAACCGACTCTCGCATCTCCATCAATTCGCGTTTCGAGCCGAATTTCGCTAACTAGGTCTTTGTAGTATTCATGGACCTTGATGGCCTCACTCGCCTGCTTATGATCCCCAACAATGGAGAGACCGAGATCAAGATACTTATGCTTCAGTTGCGGCTTTACACTGCTCATTCGGTTGAAGAGCGAGTTTGCAAACTGAGCCATATGGAATTCAGAAACCGCCTTCGGCAAAGATAAAATCCCTTCGCGAATCAAAGCCGCCTGCTTGGGATCGGTACGATTCTTATTCTCAATAAGACCTAAATCACATGCTCCAAGACTCGCATAAAACCACGAAGTGAATGGCGAATACTTGACATACTCACTTGGCTCCATCTGTCTAACTTGGCGTGCATACCGTTTAGCGGACGCCTGGAACAATGCCATTGCTTCTTTTCTTCGCGGTGAGAACTCGGAACTATTTTTAATTCCAGCCCGATAATTATTTTCATCGTGCAGCAATTCCGCCTGCGTTCTAATTAACTGCCAGGAATCTTGATCGCGGGCAATCGCATTCTCAACAAGCCTCTGAGCTAACAGATAGCCGTCGACAACTTCTTTTTCAATCTCTTTCTTCTTACGCTTCGTCTTTTTATCTTTTTGAACTTTTGCATCACGCCACATGCCGGCGAGATTCCTTCGCATGGACGACGCGAGTACAGCGATTGTTTCTGAATCAATTTCTCCGACAGGCCCAAATACCTTCTCGATTTCGTCCAACTCGTAAACCTCGGCAGTACTGTGGCAGGAAACAAATGCCATCACAACCAACTTTTCGTCCAATTTGTTTTCAATCAACTTGTTTAAGCGAACCACTAAGCCCGCCAATTCTTCAAGATTCCGATTTTGTTTTGAACGCGTCAATGGAATCGATTCGGCACGACTTTCAAACCCATACATAAACATGTAACTATTGGTGCGCCGACGATCACTGTTAGGATTGTGGTTACGGGTCCAAACCGAAATGTACTCGTTGACTAAAGACTCAGCTTTGTCCGGGTGATCTTTTCCTAGTTTTTCAATATAAGGCAGCGCTAAATCTTCTTCAGAAACTTTGAGATACAGCTGGGCAAGAACGGAATCAAATTTCGGACGCAGGGTTGGGGCAACCAAAGCCAACCAATCTTCAGACGGACGTATTTCTAGTAAATCTACAGTACCAATTGCAGACAATCGTAAATTCCTTGAACGAGAAATTGACGACCCGGTGTTGCTATAGAAAATATTGCCATACTGATCACGCTGCATAGTTGGCCCCATCGATGACGACTTGTCGTCCGCATATGAGATCTCAGCTTCTCGCAACCAATTTACCGCTAACAGCTCAAGTAATTTCTTCCACTCAGACGCTTGTTCCGGTGAGGCTTGAAATAAGGCTGTGACTGCTTCGTCCTGCAACTTCAGTCGATCCAAACGCATCTTTGGGTCCCGCGGACTTGTTTTCAGTGACCTCGACGTGTCGACACCAATAGCTCCGAGCACTTCCATTCCAACTTCAGGCTTGGCTACGAAACTGTCATTGAGCCACTTATTGCCCAACTCAGTTTTAACTTGCGAGGACAATTCAACCGCACGCCCCAAAGCCGCATTTCTTTCGTTTTCATCGACATCCTCGGCGGCAAGAATCGCCTGAGTCACATTCCAAGCGCCTTCCAAATGCTCCGTCTTCTTTTCTTTGGAATAGAGCGCCAATTGGTACTGAGAGAGTAAATTGAGAGCTTCATGATCATTATTTGACATCGCCAAGGCAAGCTCCGGTAAAAAATCACCAACGTCCATAGCCAGTCCTGCGCTAAACAAAAGTTTGGCACATTGGCGTTTGGTAAACACAACCGGTTTGTTTTCCAATTCCATCTGAAGACGCTTAATTAGATCTTCCGACATATTGCCCCTAGCGATCGTGGCGCGAAACGCCGAAGCGAAAAAATTCAAATACTCATCTGGTAAACCTGCCTTATTGTTTGCATCTGATTTTTTGGGCGCAATGGCGGCAATGGAAAACAGATCATCGAACGTGAGGTATTGGGTCTGAAGTGCCCTCGGATCAACCTGCGAACGAACAGCATTCCCTCCCTGAAAGGTCAGTGCATTGGAATTCGAAGCAGAAGTTAATATTTGACGATAGACGACATTTGCATTGTCATACGGAATCTTGGTAAGAAAAGCACCAACTTCATTCCAATTCCCAAGAGTAAAATCATTCTCAAGCTGCTTCACCGCTAATTTGAATCGGGCGTCGCTTGCCAGAAATGCGAGTCGCGGCGCGGGCGGCACATCCTGCTCCCCGATTCGCTCACCGTCCTTGTACCAAGTTTCAAGAATATTGGATGGCAGGCGATTCAACTTCAACTTCGCCAGCGTCTTCAGTCGGTTAGTTCTCTCACTCTTGGATTTAGCTACTGCTGCACCCTCACCTGGAGTCGCTACAGAACCCCGCTCATCAACGGGCGGCAACACTTGAGGGAAATCTGGTTCTTGAATTTTCGGGCGCTGCACTGCCCGCCCTATTGTTGCCGGAATTTTTACTCCCGGTACTAATCGCATGGCAGGCTTCGTCTGTGCATTCAAAAATGAATTTGCAGGCAACAACAAAAATACCAACGTGAAAAAAAAACACATCATCCCGAGCCAAATTTTTGAAGTATGCATGAATATTTTCGCTTAATCGCGTGATAAATTCGATGGTGGATCTCTGTGCACCCGACAAGCAGGCCGTTTCTAATTCTAACTCAATTGGCTTCAAAAGACTAACCACAGACAGTGATTTAGCAGACAGGTCTTGAATTCGATTGTTAAAAATCACGTAAGCGCATCCCAACTTAGGCAAATCAACACCCAAAATTTATCATCTCACCAAGGAGTAAATAAAAAAAATACCATGCAAACCAATGCATGGTATTTGAAATTTCAGATTGCGGCGTCAGCAATTGTTCTAACTGCCAGATCCATCAGCAGGAATTCCCGCACTTGCTCCACGCGCATCTTTTTTCTTTTTACCGGGCTGACCAACGCGACCGCGTTTGGAAGATGAATTTCAGCCAGCTCATTGGCTTGGCAAGGGCAGCCCCTGCAGTTCGCCAATATCCATTCGTGCTAATTTCACCGAAGACTCAAGGTCCGACTTGCGGTTTAAAGCCACATCAGAATCCAAACCGTTTTCCGCCTGCTCGGCAAGCAATCGATAAATCTGCTGAGAGGATGTAATCTCAGGCTCCCAAGCCTCCTGAGGGCGGCCTTCAAGTCTCATCAGCCAAGTTATGTAAAACTGAGAATTCGCCAATGCGACTCGCGATTCCAATAATGTCTGAGGATCACTTTCGGGATCATCCATCAATTCCTGAACGAGCACTTTAAGATCTTCGTTCGCCTGAGGCAAACCACTGTTGTGGATTTCGCATTTGGCAAGCTCCAGCCTAGTTTTCCGCTGAGTCGCAAGATCACCCTCAGGAAGTAAATCCAGAGCTTCTTTATAATTTGCAATCGCCTTCGGCCATTGCTCTTCATTTACCCAGCTATCTGCTTGAACCAGTAGTTGAGCCGCGCGATCACTCTTAAGATCCCCCTGCCCAGGTCCCAAGTGGTAGGCGAGCGCACCGACCGGGATTAACATCCATACAACAAACAATAATGTTCTCATGCGTTTCCTTTGAATCTTTGCAGTATGCTGGATTCGCTTGAATGCCAAGCCGAACTAATCTAAATCGTACACCAAAAATGCCAAAATGCGAAATGTGACAACAACAGGCAACCATCGACCGTTGAAATCAAACTTCTTCAGACGATCTTTCCATGGCGTGACTACCAACCCATTCGGCAAGCTAACGCGAAATTCAGCGGTTTGAATGCAAGTACGCCATCAAATCGCCACCCTACCACGGCGTTTGCATTTGGCTGATCAGATCTCTTGCGGCCTGTTCAATAATCCGCTGCTGCGCCGTTGCCATCGACTGGCCTGCCTCAGGAATAAACTCAGCATCGCGTGAAATGATAACACTCTGTAACTGCATCAACGGGACTCCAGCACGATCAACCCATTCTACTTCGATACGCCAATCGACTCTCAGCGTTCTAGGTTCGTCATATAAATTTTCGGCGACGGCGCGTTTATTGTCAGCAACAATTCGCCCCCGAACGAAACTATCGGCGATCTGAGGATCTGTAATAACTAGCGGAGTATTGAGTTCGATATCCTTAATCACAGCTTCGGTCAATCGCTGGCCAAGATAACGCCGGGAAGAATCCGATTCGAAAATCATCACATGAACGGTACGAA
>CALKNI010000016.1 GCA_938091115.1 uncultured Pirellulaceae bacterium | reverse complement strand
CTGTGCGGTTAGTTCCTTGTCATAGTCGGTTCGCTGACCTGTGTGCAGCTGATCTACCGCAGAAGCACATAGCAATGTTTCCGCACTCGCCACCAACGCAATAACGAATGCACCCGTAAGGACGATGGGATCGAACAATAATTGAAACCAGACGGTACTGTCTGGGAGAGTCGTTTCTTTAAAAATATTTTTTCCTACCTCGATTTTCACGATGTCCAGTTCAGCAAACTGGGCAAACACAGTTGCAGCTAAAATCCCAATGAGTGGCGCTGGAACCGATTTTAGCTTTTTTGGTGCTACCATTGGCCAAAATACAATGCAGGCAATGGTAAGAATCCCGATGACTGCGGCTAGATGGTGATTCGCCGAGGTGTCCACAGAGAAACACTTCAGAATTGCGGCTGGAATCGTGGCCAAATATTCCAAACCGCCATGCGCCTTGTGCCCATCCCAGATGGCTTGATGGTCAAGCATAACGTGAAACTGACTGAATAAAATCAAAAGTCCAATCCCCGCGAGCATTCCTTTGACAACGGCTGGAGAAACAGCGCGAAACCATTGGCCAAGCTTAAATCTGCCTGCTACAAACTGGAGAATGCCAGCCAGGAAGACAGATGTACCAAGAACCATCAACGAGTAGGACAGCGCCTCGCTCTCCTGAACCTCAGCGCCAGAACCAAGTTTAGAAATGAAGGATTCCTTACCCTGGGCAAGCAAATCCGCGACAATCACGAACAATCCTGCCGCAGGACCGCTTACCTGAAGTGGTGAACCCGCTAAAAATCCGACTACGATTCCACCAATAATTCCCGTCAAAAGCGCCCGGGCAGGGCTGACACCGACTGCTACCGCGATGCCAATGCATAATGGCAACGCTACCAAAAAAACAACAATTGATGCGAAAAAATCTTCTTTGAAATGGTTGGCGCCGGATTCGCCACGAACCTCTTTCGCCTCACTCGAATTGAGCAAGTCATTACTCATCGCTAAGCTCCACTGTAAAATTTAGAACGGACGAAACTTCAATCATCAGTCGGATTTCTTTCAATCAAGAAATTCAACTCGTCCGCTTTCAAAGTGGTAAACCCAACCTTCCAGTTCCAACTTGTTTTCTGAAACTGCGCTCGCAACAGAAGGATAATCCAGCAAATGCTCTAACTGGAGTTTTACATTCTCACTAATCCCCTGATTTAAAGTCGCGTCCGCTGAATCCAGACGGTCCAAAACCTCGGAACTCTTTGCAACCCAGGCCTTGATTTCCGGCAACTCGTTAAGGGATTCCAGATTCATCAGCCCAGTTACCGCGCCACAATGAGAATGGCCACAAACTACAATTCTTTTAACTTTTAAAACATCGACCGCGTAAAGAATCGTAGCTTCGACAGACAATTCGCCCGTGCCTGGTTTCGGCACGATGTTTCCGGCGTTGCGGATCACGAATAATTCCCCCGGTTGGGTTTGCGTTACCAAACTGGGGTCAATCCGGGAATCCGAACAAGTGATAAAAAGTGTCTCTGGAGATTGCCCCTTCTCTAACTCCTTGAACTTGCCCTCCATACTAGGAAAGCACTCGTTATTAAACTTCTCGATACCTGCCGCTAATGTCATAACTTATCTCGCAATGTAGAACGTGAAAATTTTCGATCACCAAAAACAATCTCAAAACACGCGCTGCTCAACAAAATCAATCAAACCTGTCGCCGTTGTCACGTCGAAATGGTAGAAGGCATGTTAACCGCGCAGAGTCGCGTTAAAGTCTGAGAAAAGTACCAAGCCCGTTGATCGCAGAACGTTCCGTCAAAAGAACGGATCTCAACGTGTTTGTAGAGCGATTGGACGAAACCGTTTTAATGGGACGCCAGAAAGCAACCGCTGCGAGCGATGGAATAAAGAGTTCATCCCCTTCGCGTGCCGAAAGTAGTTCCACCTCTTGAGTCACCGTTTCCTGAGGACATTCCTCGAACGAATGAAAACCTGTGCAGCAAAACGCCAAAGCGAGAAGCGTTACGATCACTCCCAAGCTTTTTGCTTTTGTCGCGTTGTCAGATTTGAGCTTCATAATTACTTCAACCGGTGTTAAAAGCTTTTTACAACAATTGCCCGAAGAAGAAAAGTTGACTTTTTTGCTTTCGTCTTAGCCATGGCAAGGATTGCACAAAAACAACAAAAACCAAAATGTTTCCCTGTGTTTTTTGCAGTTAAGTAGGCTCTTTTACAGCCAAACGGCGCTAATATTAAGAAAGCCACACAAACCGAGCCTCCGATGATAGCACAACAGTTTCTCACTAAGAATTAAGGTTCCCAGAACGAACCACAGTAACACCAAAGGGCATCAAGCTCGGATGCATAAAAAAAACCCGTCAATTGAATCAATTGACGGGTTCAACAGCGGAAGAGACAGGATTCGAACCTGCGGAACGATTTGACTCGTTCACCTAATTAGCAATCAGGCGCTTTCGACCACTCAGCCACTCTTCCCAATAAGTTGTTCTCGAAGCAGCAGTTGTCCGCCACTGAGAGAACAGATTCTCTAAAGATCCGCTATTTCTTTCAAGGCGTGAATGCCATGAAATTAAAAAACCAGTCTCTTTTTACCACGAATTTTCCAGTTAGGGTCGGTCCGACGATATCAATCCCCGTCATCCGCAACTTAACAACGCTTTTATCGGCTTTTAACATCCCGGAGCATGAGCTGCCAAACGCCGACATCGATCCACTGGTCAAACTTAAACCCGACCTCCCGGTGATGTCCCACGGGGAGGAATCCAAATTTCTCATGCATCCGTACGCTCTGTTGATTCGGCAATGAGATGAGGCTGAGAACGGTTTTAAAACCATTTTTAGCTAATTCCTCGAATAATTTCTCATAAAGCTGACTACCGATACCTATCCCAACTATGCTTCGATCGACATAGACTGCGCTTTCAACGGTAAACCGGTAGGCAGATCGCGTTCTCCATGGAGCCGCATAGGCGTATCCGACGACTCGGCCATCCTTTTGGTAGACTAACCAAGGATAATTCTGCGAGGTCAGATCCTCGATCCTCGCAGAAAGATCCGAAGCCGATAGACAACTTTCTTCAAACGTTATCGTCGTCTGCTCAATATAGTAGTTGTAGATTGCCGAAACCTCGCCGGCATCCTGAGGAGTTACCTTCCTAATCATGGTCGCAACCACTACTTCCCAAGTTGATCCGCCAGCGCCTCCGCGCCATAAATATTTCGAATAGCCTCACGAATGGCATCCGAATGCACGCTTACCGAACGGCCTTGGCGGTCACTGTAAAGATAATCCGCTGTCAAGGATTGAATGTTGCCGTCAAAAATCAGCCCCACCAGTTCCATCTTCTCGTTGATAACGGGGCTGCCCGAATTTCCACCAATGATATCAGCCGTGCAAACGAAATTATAAGGAGTATCGAGGCTGATCTTTTTGGCATCTCGAGCCTTGTGCCAACTTTGAGGAAGGTCGAAATACTCCTGCCCTACGTGCGCTGCCTCGTGTTGAAAGGCTCCACCGAAATTGGTCATTGATGGAATCGCCTTACCCTTTTCGGTGTATCCAAGAACTGGCCCAAAAGCCAACCTCAAGCTAAACGTGGCATCGGGATAGGTCGAAGTTCCCTGAGTCGCAAACTGAGCCTCGGCGATTTGAGCGTATGCCTGACGTTCAATTTCAGCCAATTCATCACTCGCCAATTGCGCCGCTCGCACTTCTGAATCCACCATGCGCGCCAATTGGATCAGAGGATCGGTTGACGCTTCGATGGCTTTTGATCCTCCTGCCGCCAACATCTTTCGAAATTCCGGATCATCCAGTTTCGTACCATTGATCAGCTCTTCACCTCGGTCGATCGGGCTTTTTCCGGCGAGGATCTTCTGACAAAGATCGTCATCTCCGCCTCGTATTTCAACCATTCGGCTAATTAAATCTGCCATGATCACTTGCTCAAGGTCCTTGTAAACCGGAGCTGTCGAAAACAGTTGCTGTTCCAATGAGGCGCGATTTGAGTCCCGATAGGCCGGCATCCGTCCTGCTGACGGTTTCTTATCCTCTTCCGCCATCTGAACCAACTGCTGGGCAAGGTTGAATAACTGCTCATTCAAATTCACTCCCCTACCCTGTACCGCTGCACGGCGTTTTTGAACATCCGCAATCTTCTCCCAGGCTCCCGCATATTTTCGAAGTCTTGGATCGGATTCAATCTTCGCCAACAAATCCGCTTCCGCCTGCTCTTTCGCGCTCATGACGGCTGGATCCTGCAAACCTTGCAACATCCCCATCCGCGCTTTTCTTGAATTTTGAAATCCAAATAAACCATCGTGGGCACGTCGAGCAGATTCTTTGCCTTGTAGTGCAAACTGCTGGAGCAGAACCTCACGTCGCCGAATGAAGTCAAGAATGTACGGCAAGCGAACATCGCGTTGATGTTTTAGCGCCGCGACGGTAAAAATCCGACTCGTCCGTCCAGGATTACCAGCGACAAATACCAATTCTTTATCCGCCGGTCCATTCGGTGACCATTTCAGAAAGTGCTCAACTTTGGCCGGTTTTCCATCTTCGTAAACTCTGAAAATACAGGCGTCTAGACAATAACGAGGGTATTCAAAGTTATCAGCATCGCCGCCAAAAAACGCGGCATTAGCTTCGGGCGACCAAACTAGACGGACATCCGTATATTTTTTGTATTGGTAAAGATGATAACGACCGCCGCCATAAAGCGTAACAACATTAGATCGAAGTCCCGAATCGTCAGTCGCCTTTTTTTCTATATTTGCAATCGCTGCCCGCCGCGCTTTTGCCGCTTTTGCCGCAGACAATCCAGTTCCAACAGCGGCGTTAACCTGCGCTGTAACGTCCTCAATATTTATCAGCTGATTCAATTCCAGGTCAGGAGCTTTTAGTTCATCGCCGAAACTCTTCGCTAAAAAGCCATCGTTGTAATAATCGTTCTCTTCATTAGAAAGTTTAAACAGTGTGTCAGAACCGACGTGATGATTAGTGAGCACGAGTCCGTTACTGGAAATAAATGAGGCAGAACCACCGACGTTAAACCGAACACATGATTTCATCACGTGCTCCGACCACTCAGGGGTCGGAGTAAAGCCATACTTATCCTGTAGGTGCTTAACCGGCAGATCATTGAACAACCACATTCCTTCGTCGCCCGCCAAGGATCCGTGCAACAAGGGAAGTATGGCTAGTGCGATGGAAACGCGTGTAACTTTGCACACAAAACCGGGAATCCCAAAATTCATTTATCTGCCTTTCGCTACAAGAAACCAAGAAGCGTGCATCTTATCCGTGACCCAGAACCGCCGCAACCGAACCGATCCAACGATGTTATGCGTCTCACCTCGGATTGGCCAATAAACCGCTACCAGCCAAAAATTAACTAGTCGTCAGCAAGCAATCATCTACGGTTAGCACTGCACTTCAGCGAACCAGAACTTTTATAGAGAATTAACCTTCGAGACAATTCCATCGGCAGTAATACCAAAGTGCTCGTACAGCAACTCGGCGGGCGCTGAGGCACCAAACGAATCCATCCCTACAAATGCACCACTATCGCCGAGATACCGTTCCCAGCCCATTTTAATTCCTGCCTCGACGGCGACTCGACGACTTACTGCTGAAGGCAATACAGATTCACGGTACTCCGCCGGTTGTTCATCAAACAGTTCCCAACACGGCATACTGACGACTCTCGCTTTTGTTCCCGCTGCATCCAGTTTTTCGGCTGCTTCAAGACAATATTGTACTTCACTGCCGGTGCCCATTAATATCACATCCGGTACTCCATCAGTATCGAGTAATGTGTACCCTCCTCGCGTAGCTCCCTCTGCACTTTGGTATTGAACACGATCTAATGTCGGCACATTTTGGCGGCTAAGCACTAAAACGGAGGGTCGCTTTAGATCTTCCAGCGCCGCGCGATAACATTGTGCGACTTCATTCGCGTCACCCGGTCGCATGACTAATACGTTTGGAATCGCACGACACGCAGCCAAATGCTCAACCGGCTGATGCGTTGGCCCGTCTTCACCAAGCCCAATTGAATCATGCGTCATAATATACATGACGGGTTGGTGCATAATGCTGCTTAGGCGAAGCGACGGACGAAGATAATCTGTAAAGACAAAAAAGGTAGCGACATAGGGACGGATGCCACACAGTGACATTCCATTTCCAATCGCGGCCATCGCATGTTCACGAATTCCAAAATGAAAATTCTTCCCGCTAAAATCAGAGCCGCTAAAGTGACCAGCACTAGGGTCGTCATTATTAGATTTGTTCGACCCCGCCAAATCGGCTGAGCCACCTATAAAGTTAGGAATCGCTGCAGCAACAGCATTTAAAACTTTCCCCGAAGAAACTCGGGTCGCCATCCCCTTTGGATCAGCATCAAATTCCGGAAGCGATTCTGTCCAACCTTCGGGCAGTCCACCAGCAAACAGAGTCTCCAATTCTTTAAACTCCGCCGGGAACGCCTCAGCGTAGGCAGCGTATTTCTCAGTCCACTGTGCATGAGCACTGCCTCCTCGTCCGCCAATCTTAGCGCGGAAATCATCCCTAGCCTCGAAGGGGACTGCAAATTTTTCGTGTTGCCATCCATAGCTTTCTTTCGCTAAAGCAATCTCTTCCTCGCCCAAGGGCGAGCCGTGGGCGCCGGACGTATCCTGCTTGTTAGGTGCACCAAAACCAATGACACTCTTCAAAACAATCAAAGTTGGACGGTCTTCCGTTTCCAGGAACTTTCCATAAGCAGCGTCTAAGCTAGCCATATCATTGGCATCGGCTACGGTAATTACTTGCCAGCCAAGGCTCTCAAATCGCGCCGGAACGTCCTCACTAAAAGCCAACTCCGTACGGCCTTCAATCGTAATTTCATTGTCGTCGTAAACCCAACACAGGTTAGACAGCTTTAGATGTCCAGCTAAGGAGGCCGCTTCGCAACCAATGCCTTCCATCACATCGCCATCACTGCAGATGGAATAGGTGTTGAAACCAAACAACTCAAAATCCGGCCGATCATAGGTCGCCGCAAGCCATTTACCCGCAATCGCCATCCCAACGCTATTCCCGAGTCCCTGCCCCAACGGACCAGTAGTGGTTTCAATCCCGGCAGCATACCCATATTCAGGATGCCCAGCACAAGGGCTCGTGATTTGCCGGAATTTCTTAATATCTTCTAATGAAATTGCTAATTCGTCAGTCGGATTTCCCGCGTCATCCGTCTTAGCCACTCCGGCAAGATGAATCAATGAATAAAGCAGCATCGATGCATGCCCACAGGAAAGTACGAAACGATCACGTGCAACCCAATTAGGATTGGCCGGATCATATTTCAAAAAATTGGACCACAGCGAATAGGCAACCGGAGCCAAAGCCATGGGCGTACCTGGGTGACCACTATTAGCCGCCTGAACAGCATCCATTGAAAGCGTACGGATAGTGTTGATCGTGGTTTCCTGAACATCAGCAGATGCTGTCATCATTAAATCCTTATTGCGTTTCAGTCAACGCGAAGCTTTGGGGCGTCAAATAAATTAAAGCCAGAATGTCTAATACAATTATTTTAGTGGACGTTTCAATTTTAAATTACTCCAATTCAACCAATCACGGTTACCCAACTCAAGGATCGAAACAAATTGGGGCAACCAAGTGTTTGCCGAATTAAAACTTCGCCAATTCTAGCCTTAGAGAGCATTTTGTGTTAGCTGTCCGACCAACAATTTACAAACGAACAACACTCACGGTCAATCACCTGAATTACCGCAACGCTAATTAGGCACGCAGTAAATTAGGATTGCCATCAACGATCTTCAAGAATCGGCCTAAATCACCCTGAACCAAGCAATTGCGAGCACCAACCTTCCTTAATTACGTCTAATTTTACTTTGCTTTTGACGGATTTTAGGCGAAAGACTAATATAGGGGCACCAGAATTCAAAAGGGAAGTTCGATGCGACAACCATTCGGAAAACGCGACAGTCAACCAAAATCTGCTGCACCTCATCCCCACCAGACTTCAAATTCGTCAGGGTTTGATCGCCGCTCGTTTCACCGACTCGCCGCAGCGGGGCTTGGAGCGTTAGCGGTTCCAGTTCTACCAACGATGTCGGCTACCCCTTGGCCAAAAGATCGAAAAGATTCCAAGACTGAAAAATCACCTGCGGAGTTGGTTGCTCCCGCTCGGAAATCCATCGACAAGGGACTCGATTTTTTACTACGTAGCCAAGTTAAATCGGGCCGGAACCGCGGCGCGTTTAGTAACAGCGGAATTTCGTCCGGCGTGGCCACGGCCTCTCTGGGTGGACTCGCGATGATGTGCGGCGGACATATGCCCGGGTTAGGCAAGTTTGGCAAATCCATCGATATGTGTGTTGAATATGTTTTGAAAAATGTTCGCGAAACTGGATACATCGCCACTCGCGATGGTGGAGCGAGGGAAAACATGTATGGCCACGGCTTTAGCATGCTGTTTCTTTCCCAGGCCTATGGGATGACGCGAAAACGGGAGATCGGTGAAAAGCTGCGGAAAGCGGTCGAACTGACGTGTAACAGTCAAAACAATCAGGGGGGATGGCGTTACCAACCTACCAAGAGCGATGCAGATCTCTCCATTACGGTTTGTCAAATCATGGGCCTTCGAGGGGCTCGTGACGCGGGGATCGACGTTCCCGACGAAATCCGAAAAAAATGTATCGAGTACGTCCAAAAAAGCCAAAATGAAAACGGAAGTTTCCGTTACACCATGCAAGGTGGGCACACTACATTCGCGATGACGGCCGCCGGCGTCACGTCTCTTTACAGTGCCGGAATATATGAGGGCGAGCAAGTCGAAAAAGCAATCGCTTATTTGATGAAATTTAAACCGAATGGCGCACAACAGGGTGGCGGTCATTACTTCTACTCGAACTACTACGCCGTTCAGGCGATGTGGCACGCAGGAGGCAAGCCATGGGATGAATGGTATCCGCTCATTAGAAACCAACTGGTCAAAAACCAGACGGCAGAAGGATCCTGGCGTTCCAGTGAAGCTGGCCCTGAGTTTGGCGCGGCCATGGGGTGCATTATCCTGCAAATGCCACTGAATTACGTTCCGGTGTTTTCACCGTAATTAAAACACCACCAACAACCAAGTCAACAACGGATGACTGGACTCGCAACGGCTAACCTCTACATCTAATGACCGATCGTGTTTCCGGTCGGTTTAACAATCAACTCGAAATTAATTAAACATGCAAAACAAGAGTAAATTAACCCGTCGAAAATTTGTCCAAGGCACCATCGCGACCGGTTTTGCAACCGGTGGCTTTCTATCAACACAACGCGTTTTTGGATACCAATCGCCTAACGATCGGCCAGTCTTCGCCACCATTGGCCTTCGCAACCAAGGTGTCGCGATCACCAATAAATCCACCAAATTTGCCGATTTCGCAGCGTTAGCAGACGTCGACTCAAAAGTTCTCGGCACCAATGTAATTAACCTTGAAAAGCGCCAAAACAAAAAACCGGACTCCTATAGCGACTATCGAAGAATCCTGGATCGTAAAGACATCGATGCCGTCATGATTGCCACACCCGATCACTGGCACACCAAGATTGCTGTCGAGGCGATGTTGGCCGGTAAAAATGTCTATTGCGAGAAACCGCTTACGTTGACCATCGACGAAGGCAAGCTAATTGAGAAAGTAAAGAAAAAGACTGGTCAAACATTTCAGGTCGGCACCATGCAGCGAACCGAATCGAGTCAACGGTTCCTGCAAGCAATCGCTCTGGTCAGATCCGGTCGCATTGGAAAAGTGAAAAAGGTGACCTGTGGAATCGGCGGTTTCGGTCCCTCCCCGGTTATTCCCGAAGCACCCATCCCAACGGAGATGGACTGGGATAAATGGCTCGGTCCTGCTCCCAAGGTTCCCTATCGAGCACTTCCGGAAATGCGCAAAGGTTACGGGGGCGGCGTCCCGCTTTACAGTAACTGTCATTATGCATTCCGAAATTGGCATGCCTATTCCGGGGGCAAGCTAACTGATTGGGGAGCACATCACGTCGACATCGCTTGCTGGGCGCTTTCTCCAAAGAACAGCGGTTCCGACGATCGAGCGTCGGTTCAAATGCGAGCCAAAAAAGTCACGCCGCTCGATTACGAATTCGATGTCGCATACGACAAAAATGGCTATCCGTTGGTCGATAACAAATATGACATCGCCATCAAATACAATATTAAAGTGGACATGCTTGATGGCGTCGAACTCTTAATCACGAACGAAGGTGACAATGGCATCTTGTTCGAGGGCACCAAAGGAAGATTCTTTGTGAACCGAGGTAAAATCGTCGGTAAGCCTGTAGAAAACTTGGCCAACAATCCGCTCCCAGCAGGTGCCGTTGAGGATGTTTACGGTGGACCGGTACCGGAAAACCACACACTCAACTTCATTGAGGCCATCAACAATAAGGTCGAACCAATCTCAGATGTTGAGACCCACAACCAAATGCTCGAAATTTGCCACCTCTCTAATATTGCGATGCGTCTAGGTCGACCACTCGATTGGGATCCCAATAAGCGTGAAGTGATTGGCGACAAACAGGCGAATTCATTTCTCGCTCGCGAAAACCGCAAGGGTTTCGAAATTAATATGTAAGGCTCATTCGCAGCAAACAGTCCAGATGGATAACACTCGTCTGACAGTTTGAAATTAAAGCTTGAATGGTTTGTGTACCGCTCGTGCCTGACTTAATTGGACAGCTTTGGTTTCAATGGTCAACGTGCGTATCGTCCATCAAACCACAGGTTGGACAACTTGTTGGTTCGTTGTCGCATGGCTCCAAGTGCACAACTCAATACAGCCCAATCGATGCTTTTACGAGCTTGAGCCGGCAAGATACGCTATCGCATCTACGACACGAATTGTGAGCCGCATTGGGATTTGCAAACTGCTAGAATTGAAACCGTCGTTTGAAATTAGAACAATAGCAACCTGCAAAACTTAACCCGCAAAACTATCATGATAGTCCAAGCAACGCACTCGATAAAAACCTCTCTACCCGTTCAGCAACATTGGCCAGCAAACAGCAGGACTATTTTCCTTAGCATTTTTGCGATGATCTTTACGCTAACTGCCATGTCCAGCGAGAGTGTGGCTCAGCAAACGGTTCCAGCCAATCTCACCAGCCTGCGGGTGATGAGCTTTAATATCCGCAACGGTCGTGCCAACGATGGAGACAACAGCTGGGAAAACCGAAACGATTTCGCCGCTGATGTAATCCGAGATGCCAAGCTCGACGTCATCGGTTTACAGGAGGCTTTCCGATTCCAGCTAGACGATCTCCGAAAACAACTACCTGAGTTTGAGGAGGTTGGTGAAGGCAGGGACGGGGGCCAACGGGGTGAATACTCGGCAATTCTTTATCGTAATTCACGGTTCACCGCTTTAGATTCAGGTACGTTTTGGTTATCCGATACTCCCGAGGTAAAATCTCGAAGCTGGGGGAACCGCTATTTACGAATCTGTACATGGGTTCGCCTGAAAGATAAAAGAAAGGAAAATTCTTTTTATATTTACAACACTCACTTTGACCATCAATCTCAAAATGCCCGCCTGAGATCATCGCAGTTAATAGCCGAGCGGATCAACAACAGAAAGCACAAAAATCCATTTGTGGTTACGGGGGACTTTAATGCTGATGAAAACAATCCGGTGATTCTTTACCTCAAACGCAATTCCAAGAACTTGCCAGAAAGCCCAATTGTTCTCGTCGATACTTTTCGCCAACTGCATCCAAATGAAAAAAGCGTTGGTACCGGTGGCGGATTTGAGGGCCGAGCAGACGGCAACAAAATCGACTACGTCTTTGTCCAACCTGAAACTAAAGTCGTCACTGCTTCGATCATCAGAGCCAACAGAGATGGGCGCTACCCGTCTGACCACTCTCCAGTCATGGCTGAAATTCAGCTATCGACAAACCAACAGAACACCCGATAATGGCGTTGTGAAACCACAATTGACGGCAGCAGCCATGGCAAATGCATTCGAGCAAATCTCAGTTCGTTGACTCGGCAATCACCACCACAGCCAATCTAATTCTCAGCGAACCCTGACGTTCATGAACTCACTTCAAAACTTTCTCGAAATTGTCATACACACTTTGCCAGTCTTTCTAATGGTCGGTGTGGGGTATCTGATCCGGCAACTCAGAATCATCACCGACGAATCCGAAAAGAGTATTGTTCTGTTGGTGGTCAACGTTCTTTATCCTTGTTTCATTCTCACCAAAATACCTGGCAATCAAAGCCTACAACAATTGTCTGTTGTCTTTTCTGCATTGGCAGCGGGATTCGTGCTTACTTTAACGGGCTTGTTGGTGTCTTGGGCGGTCGGTCGCGGATTCAAAATTGGTAAAAAAGATGGGCTCAACACGTTTTCTGTCTCCACTGCCCTGCAAAACTACGGCTTCATTCCAATTCCATTAATTGCGGCACTTTTTCCGGGGGTCGCCGACCAAACTTTAGGCGTGTTATTCGTTCACAATCTAGGACTGGAATTGGCAATGTGGACCGTTTGTATCGTCATGCTCAGCGGCACAGCCAAAGGTGCAATGAAACGTTTGATCAATGGCCCAACCATTGCAATTGTGGCTGGGCTTTTATTGAACTTTTCCGGCTTTCATCAATGGATTCCGTCGGTAGCCCAGAAGGCAGCGCACGAACTCGGGAATTGCACAATTCCTATTAGCCTCGTCTTGGTTGGGGCAACACTCGCGAGCGTCATCTCGAGCCATAAGATTCAGTTACGGCCTAAAATCATTTTTGGCTCTCTTCTAGTCCGATTCGCTATCATGCCACTCGCATTCATTGCCGTCGCAGCCATGTTGACCGGGTCGCAAGAACTGCAGCGTGTATTAGTTGTAGAAGCCGCAATGCCGGCTGCGATTTTTCCGATCGTGCTGGCAAAACACTACGGTGGCAAACCGAATGTAGCCGTCCAGGTCTGCCTAGCCACTTCTCTGATTAGCTTGGTTCTTACACCTTTTTGGTTACTCTTGGGATTGCACCTTCTAGAGCTACAGCATTAGCCCAACATTTACTCTGGTAAAGCCATAGGTAGCGTCAAATCCAACTCGCAACACTTCCGATAAGCTTGTAACCACTTGTAGACGCAGCAAATAAATTAACAACCTACTCCGATCCGACGCGGAACCTAAAAGCCCCCCACTTTAGCACCAGTCTAACAGTAACAAGCACACCTGTCTTTGGTCAGTAGGTTTGACAATGCTCTCGGCACTTGTAATATTTGCTATGAAATTCTGATTACCGAAATAAATCTGCCGAATCCAAAAATGTCTCAAAATCCTTTTCAAACCCAAGCGAATTCCCCCGGCGGAATGCCACCCCGCGGAACTAACGTCTCAGCGGCGAGCATGGTAAAAGGGCCGGCACTAGGGATGCTCATTTCAACAATTGTCGGCTTGCTCTTAGCATTGCTTGGCCTTGCTTTAAACATTTTGGGATTAAGTTTTATCGCTGTGGCAGAACAGCCCGCTTCTCCAGAAATAGCCTCGGTGGTCGGCCAAGGCATCTTTGGTATCGCCCAAGGCGTCATTGCACTGATTGGAGGCGGTGTCATCGTTTTCGGCTGCCTAAAGATGATGAAACTGCAGTCCTACGGTTTCGCTTTTACAACTTGTATTCTAGCGATGATTCCCTGCATTTCACCTTGTTGTTTGCTCGGAATCCCTTTTGGAATCTGGGGATTGGTTGTACTCAACGATCCACACGTTAAAAATTCCTTCAGGTGATCAAGAAGCCAAATGGCAGCGACAGGCCACCCCTTTTAGACCGGTGCCAATCCCAATTCCGCCCGTCTCATTGGCCGCGAAAAACATTGAAACGAATCTCAGTAAAATCGATTCGTTACGGTCGTCGACGCTCAAAAAATCGTTGCAATCGTGGCAGATAATAGTCCTAGCTTCTGACCCTTAATTCGCGACTCGGTTTGAATCGATCATTTCTTTAAACTGTCCAAACAAATACTGACTGTCGTGCGGACCGGCCGACGCTTCCGGGTGATACTGCACACTGAATGCAGGATAAACGGAGTGTTTGAGTCCAGCAATTGTATCGTCATTCAAATTTAAATGAGTTACTTCGAGGTCAGCCGGTAAATCGTCTTTGGACACAACGAACCCGTGATTTTGAGAGGTGATCTCAACCTTCCCAGTTTTTTCATCAATGACAGGCTGGTTGGCACCACGATGACCGAATTTCATTTTTACAGTCTTAGCACCACAAGCAAGTGCAAACAATTGATGGCCAAGGCAGATTCCGAAAAGCGGTGCCTTACCGATCAAATTTGCGATGGTATCAATCGCGTACTGAAGCGGTTCCGGATCACCCGGCCCGTTGGAAAGGAAAATTCCATCTGGATTCAACGCCATCACTTCGTCCGCGGTCGCCGTTCCCGGGAGAACGGTAACGCGACATCCCTGATTAAAAAGATGTCGAGCAATGTTCCATTTCATTCCAAAATCGAGGGCGACCACATGAGGAGCGTCTGCTTTAGGAGCCTCAGGCGCCGGCGCGTTGGTTCTGGTATCCCACCATTTACTCAAATGAGTTTCCCAATTGACAGGCTGATTAGGAAGAACTTCGCTTACTAAATCCCGACCAACCAAACCAGGGCTGGATTTCGCCATTTCCACGAGCTTATCGTTGTCTAACTCGACCGACGAGATCACGCCTCTGAGCGCACCTACGCTCCTAATTTTTCGAACCAGAGCTCTCGTGTCGATATCCGAAATCCCTACGATTCCATGCTTTTCCAGATAATCCTGCAAGCTTGAAGATGATCGGAAGTTGCTAGCGACTCGACTAACATTCCGTACGATAAAACCCGATAAATGCGGGCATCGGCTCTCCACATCCTCTTCATTAATTCCATAGTTACCCATTTCCGGGTAGGTCATGGTAATAATCTGACCGCGATAACTGGGATCAGTCAGAATTTCCTGATAACCAGTCATGGAAGTGTTAAAAACCACTTCTCCATCGCAGGTGCCCTTCGCTCCAAATGCGAAGCCGTCGAAGATAGTTCCATCTTCCAGGGCCAATTTGGCCGCCTTCCGTTCTGAAAACGGGAATTTTACTGACTTAGGCGTGTCCAATACACCTTCCTTTGACGATCCGTCCGAGATCATTCAACGCTCCAACATTGATTGATGAGTTTAAACTAAGTTTTAATCCGAGATACTTATAATTTAACGATAGACTTTTCCAGTTGTAGCGGATTGGGCATCCATTTTCCTTTTTTCTTAAAAATCGTTGCTGGATTGCCGATGAGTTTACTGGCTGTGGGTCTCCGATGTGGATTTATTCATAATCGGACAGCCAATTTTAGAAGGGTTTCAGTAGCGGCGAGCTGAAACCCTTCGTTTTTTTTGCGCTGATTTATGCTTTCGTTTTTCATACGTTCGAAAACATAGGCACTTTCCGAGGCTTTGACGGGACCTTTCCCACGTTCAGTGTGGGAAGATTGGTTGATCGTCTTGTTCAACATCGTTCTTTCAATTCGAATTTTTAAAAATCAACTGGCGCAATTTCTCGTGCCATCCCTCCTCTTACCTCCAAACCAATTTCTAGCGGTTCCCAACCAACGAGAGTTTGATTCAAAAAGCTTAACGCAGATTCCC
>CALKNI010000015.1 GCA_938091115.1 uncultured Pirellulaceae bacterium | reverse complement strand
CGCTTTCGCGTCCGGCATAAAACCAGACTCTTTAAAACGGTTGTCCTCTTCAATTGTCTTGACACGCTGTTCCATTTCCTTGCCCGGCTTAAAGGTAACAACGAACCTCGCTGGAACTAAAACCTCTTCCCCCGTTTTCGGATTACGCGCCTTTCTTGCGGCTCTTTTCTTCACTTCAAATACGCCGAAATTCCGCAATTCAACACGCTGCTCCGTGGCCAACGCCTCGATGATCGCATCGAAAGTGCGTTGCACCACTTCTTTGGTGTCCGTTTGCTTCAGACCCAATTCTTCCGAAATTCTGCGGACAATTTCCTTTTTCGTCATTAATTACATCCGACGTTGTTAATTAAATTTGAACGTAAATTCATTTGATCAGCGAAGCCAGTACGCTCTTCGGTCATGGTTTGTTCCGCCCATGCAACGCAGTTTAGCCAATCGGAATTCTGGCCACGCCGCGGCCGCGGATTTAACTACCTTCCGCCCCGTAAGTGTATGGCCAGCAAGCATTAAAGTCAATTAAATGCCTTGCTTGCCCGATCCGAAAAGTCCACTTCGCGCCCGAGGCAAGAATCCGGGCGTTCGAATCGCCATGCCACAGAAATAGCGGTTTTATTAGATTTTTACCGACTTCCGCCTGTCCTCAATTTCGACAAGCTGATGGAGTTTCCCGGTTCCGCTACCTGGACATTCCTCACATGTACGCTCCCAATCTTCAGGCGTTTGTAAATTACTATCCCAAAACGGCCAAGTTTTACACTGACGAGGGCGTGAGTCGTAAACTTCACATTTCCTCGATTTGTTGTCGAAAAAGACGCAATCTCCGTTGCTAAACTCCTTTAAGCTTCGACGAGCCCCAATTTTTCGGGTGTACTGATCTTTAAATTCCTCTCCAGGAATGCCAAGTGAATCTGCGATCGCCTGGATCTCGGCTGGGTCGACCCATACAAATCCAGGAGCACCGGTACAGCAATCACCACAGCCAGAACAGCTAAATTTAAGTCCATCTTTGTACCAAAGCTCTGATGAATCGCCTTTTGTCATCCCTGCTCCCTAATCAAATCAATACCGTTTTGCCTCTCCAATTCACATAATAAACCAGATTCCAGTTGTTGAACATTGACTTAATTCCGTGGAATTGATTGCACCAGTCAACCCAAATTGACCCCCGCGATGAGGTGTGTCTACTTCTACAAAACCAGCCAAAACGTCTTTTACATTTTTTCGGCAACATTGGGAATGAAACAGCTGAAATTCTCCTTTATAATTGAGATTAATGATGCTTAGCTGGATTACCACCCACGCGGCCGGGGAAGCAGGCTCCTAGCAAAATAAACCGATCGATTTTGAATAAAACTAGAAGCCTATAAAAAGCAGACTTGCCTGCTTGGCCGATTTAACTTTCTAGATTGTGAAAGATTGTCCCCGTCTATGCTCCACCCCAATTCCCAAGCACCGCGATGCACTGCAGAGATAATAAGAATTCTGATTTTCAGTCTTATTTCTAGCCTCTTGGCTTGCTCGGCAAATTCTCAGGATTTTAATCGGGATGTTAGGCCAATCCTTGCTACCCACTGCTTTGCTTGCCACGGACCAGATGCTTCTCATCGAGAATCAGATTTGCGATTTGACGAGCGAAACAACCCGATTGAATCGTCTGCAATCGTGCCGGGGGACCCGTCAAGCAGTGGCATGATTGAGAGAATCACGTCGGTAGATCAAGATCACGTGATGCCACCACCTGAATTCGGAAACAGCTTAAACTCTGCCCAAATTGAAATTCTCAAGAAATGGATTGCCAGTGGAGCTAAATATGAACGCCACTGGGCATTTGTTGCTCCCTCACGAACGGAAGCTCCCAAATCACGATCTAGTTTTGTAGCCAATCAAATTGATGAATTTGTTTTTAAAAAACTTCAGGACGCCAATCTAAACCCTAACGCTGCAGCGGATCGTTATACCTTGCTTCGCCGACTCTATCTCGATTTAGTTGGCTTGCCTCCAACCATTGAACAAACAGACAAATTCCTCAACTCGAAAGATCCCGAGGCCTATCGAAAAGTCGTGAACCAATTGCTCGGCTCACCTCGGTTTGGTGAAAAATGGGCCCAATTCTGGCTCGACTTAGCGCGCTATTCTGACACCAATGGTTACGAAAAAGATCGACCCAGAGCGATATGGTCGTATCGAGATTGGGTAATTAGAGCGTTTAACAATGACATGCCATTCGACAAATTCACAATCGATCAAATTGCCGGCGACATGCTCCCCAGTCCAAAAACGGACCAGCTGGTTGCGACTGGTTTTCACCGCAACACCATGTTAAACGAGGAAGGCGGAATTGACCCGCTCGAGTTTCGATACCTTGCGATGGTAGACAGGGTTGCAACTACTGGAACCGTTTGGCTGGGTCTCACGGTTGGGTGTGCCCAGTGCCACACCCATAAATATGATCCGATTTCCCATACGGATTATTATCGTTTTTTGGCTTTGCTGAACAACGCTGACGAACCCGACTTAAGAATTCCGTCGGAAAAAAGCGGTGAAGACAAGGTAAACTCAGAAATCAAAGCCCTTGAGTCTGAATTGCTGATGAAATTAAGCCAGCGGCTTGAGTCTCAGCCCGCCAAATTTGGCAAGGAGTGGCAAACGTGGATTGAATCTTCGCAATCAAGCGCAGTTAATTGGGCAATCGCAACCCCCACTGAACTTTCGTCCAACCTGCCCTTTCTAAAAACTCTCGACGACAGCTCCATATTCTCTACGGGCGACACGACCAAACGAGATGAATTTTTTATAAGCTTTCAACTCGATGGAACGCCCATCACCGGTATCCGTCTGGAAGCACTCCCTGACGAGCGTCTCCCGGGCATGGGGCCTGGGAGGACTTATTATGAAGGCCGTAAGGGAGATTTTTTCGTTAGCGAGATCTCGGTAACACTGGACGGGAAGCCAATTGATTTTAACAACGCATCACATGATTTCTCAAAACCCGACGACACAAAACCCAAAACAACAGCATCAAACGTTTTCGACGGAAATGGATCAACGGGCTGGTCACCGGGAAACAACAAAGCTGAGCGACTGAAATTGGTTATTAACCCCACCAGCCCAATTAACGGAAAAGGCAAATTGACCGTCCGACTTTTGTTCGAAAGACATTACACTGCCAGTCTTGGTCGATTTCGGTTTTCTTTCACAGGGGAGAAAGCACCGTCCGCCAACCGATTTGATGAGAACTTAGAAGAGATTTTAACGAAATCTAAATCCTTCCCTTCCAGCCAATACTCTATGTTTCAAGCCGAGCTAACGAGCGCTGAATTCAAGACCGTCCAACTAGCATTTGCCGAGTCAATAAAAGACCTTGAATCAAACACCAAGACGCTCAACAAGCTAAAAAACACAAAACCCCCTCAAACCGAAACACTTATTTTTCGGGAACGGGAAGCAAGGAACCCTCGGCGGACCTTTCGTCATCATCGAGGCGAGTATCTCTCCCCTCGGGAAGAAGTTACTCCGGGGATCTTGTCGATTTTCCAGAATCCTGAAGATGAGCAATCCAATCCAACGAATCGGCTTGAGCTTGCCCATTGGTTAGTCAGCGACAAAAATCCATTGGCGTCAAGAGTTGCAGTCAATCGCATTTGGTACCAAATCTTTGGCACTGGCTTGATGAAAACCAACGCCGATTTTGGCTTGCAAGCCGAAATGCCTTCTCACCCAGAATTGCTCGACTGGTTAGCATTTCAGTTTCAAAACGAGCTGAAGTGGTCCACAAAAGAACTAATCCGATACATTGTGATGAGCAACACTTATCGGCAAGCATCGAATTTTTCAGTAGATAAAGAAAATGCGGATCCGGAAAACCGCTTGCTCTCTCGCGGTCCATCATTCCGTGTTTCCGGTGAAATGGTGAGGGACATCGCGCTTTCAGCCACCGGCGTACTTTCCTCAAAAATGTACGGCCCGGGCGTGAAACCCCCTCAACCCGCAGGTGTCACTGAATTGGCCTGGGGCTCCGGCAAATGGAATCCGTCAAACGGAGAGGATCGCTACCGACGCTCCATTTATACATTCAAAAAACGTACCGCCGCATTCGCTGCCTTTACCGTCTTCGATGCACCAACGGGTGAAGCCTGCATTGCAACCCGGAATCGCAGTAACACGCCGCTGCAAGCACTCACAGTGCTTAACGACCCTATGTTCATTGAATTGAACCAGAAATTTGCGAAAAACGTAATCGAGCAAAATTTTCCGACTCCTGCCATGGCAATAACATACATCTTTCGGCGATTTCTCACTCGCCTCCCGACGGAATTCGAATCATCAGAATTGAATCAATTTTACCAAACGCAGTTAACGCGTCTTCAAGATGGTGCGATTGATTCCGAGGCAATTGGGGGAAAAGACGCGACCGCAGAACAAGCGGCCTTTGCAATGGTTTCCCGAATCATTATGAATCTCGACGAAACTATTACTAAGCGATAGGGGTTTTGTTAGCTTGGTGCCCATCGGAAAAGGCGATATAGTTTTCAAGTCCCTAATTTGAAATGCGAAAAGCCATTCATCCTAATGATTGCGGGCCGAATTTCAGGGGAGTTTTAGGCAATTAATTTCTGGACTAATCCACGATAAAACGACCGAACTATTCTTAATCAACGAGATATTGTGAAATTGATCAACCGCAGCGCATCCACAACTCGACACCAGGTATGGGCCTGGTTTTTGGTCGTGTTGGTATTTGCAGCATTTTTTCAGCTAGGATTTAACTACCCCAATTTTACCTCATCTGGTTCGTCAAGTTTTCAAATTAAAGCCTCGGCTTCCGTCACAACAAAAGGCATGCGGAGCGAACTTGGGAATAACCACGGAAATACGCCCAGCATTTCTGGCTTCCAAGACTTTTCCCGCCAGCAGCGAGGGCGTCGGCCAACATCAGATCGCGACTCCTATCCGAATTGGGAAATTGACAACCAGTTCAAAGAAGACGTTTTTACATTTGTGAGAATACAATATGACTCTACGGGACGTGGGAGAAGAGGAGGGCAGTGGAGCAATGATTATCCAGATTGTGATTGGAATTTTTCAGTGCGACTGCATGAATTGACATCCATGAAGGTCGACCCGAACGGAAAAGTAATTCGCCTCACCGATCCCAATCTCTTTGACCATCCGTTTATTTACTTTTCAAATATAAATCGAATGAACCTTAGTGAACCAGAGGTTGCCGAACTTCGAAAATATCTTTTGAAGGGGGGCTTCATGATGGCGGATGATTTTTGGGCGCCAGATAGTTGGAAGCATGTCTATCGTGAGATGAAACGAGTCTTTCCCGATCTGGAACCACGCGAACTCGCCCGCGATCATGAGATCTTTAACATTGTATACGACATTCAGGGCGTCCCCCAGGTTCCAAGTATTTTCGCATGGAATCAGGGAAGTACATTCGAGTATTGGCACGGTGATCCCGAGGGGGATGAAGCGCCGCATTTCTGGGGGTTTTTTGATAAAAATGACCGGTTAATGGCTCTGCTTTGCCACAACAACGACATTGGGGATGGATGGGAAAGGGAGGGCGAGAACCAGGAATATTTCAAGACTTATTCAGAGCGAGTCTCCTACCCACTTGGCATCAACATCGTCACCTATGTAATGACTCACTAATAAAGTATTTTAAATTTGAAGTTGCGAACAAACGGAACCTAAGTTACCTCCTAAATCATCCATCATCGATCGAGGGCTAATAAATTAAAGACGCGTACCTAACTGACTTCGCCGAATTTCCAAAAATTGCGAGCCAAATCGAGTACGTTTTTAGCGCGCTTCCAGAAGATGTTAAGTCTGACTTTTTGGCTGACACTAATTTTCGAATCTCTCTGGATGACTGTGAGCCAGGTAAAGGGCGGACAGTCGTAATGCCCTTGCTCGGGCCAAGCGGAACGAGTCGCTGCATTGTCCTCAAGCCCCGTCTGGAACAATGCTCACACGAATTCTCCTGCTATATCATTGCCCACGAATTTGCCCACGCTCATCTTCACAATGGCGGCTGGGGCGAAATTACCGACCGCGAGGATGCCGCTGACGCTCTTGCCCAGCACTGGGGATTCCCCAAGCAGCCCTTCGAATGGAGTTAGCCCATCGCTGCTAAAATCCTTCAATAGTTGTCAAACGCCGTCTGACAACAAAATGGTGATACAGCAGAAGGCTCATCTGCCGTATAAATCATCTCTGGGAAACTTGTTTGTTGTTGGTGTCTTTTCCGGCCTGCTCCGACATCGCTTTATCTCCCCCGAGCAAGCGTTCTGATTCGTCCAACAGGAATTGATGATCCATGAACGGCTGATAACTTATGTCCTGCCAGCGAATTTTACCCATGCCATCAATTAAAAAGGTCCCATGAAGAGGCTGATTTTCAAAATCGTCAAAAGCGCGAAACTTTCGGAATATCTCGTGCTCGGCATCCGATGCAAGCCGTATTGGCGAGCCTGTCCCCGCATCTTCAATTGACTTCAGCAATCCGCTTTGGTCATCGGTGCTAATTGCAATCATATTGATGCCTTTTTTTTCAAAATCAGCAACCCTTGGGCCAAAGGCCTGTAATTGCTCGGCACAATGCAGGCACCCGTGACCGAGGTAAAAAATTGCGATGTAGGGTTGTCCAATAAAATCTTCGGAACCGACCGTTTGATTTTCCGAATCCTTGAGGCTCCAATGGGGTGCCGGGGAGGGCGACCATCGAAAAGGACCGAGGGATTCCAAAGGTGGTCGAAATCCAATATCAGCCGCAGGCCCAATTTCTTTCACCCATCTCTTGCCAATGCCCAGCTCCATCGAAACGGGAGCCAGTCTGCTGAATAGGGGATTGTCAAGATCCATCGAGCCGGAAGTATCCCTTAACTTTTCAAGAGATTCTTGCGAAAGTTCATTATCGCCATTCTGAAATTGAAGATACGCAAGACGCGCTAACGGGATGACTTCAGATGGGCGACGCTTTACCTGTTCGGCAATTTTTTCAAGCCCTTTCTCCGACTCACCCGCTAAAAACTGAAGCTCACCTAGCCAGCTAACATCTTCACCCGCCGCAGATTCAAGCTTTTTTAATCCAGCTGCATAATCTTCCTTGGCAACTAAATCATACCCTTCGATCGCCAGCAGCGATTTTTTCAGTCGGTCAAGTTTCTGTTTATTTTTAAATGCCTTGTCTTTGGCTTGGTTCAAATGAAGCTTGGCTTTTTTCTCATCGAATTTTTTATCTTTAGGCCTCGGCGGAGCGTCAGCTCCTCGATCTAATGAGGCGTTAAGTCTGTTAATTTGTTTATCTAGATCCGCCTTTTCCTTCTCTGCTTCTTCGATGAGCCCACCTAGCTCTAACTTGGCTTGAGCCAACAAATCAGCGCGGCCAACCATTGCGGCTGAACAGCCTAATAAACGCAAGGTTTTGAGTTGCTCTAGCGGATTTGACTTCACCGTCAAAATACTCGACTGACATAACTCAATCGCCTCGTCGTAAAGCTGATATTCTCGCAATATCTGTAGCAACCGCCGTCTTCCATAGCTCGCACTTCCACTTCTATTCGAAAGGGTGTTGTATTTTGGATGCCGCGGCAACTGCGTCATGTTAATCGCTAATTCCATCGCATCCTGGGCCCGACCTACAAAAGACAAGTTGCGAATTAACCACTCGTTGTTATGTGCGAAATTATTGATCTCATCAGGCATCACACGATCTCGCATCATGTGAGCATGGTCAACCCGGGCAGAAGCCTCCTGTTGATAGACGGCATCTTCGTAACGTTTCAACCGGGAATAAATATGGCCAGGCATATGCCACATGTGAGCGATGCTGGGGCCGGAAACACCGCACCTTGCGGCTGCCTTAACCGCATTCTCTGGATGTCTATAGTCCCATAGATGAATCATGTAATGATGTGCTGGATGCAGAGGTTCCACTACCAGAATGTCTTCAATCAATGAGTTCAGTGAAACATAACTGCTAATGGGTGTCCCCTCTCGGGCGTTATGCCAAATCCGGTGGGCAACGAATGCTTTCGCTTCCAAATCATCTGGATACTTAATGACGATCGATTCAAGATCTTTTAAATAACTTTGAGCGCGTTTCTTTTTATCCTTTTCTTTGTCAGAGAAATACTTTTCGAGCGCTTGAATATAAAGTTTTTCCCGTTCAGAAACGGAGTCAATCCGCGCGACGGCTGCTTTGATGAACCCCTGCGATCGCGGCCGTTTGGAATAGGCCGCCATTGCAGCGCCCCAATAGGCCATCGCACAATCTTCGTCTAAGGCGGCAGCTTGCCGAAAAGATCGTTCTGCTTCCAAATACCAAAATCCGTGAAGCTGACCAATGCCCTGCTCAATAAATGCCTGAGCTTCCTTCGAGTCGGTTGTGACTGGAAAATGTACGTTTCCAGTCCCTCCCATTAAATATGCGCTTTGCCGTGGCCCCTCATTGAAGGCCTCTCCATGGGTCGAATGTCCTTCTAGAACTTCTGTAAGCGACTTTTCGACATCTTCGTCTACACTAGCGGCACCTGAGCCCTCCGCTTCGGGAGACTCCGTTTTATCCTGATATGCCAATCCTGAAATTGGCAAAAAGGTAAGAATCACTAACGCAACCATCGAACTCAACATTGGGACATATTGTCGATTCAATAACTGGCAGTGGTTCATCCGTGTGCATCCTTCGAAATGTTAACAGAAAAATTTTTTGGCTCAGGCTTAAAGTTTCGATTGTAACCTTAATCAGCCGCTTGATGAATAACTCACCGTCATTATACGCTGTAACTAAGGAACAGAATTCATGTTTCGTGTTAAATTCCACGGACAAAACCTATTCTGACGGTGAAAGCAATAAATTAACACGATAGGATGACGCCTCTCAGAAGTTCCCTTTCTTGTGGTTTGGGATCAGCAAAACCGTTGTCATTTAACGGATGGTTAGTAAGTTCGCGACAAAACCATTAGAAGCTGATGTTTAAATCATAGGAAGGTGAGAGTTACGCCGATGACCGAAAAGGTAAGCTCCGTTTTGGATCCTTAAATTTATCGAAGACGATTAACAACTACCGAATCACTCGCACCCCTCAAAATTCCCATGACCGATCACTGGTCGCCAAGTTCTTGGCGAAAAAAAATCATAACGCAGCAGCCCGTCTATCCTGACCTCGAGCACCTCGACGACACCCTACACCGACTCGCGAAGCTTCCCCCTCTAGTCACCAGTTGGGAAATTGAAAGCCTTAAACATCAACTGGCAGAAGCTGCCGAGGGGCGCGCATTTCTACTACAGGGCGGAGACTGTTCTGAGAGTCTCGATGATTGCGAAACTGACTCAATTGTTCGCAATTTAAAAGTCCTCATGCAAATGAGTTTCGTTTTGATTTTCGGCTCAATGAATAAGGTCATCCGAGTCGGAAGAATCGCGGGCCAGTACGCCAAGCCTCGATCCAATGAAACGGAAACCCGCGACGGAGTAACATTGCCAGTCTATCGCGGGGACATAATTAATCGATCCGGGTTCTCGGAAGTCGACCGAGTCGCGGACCCAGAATTGCTGCTTCGCGGATATGAAAGAGCAGCATTGACCCTGAATTTTATCCGCGGCCTCAGTGTCGGTGGTTTTGCAGATATGCACCACCCTGAGAACTGGGATCTTGAATTTGCCACGGATTCTCCCCGCGCCAGAAAATACCACGAGATGATCGAGTCAATTACCAACTCCCTCAATTTCATGGAAGCAGTGTTGGGCACGTCAATTTCTCAAAGTAAGATCATAGACTTTTTCACTTCTCACGAGGCACTGCACCTAAGCTACGAGCAAGCACAGACTCGGCGCGTTCCACGGCGAGACGGCTGGTACAACATGAGTACTCATTTTCCATGGATCGGCTACCGTACCCGAGATATTGACGGGGCACATGTTGAATACATGAAAGGAATTTCCAATCCTATTGGAATCAAAGTTGGGCCAAAATTTGAACCCGGTGAATTAACTAAATTAATCTCTGCACTAAATCCGGAAAATGAACCTGGGCGAATCACACTTATTCACCGGTTTGGAGCTGAAAATGTGAATGCCTGCTTGCCACCAATCATCGATGCTGTCCAAACTGCTAATCAAAAAGTCCTGTTCTGCTCAGACCCAATGCACGGAAATACATTCTCAACTAATTCCGGCATTAAAACGCGAAGCTTTGATAAGATCGCAAGTGAATTGGAAACGGCCTTCCAAATTCACCGAAAGCAAGGCTCCATCCTCGGTGGTGTGCATCTTGAATTGACTGGAGACAACGTAACTGAGTGCATTGGTGGTTCGGGCAAGTTGGCAGAGCCTGACCTTGAGAGAGCCTATAAAAGTCAAGTAGATCCCCGACTAAACTATGACCAAGCTATGGAGCTTGCATTTTTGGTAGCCGACAATATGAAATCGAACAACGGTCATCTTCAGGATTAATGTCATGACTAAGTGTCTTAGAAATCTCAGATTATTCGAAGTGTTGGAATTTGCTAAACTTCGAATAAGGGCACTAATTTGATTTAATTTCATCGCAGTCTGAAATTTTTACAGGACGTCCATCTCCTGGCACATACCATAGCGATTGTACTCGAACTAACTTTTTACCTAGTCCCACTAACGATATCGATGAATGATTATCGCGAATTTAAATTAGGCCCTGATGACCTCGCTGCAGTTAAGCGTTGCGAACAACAACTGGGCTATGAGTTCGTAGAAAAACGTTACCTCTTCGAAGCGATCACCCATGCCTCCGTTGCTAACACGCGACTCTGCAGTTACGAACGACTGGAGTTCCTTGGAGACTCAATTTTAGGATTCATAGTTTGCGAGTACCTTTTCAAAAACTTTCCTGATTGGCTCGAAGGGGATTTAACAAAAGTCAAGTCAAACGTCGTGAGTCGACAGTCGTGTGCGGAACTCGGGGAAAGTTTGAATATTGAAAAATTTCTAGTCGTTGGAAAAGGTATCGGCGTCAAAGGCAAGGTTCCGAAATCGCTTCTGGCCAACGCCTTCGAATCCATTGTTGCTGCGATTTATCTGGACTCCGGAATCGATAACGTTAAAAAATTCCTCACACCGTTCATCAAACAACAAGTCAGCTGCGCAATCGCTGGCGGTCTGGATGTAAATTACAAGTCGGAACTTCAACAGTACTCTCAGAAGCGTTTCGGCCTTCCACCTAAATATCGACTTCTTGGCAACCAGGGCCCAGATCATGACAAATGGTTTCAGGTATCAGCGCAAGTTGACAAAAAAGCATTTGGCCCCGCATGGGGGAAAAACAAAAAGGAAGCCGAACAACGCGCTGCCGCAAATGCACTTGCGACAATAAAAGGAATTGCCGAACCGTTTAACGGAGAGCAACCGCTGCCGGCATCGGAATAGCAATATTTTAATTTCTTCAGCTGAACTAATGATTTTTAAAAGCCAAACTCACCGATTAAGTTTTCCCAGGCACTGGATTCGAAAGCCAATCTTAACTTTGATTTCATCGAGCGCGTACTATTGACTAAAAGCTGCCGAAATGCACCGTCTTTTTCTGACTGATATAAAAGTTCGGTTAGATGTTGAGTATCACCTACATTAAACATTCCCGCATACGTTTTCCCAAGCATCCCTTCGGTAGCGTCTATGCGTGAAGCGAGAACAGGAATTGAGTTCACTATCGCCTCGGACAGCACGGCGGGGCCGCCTTCCGATTTCGAACTTAAAACTGTGACACGAGATCTGGCGAGGCGGCGCTGTGTCTGCAAATGAGAGAGTGGCCCAAGAAATTTATACCGCGGATTCCTTTCGGCAAGTGACCTCGCGGTCTGTTCCATTGATCGATCAAGAGAACGACCAATTTGGACAACGCGGATACGTGAATCAACGGGCAAGTCCATTGCAGCATAGGCTGTCCGAAAGGGATCTTTCACCGAACGAAGATGACCGATCACAGTGATCTCAAACCAGCGCGTCAGAGGTTTGGGCCTGGGTTTCACCACAGAAGCCGATTGGTAAATAACACGGATTTTTTTTTGAAACTTCCCAGCCAGTTTGACTCTGGCCTTCGGCTCGAGTAACAAAATGCGATCCGCGAGGTTAAGGGTTTCCTTCACCTTATTAGAGCTTTCAAGATCACAATGCAAATCGGTTCCCGTCATCGCAACAATGATCGGCTTTCCGCTGTGGAATTTATGGAACTGGATCGCTGCACGATGACTCTTGCGGGCATGCAACGCAATCAGCAAATCGAATGCTCCATCAAGGCATTTACCAGCAACCGTGACGTCGTGCCCTAGCTTAACCAATAGGTCTCGCCACCTACCAGCAGTGACGCTGTTGCCTAGCAGCGAACCCTGTTCGGCGGGAGTTACAATAAGTATTCGAATTTTCAAATCCTCATATGTCCGACTGCTCACTAAATAGCGGACAGTTCTACCGGTTCAATTGATTTAGTTTGCCAAATCATCTGAAATTACAATTCGTATTTGTACCGCACGATCATTGCTTACTTGCAACACTTCTGCAATGGCTTTGTCAAATTCGACCTTATCGCCGGGCTCTGGAACTTTTTCACCCCGGCTCAATACTGCGCCAGCAACAGTATCAACACCTTCCACACACAATGAAATGTCTAGTTCGCGTTCAATGTCTCTAATCAACGCACTCCCCTGTACTAAATATTCTCGCTCCCCAACCTTTTGAATCTTCAACGCTTCTACGGTATCAAATTCATCGTCCACCGGACCGACGATCTTTTCGAGTACATTTTCGAGGGTGCAGACACCAACAATCAAACCGAATTCGTCGACGACAAATGTCATCAACTGGCGAGATTTCTGAATCGAGTTCAATACTAACGTAATCGGCATACTCTCGGGCACCTTTTTTGGTTCACGCAGAACCGTCTTCAGGTCGAAACCGGAAGCAACGATGTCCAATCCGACAAGATCTTTAATATGCAATACACCCAAAAGACAGTCGAGTGAACCCTTGCAGACTGGATAACGTGTGTGCCGGGTTTTTTGCACAATTTCCATTAATTCATTCATTGGCAAATTAATGTCGAGAATCTGAACATCCGATCGAGGCAACATAACTTCACGGCAAAGAAGATCATCAAATTCAAAAACGCGATTCAAAAGAGCGTGCTCTGAGTCGGTCAATTGTTGGTGAAAGTAGGATTCTCTCAGGACTGCCTTAATTTCATCCTCGGTATGGACGCTTCCGTGTCCCCCACCACCCTTCAAACCGAGCAGCTTTAGGAAAACTTCTGTCGCCCAATTCAAAACATACATAAACGGAAACAAAAGGTAATAGAAAAACACCATCAATGGAGCACACCAACGAACCATGCTCTGAGGGCGCCGGATTGCAAAGATCTTTGGAGCTTGTTCACCAATCACCAAATGCAAGGAGGTAATCACGGAAAACGAAACCAAAAAACTAAAGATGTGCAACCACTTCTTGGATTCAACGCCTACTATTTGAAAGAGAGGCTCAAGCAACTTAGCAAACGCGGGTTCACCAACATAGCCAAGTGCTAAAGAGGCCATTGTAATTCCAAGTTGACAGGCCGAAAGCGAATGATCCATTCGAACAGCTAGCCAGTGTGCCATTTTTGAAAATGGTAAATTTTCAGTCACCATTTTGTCAATTTGGCTTAATCGAACCTTCACCAACGCAAATTCAGCTGCAACAAAATATCCGTTTAAAATCACGAGGAATGCAGCAATGGCAAGATAGGTCCAATGACTAATTTCGCCAGTTGCTGCCGCTGTTTCTGCTAAGAAAAAACCGAATCCACTCATGTTACTTTTCTTCAGTTAGAAATAACCAACGGCCTAATCTGTTTCCCGGCACAATTAACCTCTAATCAAGCAAGGTAATTGAACACGATTTTGATTGTCCATCATCGACAAAACAATAAGATACCTCCAGCGAGCGAAAATTACACCTGACGCAAACCTTCTACAATTTCCGCGCGCGCCGCTTGAAACGCGGGAAATATACCCGCCAATATACCTGTGAGCAATGCCACAATTAGCCCAGTCAACGCAAGGTTAATTGACGGCGTGAACGCTATCGTGACAGCTTCAGCACCAACTGACAAGCTGCTTAGCTTTAAAACTAACATGGCAACCATTACACCTAATGCGCCTCCCATCATCGATAAGGCAACGCTTTCGGCAAGTACCAATTGGAACACTCTCAACCCGGAATACCCAAGTGTTTGCAGGACAGAATGTTCTTTAATCCGATCCTGCACTGACATTACGGTCGTTGTCGCAACCAAAGCTACAACCAAACCGACACATGCCAGGCCGAGGTAATGAGCCATGCCAATTAACTCGGTTAGATCACCTAAACTTTTTGCTTGGAATACTCCTTTTGGTCGTGTGTCCGTTTCCACAGGACCTGTTAAATATCGATCGTCAATGGCTCGACAAATACCGTCAGCATCCGCATTCTCTTCTAACAAAACCTCTAGTTGTGTGACCGTTCCAACCAGATTCATCCCTTTGCTTCTCTGAAGAAAATCGAGGTGTGAATAGATATAGTTCTCTTCTGCGGGATCTTCTGCGTTAAAGATACCGGCTACGACAACACTGAGTGAACCAATCGAAAATTTATCGCCAACAGAAACACCACGACGATTTGCAACTGCAGCTCCCACCACAGCGGAATCTTGGTTCATTTGAAATTCATCCCACGATCCTTCTCGAATTTTAAAGCTAGGCCGAGCCACCCTTAATTTTTCCGGGGGGACCCCATAAAAAACCACGACGTCGAGACTTGCGCGGCAGTTGTTGGTGAACACTTGAACAGGAATCACTTCCCGTACACCGCTTATTTTTTTGATTTCGGATTCATAGTCCTGCGGTAGATGACTGGTTGCAGGACAAAACTTGTTGGCCTGAAATGTAATTAGTGACCGCTTCCCAGCTTGACGATTCTGCAAATCATTCATGCCTTCCTGGACACTGCCCACAAAGCAAAAGACAAACAAGGCAACCGCCGAACCACTGACTGTCAAAATCGTTCGCGACCGATGTCGCCACAGCGTTTTAAAGATATAAGGAATAAGTTTTACCATCAGGCTGCCGCCCCTTCCTCGACCAATTGTCCGTTGATCAACTTAAATTGCCGATCTGCTATCATAGCCGCCTCAGCATCATGAGTAACCATTAACAATGTTGTATCCAATTCTTTATTAAGGCGTTTTAGCAAACTAAGAATTTGCTCAGAAGTAGTAGGATCGAGGTCGCCGGTGGGTTCGTCCGCAACAACTACCTTCGGGTTGGCCACAATCGCTCTAGCAATACCTGCGCGTTGCTCTTGTCCGCCCGACATTTGCCGAGGGTAGTGATCGGCTCGATCGAGTAGATCAACGGCAGCTAAAGCGATTTCGATGCGTTTCCTGCGTTCTGCACGACTCATAGGCAGCAACAGCAAAGGCATCTCAATATTTTCGTAGGCTGTCAGCACAGGAATCAAATTATGAGTTTGAAAAATATAACCGATGTTCGCGGCCCTCCATTTAGCCAGCCTTGTGCGCGACAGATGGGCAATCTCAACGTCATCTATCTTGACGGATCCCTCGTCAGGCCGGTCGATACTTGCAATCACATTCAGGAGCGTTGATTTTCCCGTCCCACTGGACCCCATAAGCGATACAAATTCTCCCTTTTCAATATCAAGGGACACACCATCAAGTGGCTTAATAGTCTCGCCACCCTTGTGATAATGCTTTGTTACATTCCTAATTTCAACGAGAGCCATTATTTCAACCTGCCTAAAAAAACAGTTAAATCCTCTAGACGCCGAGCCAAGTTAGCCCATAACTAAAATCAATCCGCGGCAGACTCGCCGGTTACTTTAATGCGATTGCCATTCGCCAATCCATCGACTCCACTGCTAATCAAACGACTGCCCACATCAAGGCCGGTAATAATTTGAACCATTCCATCGCGACCACGCTGCCCCAATTCCACTTCGGTCTTCTCGGCGATGCCTTTGGTCTGATTGGCAACCCAAACAAAAGATACTCCTCCATCATCAAAAACAAGATCTTCGCGAATTAACAGCGTCAGTTCTTGTTCGGACGCATCAGTATTTCCACCCTGTTTGGGCGCTAAAAAAGTTACGTCAACCAACATCTCCGGCTTAAAGAACTCCGGCGGACTATCAATTGCAACTTTCACTTGAAGCGTGTTTTTCTGGATATCTGCTTCCGAGCTAATAAACAGAACTCTTCCCCTAATCGGCTTTTTCATTGCCGGATTTGAGATTGCCACTAACTGACCGAGGCTCACTTTTGGGATGTCCTCGAACCGCACATCCACACGTATTTGAAGGCTGTCCGGCCGATACATTGTTATCACACTGCTCCCGTCATGACCGTCCATCGCAGTCATGACCCCGGTGCCAACCCTGGCTCCGGGCAGGCCTACCAACCGGTAAACCCGCCCATCCACTGGCGCACGAATCGTCATCCGCTGAAGACGCAGTTCGGCCTCAGATTCTGCGACGGACATTTGCTTGAGCTTCGCCTCTGCAGCTTCCACCATCGCAACCGTCTCATCTTTCTCTTTTGTTTCTTCAGCCAGTAGTTGCAACTGAATATTAATAGCATTTCTTTTCTGTCTCACGGCAAACACTTCTTTTTCAAGCGATTGCTTCCGGTCCAATAACTCAGAGAGATGAGCTTTCGCAGTTTCAAAATCAGCTCTGGAGCGATCGACTTCTCTGTCTGAAACCGACGCCGCGGCCTTAAACATTCGCTCATAATCTCCTTTCGCAAATTCCAACTCAGCTTTGGCACGCTGCGTCTCAAATGGAAGATTAATCAGCGAGGTATTAATTTTCGCCAAATCTGCGTCAGCAGCGGCCAACTTCGCCTCGAGATGCACCGGTTGTTCGAAACGTGTTTTTGCCGCAGCACGCGCCGCCTTGTTTCGCTCCAATTCTGCTTCTGCCAGTTCGCGATTTGCGACTGCACCGTTATGGATGAGAATTGCATCGGCCTTAATCAGTTCTGCTATTGGTTCGCCTTTCTGAAGCAATTGATCTTCCACCACAAGTAACTCTTCAATAACGCCAGTAGCGAGCGCAGCGACTCGAATTGCTGTAGGTCGGGGTTCAATCCATCCAGCGGCTTTAAATAGTTCTGCCCCTTCGGTTCGAATTTCAGCCTGAGTCGCAAAAACAGGAATCACCTGAACCCTCTTGGGCGGAAATAAATACTCTTGCGAACACCAAAAAACCAGCGCAGCAAACCCACCTACCAACAACGCAGGAAATGCATACCGTCCAAGCCAATGCCCACGACGACTGGGCGACTGGGACGTCTCCGGTCGGTCAACTGCTAACTGTGATAAATCAACGTCTGTCATTAAATCAAACCCAAATAAACTCAATTCAAACATTCAGTGCGTGCAGTCAGAAATTAATTACGCACATATATTCCATCGGCAACAATGGTCAAGTTTCCTGCGTTGTCGCGTTTAGCAACTCCTTTTACGACAACTGTTTGAAGTTCCTTGACTGGAAATAGATTCTTGGTGTCTAGCACATGAACCTGTCCCTGTTCGTCTTCAAATCGAATAAAAGCCATCGCATTAGGCAATTTGTCTGTATGGCAGCAATAATCCCAAGGTGTAGGGCAACTGCAGGCTTCGCCGTCGGCAACATCATCGCTGCATGCAATTATTGAGTTGTCGACAATTTGGAAGGCCGCCATGTTATCAACAAAAGGCTTTAACCCACCGCCGATGCGACCAACGACCACCACTTCCTCTTCATTCTTTGCAGTTTCTCTAGCCGCAATGACGTCAACAACTCCCTCCGGCTCAGCCGCCAGTAAATACCGAGCTGCAATCTGTTTGGCAATACTTACATCCGGAGCCGTCACTGTGTCCTTTGTTTCGGAACAGCCCGAAAGTAAAATCGAGACCATCAAAACCAATACCCAGCCAATACATTTGTTCATTTCTATTTCTCCTTAAACAGCTCGTAGCCCATCCACGATGGGCATTTTTAACGCGCGAATTGCAGGTGGGATTGCACCTAAAAACCCAAGTAATAATCCCACGCCACAGCCAATCAAAATTGAGGTGCTATCAATTTCTAATTGAAACGCACCCATCGTAAAACGAACGGCGGAACCGTTAAATAACAACAACGCTATGAAAGAGGCACTCAAACTAGCCGCCAAAGAAAGTAAGACTGCTTCTTGAATCAGACTTACGATTACCGCTCGACGAACAAACCCTATTGTACGCAACATCGACAATTCAGAAATTCTGCCAACCACTGAACCGTACATCGTGTTTAGGCCGGCAAACACTCCCGCGCCAGCGACAAGCAAAACCACTAGCCAGGCAAGCCAGCGAATAGGCTCATAGTCCCGCTGCAATCCAGCGTAATACTCTGCCTCTGGCATTGTTTGAAGTTCCAGGTCCAAACGCTGCTTGCAAAACAAATCTAGTTCAGAAAAATTTGCACCTTTTTCCAATGTCAAAGCAACAATACTAAGATCCTGACGTTTCATCGCCTGTTGCAGCTCGTCTAGCCGGCACCATATCTCTGATTCAAATGCGGCGCCGCCACACGAAAAAACGCCAACAATCTTCCAATCCCGACTCTCCAGTTTGATTGTATCGCCAATCGATACGTCGTCCGACGTTGCCCCAAGTTTAGTCGCGGCAAGTCTACCTATAATTATTTCTCCCGATTCCGGCCAACGCCCTTGATCCAACTGAAATTGTTGACGCACCAAACACGCTTTGGGGGTCACCCCACGAACTAAACCCAGCGTTTCCTGATATTCTTTTTGGCCAGCTCCTTGAATACCTACCTGAGTTCCAAGGTAAAGTTCGGGGGAAACATATTTAGCTCCGTATCTTTCCTGTATCCCTTGGATGCTTGAAGGAACCAGATCATTGGTCCGCATGGGTATCGATGAATACTCTAAGTTCTCTCCCATTCCCAATGAGAAAACGAGCGCAGTACGACTGTTCCCGCTAACGGATAAAGATTTTTCAAGCCCCCGAATAAACCCAACCACCACAAGGACAAGTAACACAACTGTAGTCAGTCCAAGAAAGGTTAGAAAGGTACGCAACGGTCGTCGAAAAAGATTTCGAACGCCGTATTCCCAAGGCAAAGGTCGGAAAAACATATTGGTTGATCGCTCTGAAGAAACATCAAATAACAGCATTACACAAATGCCGAAAAACAACGTCGTCGCATTAAGAGTGCAGATACTGACGCTAAATGATGAAAGAGCTATGGAGGCAGCGCAGTTGTCGCCCGCGATTACCAGCAAACGCCGCTAAACTCGCAGGGGAGCAATCACAAGATTCAAGCCCGCAATTTTCACCAAGAGTGCTGAGGGAAGAAACTGGAGCGGGTTCAAATTCAAACTGAACCGATGTTTGAATAAACAAATCGATTGCATCAGGCATTGTAGCTCCACTACAAATGCAACCGCATGTTTTCTTCCGATCATCCTGAGGCAAGACCGGAATTTCAAGACCGGTGTCGCCACAACAGCACTCAGATTGTGACGATGGAGCCATCTCACCGCAGCAATCACTCAACCCCAACTGGCACCGAATCGGGCAGCTGAAGACAATGATGGCTATTAGTATTTTTAAAAATCGGTGCATGTTACAAACGCTGGAAAACAAACCTGAGTGGTTTGGATATTACATCGGATCAACTTTTGCTACAAGCTAGAAATTTCAGACCTTTGGAACGCTATCAAATTTGTTAAAAATTACACTGGTTTTCGCCGGAATTACTGTATAAACCGGAACAACGAACTGGGCTAAAGCAGACAATTAGGCCTCAGTTAATATCCCTGTTAATCTAATTCAACGCTTTTTGGCCAATCCGTATTATCCAAAGCAGTTCAGGCAGCGTTTTTAGTTGGTTAACTCAGGAATTTGTTGCATCATTTATTAGTGAAAAATAGTTCTACGTGCTGGAGCCCCCTTCATGCCAAAAGTAAACAGTCACCGCCGTGACTTTTTAAAGAAGACCGTTGCGAGTGGCGTGAGTATTACACTCCCTTGCGTTTACTCGCCAACCAATACACTCGCAGCGGTAACTCGCGAGAAAAATGATCGTATTCCAATCGGCCTCATCGGAGCAGGCGGAATGGGAAATGGAAACATGCGGGCAGCCAAAGCATGGGTCGACGTCGTAGCCATTGCCGACGTTGACCAAACACGTTGCGATTCGACTAATCAAGCCCTTAGTAGCGGGAAAGCGAGCACCTATCAGGATTATCAAAAGATACTAGATCGTGACGACATTGGAGTCGTTCACATAGCGACTCCGGATCACTGGCATACTAAACCTCTCATTGAGGCGATGTATGCAGGAAAGGATGTTTATTGCGAAAAACCACTCACACTAACAATTGATGAAGGCAAATTAATTCGAAAGGTTCAGAAAGAAACCGGCCGCATTGTCCAAGTTGGAACACAGCAAAGAAGCTCTTTTGATCTTTTTACCAAAGCAATCGCGCTCGTTGCGGATGGACGCTTAGGTAAAATAAAAAGATTGGAATGTTGTATCGGCGGCGCACCTCAGTGCGATGCAATCCCCTCCGCAGATATTCCCTCAGGACTCGACTGGAATCGCTGGCTTGGGCCGGCCCCCAAAGTCGACTATTTGCGACGCCCCGATCCCTCCGGAAAGAAGCGGCGCGGCAATACTAATTGCCATTACGAATTCCGCTGGTGGTATGAATATTCCGGCGGGAAACTAACGGACTGGGGTGCACACCACGTCGATATTGCCAACTGGGCACTCAAATCGAACGGTCAAACAGAGGGGCCAATTTCAATTTCCGGCGAGGCCACTCACCCGGTCGACTT
>CALKNI010000014.1 GCA_938091115.1 uncultured Pirellulaceae bacterium | reverse complement strand
GAGTGTTGATCTCAAGATCCGTTGAGGTGTTCGTTACGTCAACTGTGTTGACGCCCGTGGTTCCAATAAGTGATTCGAGACCGTTGAAAGTCATTGGCTCGACATCCATTGTTACTGAGCCTGCCCCATCGCCGTCGATCGTCCAAGCTGCATCCAAACCAGATAACACTTCCAAGCGTTCGTTACCATCGCCAAGTAGATTCAACCCGCCGGCAACAGTCGGTGTGCCATTCACACCATCGATTAAGTACAACCCGTCAACCGAAAGATTTTCAATCGTGTCTGCAAAGAATGTGTCGGTGATCACCGAAGTAACATCCAACTGCAACTGATCCACTGCATCCGATGGATCTGCCACCGAAACGCGTAGTTGATTACCGTTAGCACCGGCACCTTGATCATTCACAATGAACAGGTCATTACCTTCACCTCCAGTAAAGTCTTTCACGTCACCGCTGAATGCCGAGCGAATCTCAAAAATATCATCGCCAGCAAGACCGTCGTAGTTGACGTTCTCAACACCTTCATGGTCAATCTGAACACCGTTAACATCGACAAGCGTTCCGTCAAAGATAAAGATATCATCACCAGCGGTTCCAAGTGCCGACAGAGAGTCGTTTTCTGAACCAACACTATCGCGAATCGTGACTAACCCCCCTGGGTTCGTCAAATCGACGTTGTAAGAATCATCACCAACTTCACCCATCAGGAAGACGCCACCGCCTGAGTTAACGACATTGAACACATCATCAGCGTCGCCTGACTTGACCGTCACAACCCCTGCACCAACATTCTCAATATTGAACACATCGGCGCCGTCTCGAGTGTTGATCTCAAGATCCGTTGAGGTGTTCGTCACGTCAACTGTGTTCACGCCCGTAGTTCCAAAAATCGCGTCGAGGCCAATGAACGTCAACGGTTCGACATCCATGGCTAGTGAACCAGCACCGTCGCCACTGACCATCCAACCGGCATCAAGTGAAGATTCAATAACTAACGTCTCATCCCCATCACCAATTAAATTCAATCCGCCAGCAACCGTCGGTGTGCCGTCCACTCCGGCGATTACAAAACTGTTACTGATGCCATTGGATACAAACCGCTCAACTTCATCTGAAGTGTAAGCGTCTTCAAAGGTACCGATCAAATCCAGCCTCAATCGATCTACAGGATCTGCAAGAGGATCATCAACTGAAATCACTAAGAGTTGATCACTAGGCCCAGAAGAGTCGATGAAAGTATCAACACCCTCTCCACCTGTCAGACCGATGACTCCGTCCTGCTGAGCCTTGACCTCGAAGACATCGTCATCTCCGAGTCCGTCAAAAGTAGCAGTTTCAATACCAACATAAATCAACAGGCCTGAGTTAACCTTAACGCCGTTGACGTCAAAAATGAACTCATCCGCGATCGAGGTTCCTTTACCAATCAGCGTATCGTTCTCTGTCCCAACGCTATCGATAATCGTTATTACGCCGGACGAACTGAATACGACTTCGTAGGTATCATCGCCACCCTCACCAAAAAGGTTGAGAGCACCGACGCCTAATCCGGTCACGTTAAAGATATCGTTACCAAGACCGGAGCTGATCATCAGATCAATATTCGAACTACCAATGCAGATATAATCGGTCCCGTCACCCGCTTGAAGTTCATCGATCCCGGTAAATACGACACTAAATCCGGGCGAAAGCTCAGGAGGATTGACCGGGCTTAAACTAAAGCCCATTCCGCGTAAGAATGCCCGATCCTGCTCGATGATCTGGTTGAAACTTCCGTCCCGGGAAGAGCCGGCAAGACTTGAAGCAATCGTATCGAAATCAATCAGCTCTGTATTCGAGTTGACTGGAAGTGGCATCGGAGTACCGGTGTCACTTTCCCCAAGGAAGTACAAACCGGAACCATCACCAGCCCAGTTCGCATTACTGGTGTAGCTTAATACTTCAAAGGTGGAATCATTCGCGTCATAGTTCCCAACCACCGCGGCATCGTTAAGATCGCGGTACTGTAAGTCCATTACGCTCGCAACATCGCGATTTCCACGAGGATCGAAACTTTGAGTTTCATTAGGGATGAAAGACTCCATTCCCAGCACGCGGAAATACTGCGATCGTGTCAAACCACCGGTGATGTTACCGAGTAGTGCCTGCTGGTCACCTCCAAAGCGACTTAGATCAAGGTTGTAATTGATCATTCCATCACTCTCATCAACGCCGTTACTGTCACCCCGTCCGGTCATAATCGACCAAGGGGACGCAGCCCAAACATTTTCGCCATTGAGATCGTGAAAGCCATAGCCGAACGCCTCGGCTGTTGCCAAAGAATCAACTTCATTATCTGTAATGTCGAGCGTTACAGTGAAGCTTCCCTCGAATAACGGGATAATTGTGTTATCAAAATAAAGCTGCAGTTCACCACGCAAGGCGTCGCCGAAAGTGGCGTATCCATTCTGGTTATAGGCCGTGTCATCAAACCACAGAGAATCTGCCTCAAAATTTAGATTGATGATCTGCTCATCTGGATGGGGCTCATCACAAGGAGGCGCGAAGTCGTTTCCAATCGCGGCCTGTCCTTCGCCATCGAGACCAATTTCCCAAGTCGTATTTTCAACAGTACTCGCAACAAATGTATCGTCGCCGTCGCCAATGATTTCTACACCGCCGGCGAATTCCAATTCTCCATTACTTGTATCGACAATGAATGTGTCATCTCCGCCCATTCCATTGAGAGTGATCGAGTGCATCATGGTTTCGGCATAGGTTTTGACCACCATCCCATCAACTTCCACCTCAATCATCGCATTGTCGATCGCTGAACGCCGAACCACCATTGTATTGGGATTCGCATCGCCCACTATCTCAGGACTGTGACCGATCAATGAAATTTCAATTGCCTGGATTTGCCCGTTTCTTCGAATCGAATCATCAGTCCAGTAGCCAAATACCCACGCTTTTGTTGGATCATTCGGATCGGCAACAGTGCTTGCATAGTTACCCCAGAGGTTTCCCCGTCCGTCAAAGTATCCGCCTTCGCCATCTTTGAGGATTCGAGACTCCTCCATGATGATGTTGCCACCGTTGTTATAGCCAATGGAGACGGCCAACGATGGAAAAATACCTTCACCCGCGTTCTCACCCACACCGGCAGCGGTGTAAGAAATCGCGACGTGACCAGCTTCAGTCACTGCAATCGAAGGATAAATATAGTTAAAGAACGGATGCTCAATGGTTCCAGATTGCTTAACGGTTTTGGTGTCGAGGTCAATCTCGTACCACCGAATCGCACTCGTTTCAGTAGCGCCACCATCTGGATTGGATCCACTACCGCTTCCTAAAATAGCATGAGTCGCCCAAAGACTGTTTCCTAATCGCTGAATCGATGCAGTTAGCTCAGTGCCACCGTTTACGATATCTGGATCAAATTCCTGTCGAATAAACTCCGGAGGGGCTTCGTAGGGGTCGACCGCGATATCGACATTGGCTTGAGCGACTGCCCCGCCGGAGATATCTGTGTCGATTAATTCAGTCAAAGTAAGCTTGTCACCTTCAGCAGGCGCAACCAAACCAAAAGTTCCCTCGACCGTACCTTTTACGTCAGTTCCCCACTGATGATCGTTACCTGCGGCAGCAACGACTGAGGCATTAACACCACCGCCGTCAGCTCCGATAAAAGGAATACCAGGTTGAACTAGTACTTCGTATTTATTGAAGGCCCAGACTTCTGGGGGAGCAAAAGGACTTGGAGAATCTGCCGAGATAATTACGCTGTCGTCATCAACCGCCAGACTGACACCATTACTTATCCCACCGACTGCTGGAAAACCGCCTTCAAGAGCAATCGGACCCGTTGAGGGATCACGATCAACGTCATAGGCATAGTTGACAGAATACCAATCAAGAAGCGGGTTAGTTGTTCGAGAAATGCCGAGTAATACTGAATGGCCCCCACCTTGGCTTGGATCATATACATCGGTACTACTGACAGAAGTAATGAACCAACGACGAGTGTCGGCGTCGTAGACGATCCTAGAATGTGTCGCTGACCCGCTGCCAGGGGCCAGCAATTCCTCGTCAATAGAAGCGCCTGGCATATCGTTGCCGGTGCCAAGCCAGAACTCTTCGATACCTCTTTCTTCAAGCAAGTCGCCGGTGGCCTTATCAATCACCTTAAAATTTTGATTGGTCACGGTAACGACGTGGTTCGGTCCAACCGCACCGGCCAAGTTCGGTGGTCCACCGAATTGCTCAGTGTTCAGATTCAATCCGACATCGACCGCCAATAACCGCCGTTCTTCAAGCGATTCGTAGTTCACGGTTGACTCACTGGACTTGCGCCGGCGTTTCTTGGACTGATTGAATTTACGTCTCGATGACGAGTGGCGGTTTAAACTCATTCTTGAAAACCCTGTTAATAGTATTCAAACGCCCAAAAAGCCCTGAATACGTGCACAACGAATGAAAATCCCAGGCTGGCACGGGGAGTGAATCCCGCCCGAGAAAAGACAAAATATTGGTATGACTATTACAATAATTAAAATTGGCCACGATTTTTGATAATTTTCAGATTTTCACCCGATAATTTTCCCCCAAGGCCAAAATCATCGATTTACAAGGATAAAAATCCTGCCCAGCTTAACAACTTGCAATAAAATGGGAAGCTGAGCATCAGCTGCCTGAGAACCTTGAACACAGAGAGTGTAATTAGTGAAAGATTCCTCGGTTCAGAATAGTGGCACTAATAATAGGGAGGATTTTCAGTGGCGAACCGGCGAAAGGGGAATATTTCAAAATTTTCCAACGCGAGTTAATTTTTAGAAATTCATTCGCTGCCTTTACTCTCAGCTCAGGCGTCTACATTAACAAACGAATCAATGACCACTTTAACTGCAGCGATAACATCAAAATTGAGTGATTCGACCGATTCTTAGGTATCAAAGACAAGCCCCGCATTTTAGCTAAAAAAATACGTAGTTATATCCTCGCGAAAAGCAAAAATGACGGCTTGACTCAAGACTAAAATTCCATCTGCAAAACCAAATAAATTCGGCAATCGATCCGATGCGTCTTGCCAGTCCCCCCAACTTAACGCACCCTAGTAGGACAGCTAGGATTTCACCCAAGTTTTAGTCTTTGCGACGCAACGTGTACCCATCTATTTCGTCGTAGGTAACCAGAACGGCACCGGTGGCGGCACAGCGATCAAAGATCTCCGCCGTCAGATTTCCATCGGTTGGCCAAGGAAAACAGAAGATAATGTCAAATTCATCGATTTGGAGACCCAACTCAGCGTAGGCATCGACCGCCTCGGTCACCATCGAAATCGAACCAGCGTTTTCTGCAAACGCCGAATCGATTAAGTCATCCACTCCCTCGGGGACGAAGCTACCGCAAGCAATCTTCACGGGCAATTCATGTTCATCGCTAAGGCTCTCAGCGACTTCAACCAACGCAGGGTCGATTTCAATTCCGTGAGCCTCAAACCCAACCATCGAGGCAACCATCGTCGCAACGCCAATACCGCTCCCCCACTCGCAAAACTTCATCCCGCAAGTCAAACACTTTCTCTCAATCAACCGAAGAACAAAATACAACTTTCGATAATCACTTGGAACAAATCCTCGGTAACCGGCAGGTACTTTCGTTCGATGCCGCTCTACTTCAATGGAAATATCGACAAGGAACTTTTCGACTTCAATGGGAATTGTCTCCTGGTCAATCAAAATTGACACACTCGAAAGTGACATTGAACCCAAACTTTCACATTGCCCCAATTAAATAAAAAAGCAGCAGGCTTAACACCTGCTGCTTCTCCTTATAGTCAATTCAACTGGAGTTTCTATTCTAGATCAGCTTGCTGGCCGTCTTTCATATTGGCGGCGGCCATATAAGCATCTGGATTGACTGACTCATTCAAGAATCTTGCTGACCCATCCATCATGGCAACCAAGCAACCACCGGAATGGTTACTACTTGCTGGAACTTGGTTCCAGAGAGGCAATGCCAGGTCTGCGTTGATCAGGTTGTTTTCAAAACCACTCAAATTATAGACAACTGCGTTTCCAGCGAAAATTTCCTGAAGGCCATTGTTATCCCCCCTGTAGCCAAATGCCCAGCCTTTTCTTTTTGGATTCCACTGATCATCTATTGCTGTACGAGAGGACTCAAATATGGCCATTGTGTTTGACGAACCATCACGGCAATCGTCAAAGTTCTTTCCGTACTTCGCTTGAAAGTCTAAGTTGTTCGGCTTGCTTGTTGGGCTAGTTGAACGCGGAGAGAAGACTCCGTTAGTTCCAATGTCACCGCCAGTTCCGGCAATTGTAGATTTACCGTGAACGAATGCGTTATTCGCAGTACCAATTGCCCCCATGCAAGCAGAGTAGTGATTGGTGTATTGAGCTGCATTATCAGTCGCTGACTCATCTTCTTGGGTTGCCGAGGGGCAGAGTAAAATTGGAATTCTAAAATCTCTCGAATTGTTACTTGCCCAATTACCCGGGCCATTCCCTAATTTAACCGTATCAGCCACGTTCTGCTGGTCGATGAAAGGTAAAACCGCAGCAACCCAGCTTCGATTTCCTTTTCCGACGACAAACGGGGCAACCGTTGGGAATTTTAAATTGGCGCTTTGATAGTTGTGGTTAGCAAGCACAAGTTGCCGAGCATTATTAAGACAAGATGACCGACGGGCGGCCTCCCGAACCTGCTGAACAGCCGGTAGTAACATCCCGACCAGAATGCCTATGATGGCAATCACAACCAGCAATTCCACCAATGTGAACGCTCGTCGTCTATCCACTGAATAACCATTAGACATTCAAACACCTCCAAAATTAAAACTAGCCGACACGGCAGAAAAAATAAGAAAAAATCGTCTCATACAGTTTACAAGACTTTAGTAAATTATATATAGGCCGAAATAGCTTTATCTCAACGAAAAGGCTCTATTTTCACAGTAACCTATAAAATCTGACCGCTATGTTGCAAAAATCAAACGAAAACTTGAAACTCTTCTCGCTAAACGCATACCCATTCAACAAAGCTTGGAAAACTTGGAAGCGGCAAGGTCGCGCATTCATCCATTAAATCAGCGGATAATTCTCAATGTTTTTACTTAGCTACTGGCCACTTTGGCGAGCAGGTTGAGATTGACCCAAAACTTACGTTTCCGATACGCTCAGAAGGGTGCTATCTCGAAAGCACTTGCAACTTTGAGGCAGACCGACGACTGAGAGTCAGCCATCCGGTGCAATGTGACCGGTTAAATAATCAGCATGGATGTATACGGATCAATTTATGTCGACTTTTTCAAGCCTGTCATTAATCCTAGCCGAAGATCACAACAACACCGAACAACGGATTGAAGATTGCCTTCAGGCAATTGGAAAATCTCACTGGCGAGCTGAAGTCATTGTCATCGCTCAGCCGAACTCTCCACTGACACACCCTCATCTGCGAGCGCCAAAAAGAACAGTTGTACCGAATCTAAGAGCCGCTATCGACGCCGCTCGCCATCCGGTCATTGCGTTATTAGAACCGGAAGCCTCAGTCGACGCCAATCAATTTGGATTGATGCTTAAACAGATCGACCAGTTTCCCCTTCAGTCGTCCTTTAACAACAACTGCAACAAACAAACTCAACCGAAAGCGATTACGCGCCTCGTATTTAAACTCTATTCATTTTTAATTCGGTTCCTTTTAAAAGTAAATAAAACTGAGTTTGATTACGGTTTGACGATCTTTCAAAAAGACCAACTCTGTGGAATCCCCGACTTATACAAATCGCTCCCCATGGATCGTCCTGCTGACCAGGGCGAGACAGACCACAATACACTCAACCAATTTGTAACCGAAACACTCTCTCGAGCACGACTTAACCGCCTTTCGGTAACCGAGGCTCGAATCCAGCAGTTTGAAATTACTAGGGATGGGACAACCCCTTCGATTCACCAAATCTTAAAGGCAGTCCAACGAGGTTGCCGTTTCTGGTGGAACAGTATTATGTTTCCGGTGAATTTGAATGAGTCCTCCGTTCGCCGCTACAAATCGTATGAGCGACTCCTAGCGACGGTTTGCCTGTTGCTGATTGCTGCCGTTGTTTTTTTCAGCAGTCTCAACTATCCGCTGTTCGAACCCGACGAAGCAAGAAACGCACAATTGGCTCTGAACATCATTGAAAGTGGCCAATGGATGTCACTGACGTTGGCCGAAGAAAATTACTGGGATAAACCACCGCTCCAAATGTGGGCCATCGCTGCAAGCTATAAGGTCTTCGGCGTCAGCCCATTCGCAACACGACTGCCCGTGGCGTTGGCCTCGATGCTAACGCTACTTGCGACTTTGTTACTTGGAAAAAAACTACTTGGATACCGCGGTTCCTGGTTCGGCGGTCTCCTCCTTTTACTGACTACCGGATTTGTTTGCATCAGTCGCTATGTCACGATGGATGCGTCTTTGACTGCGATGTCGACGATCATGCTCCTCAGCACCTACCTTGCGGTATCCGACGGATTCAAGCGCCGCTACGCGTTTCTCGCAAGCATTGCGTGCGGACTGGGAATCTTAATCAAAGGCCCAGTGATTGGAGTGCTTTGCCTGCCACCTTTAATTCTATTTTTCTGGTTAAGCCCAATTCAAAAAAGCCTCCCAAGTCGTTGGTGGATTTGGTTTTCAATTCCTGCATTTTTGGTTTCGGCCCCCTGGTTTATTGCAACCGCCTGGGTCCACCCCGACTTCCTGACCTATTTCTTCTGGAAACACCACTTGGTGCGTTTTTCTGACGCATTCAACCACCGCGAACCATTTTGGTATTACTTTGTCGGAATCTTTATCTTCATGTTCCCGGCTTCCTACCTGATCCCTTCGCTGATTAAATTCTTGACCTCGAGGCGGCCTGAAAATCGATTCATGAGAACTCGCGAACAAGGTTTTTTATTACTTGCTGCCGTTTGGATCGTCGGATTCTTTTCGATATCCGAGTCAAAGTTGCCGACCTATATCGTCCCCTCATTTCCATTGATTTGCCTTCTCATGGGCGGACTGCTGGATCGAAAATTATTCAGCCGCCAAACGGACGAAGCCATCGCTCAACAGACACGACCAGATGGAGTTAATCCTCCCAAACTAACTTGGCTTGTACGAACCGGGCGTCGAGCTCCGTTTGAAATACTATTCTGGTTCACCATTATTGGAATCATCTCGATCTCACTTTTGAATTCAAGTCTCACTCCAGTTTTAACTGCTCAGGAATTTGTTGGCGGCCTGCTACTGATGACCAGTTTGGTCATTGCCTCTTACGCCTACCGGAAAAAAGTGAAGATCAGCTGGGCCTGCTTCGCGGCCACCGGACTGCTGGTCGTCACCCTTTCAACTCACCGATTAATTCCTACGATCTCGGTCGATCGATCAATCCATCACGCTGCCAGTCGAATTAAAAACTCCGATGAATTCGATTCGGCACCGATCGTCTTCTTCGGTCGGGAAACGTATGGTTCCGCGATCACTCTTAATTCAGATGACATTGTCACTTTTTATTCAAGCGAAGCGAATTCACTGGCCCGGTTCATTGAAAAGAACCCACACACGATCATTGTCGCGGGTGAAAATGAAATGAACATCCTCCGCTACGAATTACCTTGGACGATCGAAATTGAGGAACTTGAAGATGCCCGCCATCTCTATGTAACCCGACCGCAACTCACTCATCCAGCGCACACCGCTAAACAACTGGAAAAGAGCGTCACCCGGTAAATCAATTCGAAGAGCTGAACTTCAAGCTCTGGATCAACCCAGGCAAAGCTGTTCTCTTCGCGTTTGCTTGGCAAACCGATGCTATTCACAGGATTTCTTACGGGTGCCGGTTACAGCCCTCTCAAAAAACTCACACTCGTGCAAGGGATGCTGTTACTAGATCAGTTGGTGTTCACTCCCGAGCGACCAAATTCAAAAAATCGTTCCTAACCGCCAGCTCTATCCCCGCCGAGGGAACTTGGGGAATAAAAATCCTTATAACCGGCGCGTCCCAAACAGGTGGCTCAACTACGTAACCATTCAACTTTATCTAGGCCTACGTTTCGTTTTTATTACGCAGGTTTTACCAGATGGTGTATTTTTCCAACATCACCCAACGGACGATGGTGAAGTAAAGCGAATCCCCACAATTCTGAGAAATGCAGGCTCTCAAATGACAAAAACAAAGCAAGATCTCACAAAACTGAACGAAACTGGCGAACGCAAAACCGACCGACGAAAGAAGAAGACAAAGGCTGAGGCGGAAGCCAGCACACCTGTTGTCGAGCGACGTAAAGTGAAACGACGTCGCCAAATCGATCCAACCACTTGCGAACGAGAATACTCTGACGCTGAAATCGAATTCATGCACGCGATGGATGAATACAAGCGGTCAAGCGGACGGATGTTCCCAACTTGCAGCGAAATCCTCGAAGTCTTGCTAAAGATGGGATACCGTAAAACTGCCGATGCTCAGGAAATATACACCCTTGAACAACAGGCAAATGCTCAAGAAGATGAAGACATCAACTCAATCGAAGAACAAATCGCATAACCGTAAGCTGGTTCTTGGGTTTCAAAACAAATTAACACGCGTGACCCTTGTCATGCGTGTTTTTTTATCTACCAACCGCCGGTCGCCTGAAGTGATAGCACCTGCGTGCGATATCCGTTGCCTCCGGCTTTAAAAACGACGATACTCAGCACTTCTATCGCCGCCCCGGTCTTCCAACGCCCATTGGAATTGACGCCATTTGGCCAATTGAATACCGTTCTCTTATCTCACGAATGTCGTTTCGATCCGTCCCTTCCAACGATCGATTGGTACTGTGCACTTTCCTTGATTTTGACGATCTATGATTCCCAAGTTGTTAACACGATACGTTATGTGGGAGTTCACCAAGATTTTCATGATATCGGCTTGCTCGTTCGTCCCCCTGATCCTTTTATTAGTGGTTACGAGGGAGGCTCAATCAGAGAAAATAAGTCCTTTACTGGCGGTTCAAGCGCTCCCCTTTTTGGTTCCTAAGGCACTTTCCTATTCGCTGCCTCCGATCTGTTTATTTACCGTCTGTGTCGTTTTTGGGCGTATGTCAGCAGAGCACGAGGTTACAGCAGTTCAGGCGATGGGAGTTCACAAATCAGTCCTCTTCTTTCCCGTAATCGTCCTCGCCTTTCTGGTCAGCCTGTTATCTATTTGGCTCAATGATATTGATGCTTCATGGGGTTTTCACGGGACCACCAAATTTGTCAACGCCTCATTTGAAGAAGTCATTCTTGATGGCCTTCGGGCAGACGGGGAGTTTAAACGGGGAAACGTCAAAATCGAGGTCGATGATATCGACGGTTCGCGGCTGATTAACCCCACGATTGTTAAACAAAACGACGAAGATCCTCAAAAGAGAATTCGAATCGAAGCCGAAGACGCCCTTCTTGTAGTAAGACCCAAGGAGGGGAAGATTGAGATTGTGGCAACCGCTCCGGTGCTTGTTCACGATGGTTTTGAGTTGAGCATCCCGGGCGAGGACATTTTAGAATTTCAGATCCCCAACAATGACCAAAATAGCCCCTTCGAAAACCCAGACCATCTTTACATGAGTCAAATACGGACCCACAAAATCAAACAATTGGCTCGTATTGCGGAACTCGAAAAATCAAACGCAAATATTGCGGCTCAACAGCTTCTGACGGGTGATCTTTTAGCACTCACCAATGTAGCGTGGGAAACCAGAAATCAAGAATTAGAAGAAGCCAACCATCGGCTATCTCGACTCAATCTCGTCACTCCTAGAAGGTGGGCAAGTGGATTCGCTTGCCTTGCCTTTGCGGTCATTGGAATTCCAATTGCTTTAAGAATGAAGACCGTCAACTACACTTCTGCATTCGGTATGTGCTTCTTTCCGATTCTGGTAGTCTATTACCCGATTTTTGAAACAACTCTGAATGCCTGTAAAGAAGGAACCCTACACCCTTACGGGGTGTGGACCAGCAACCTGCTGGCGATCGGCCTGGGAGCAATCCTGCTGTACCGGGAATCCAAAATCTCTTAGATTCCAACGCTGGGGAATTTCTTAAGACTCGGAAACTTTTGGCTCGATCTTGTCCTGATAATAAGCACGCCATTCATAGCAATGCTTACTTCCCGTTTCGAAATCCCGGCATACCCGCGGGCGATACTCATGGTGCTTACATTGCCGCGATTCCGGGTTATACCAAATACAGGCGCCGTCAAATGTTGACGGATCATCTCCATACACAGGCAATTGATAATCCCGCATATATTCTAACCATTGCTGCCGCAAATCATCTGGCAGAGCATGCCAGTAACTTTCACCCGGGTGCCCCGCCAGCAGATCCTCTAGCCTCCTTGGATCCTTTTTAATTTCTGCTGCCATTGTCGCATCCGCGCGAATTTGTGCTTCCGTCAGAGGTTCGCGGGGTATTTGAAATGCGGGATAACCCATGTGCAAGCAGCAAACTCCACAGCCCTCGCATTCCGCAATTACATTTAAGCCACTCGAATCACCGTTACTTCTCCGACCCGCCATCAGCCTCTACTCCTGAAATGGACAACCACTATCTAATCAAACATCAGTTGGTCAGCATAAACTACGTTACTTATCATCGATGCTTAGGGGACAAATTAATTTTGAAACAATCGCCTGGCCAATCATTCCGATCAATAAACGAACATCGACTGGCTTTCGCATTACCTTCCAAGTCCCCGCCTCCATCGCCCGACGGTCTCCGTCTTCACCTGCGTAGGCGGTCACCATAATAGCAGGCACGTCCGGTCGGCGTTCGTGGATTTTTTCAAGTAACTCCACACCGTCCATCCCCGGCATTTTAAAATCGAGCAAACAGAGATCCAACCGTTGCCCCTCATCAGACTCGTCCAGCTTTTCCAGTGCCTGTTGGCCGCTCGCGGCCGTGATAATGTCGTACCCCAATTCTGACAATATATCTGAAAGATTAGCGAGAATATCGAGGTCGTCGTCGACGATTAAGATGCGATAAGAGTCAGTCATAGATTTTTAGTTATGTTGCAGAATTGATCTCAGAGTATTGCATCTAGCAATCGTTAATTCAAATATTCGATTTCATGGAGCAATGGCGTGGAACAATAACCTCGTCTTTATCCAATTTAAAATAAGCAAAAGTCATGTATCATTGAAGCAGACTCACTTTGCGAAAATCAACTCTATGCCTTATTAACATCACCACGATTGAGGGAAATCCTAAAGTCACTCCCAACGCCGATTTGGCTATCAACAGAAAGACTGCCTTGGTTTTTTTCAACGATCGCACGTGTAATTGACAATCCAAGGCCCATTCCCCGAGCTTTCGTCGTAAACAACGGCTCAATAATATCTTTCAGATTTTCGCTCGCAATCCCGACACCGGAATCTTTAATCGAAAAAACAACTTGCAAAACGAACACTTTCGAACTGACAGTCAAAACTCCACCCTCAGGCATCGCGTCGCGGGCGTTTTTAATAAGGTTCCGAAACGCAATTGAAATCTGCCTTTCGTCAACCATCACCTCCGGCATCCCCTCTTCAAACAGGAAAACTACTTCGAGGTTCTCTGGCAAGCGGAGCGACGTCACGACTCTCCGCAATAAAGGCTCAATCGCCACTGGGCACAAATTTGCTTCCGGCATGATCGCAACGTCAGCAAGTGCGGTGATGACATTGTCAACTGTCGAGACTTGACGATCTATTCGCTCAAGATGCTCTCGCACCTTTTCAATTGAGGGATTTTTAGCATTAAGTAAAAAGTAGGCAGAAGTCTTTACGGCGTTGAGTGGATTGCGAATTTCATGCGCAATTCCACCGGCAACTTTTCCCAAAGTTGAAAACTTCTCACTTCGCATCAACTCATCTTGAGTTCGACGCAATTCCTCGGTTTTCAATGCGACTTGCCGTCTTAATTCATTTTGCATCTCATTTTGCTGTCGAAGTGCGCGGCGTTCAGCCAGCTTAAGTTCTGTTACATCCAGAACCGTTGCCACAAATACTGACCTGGATTGGAAAGTAGATAGCTGCAGATTGACAACCACCTCATAGGTTGTCCCATCTTTTCTGACATGCTCCGTCTCAAACTGAAGACTCTCGCACGCCCCTTTTAAAAGCGGCTTAACCAGTTCCTGGAAATCGTCCAACGAAAATTTTTGCGCAATATCGACCGGAGTCATTTCCGCCAACTCATTGGACCGATAACCTAGGTTTTTCCTTGCCCCCAAATTCACTAGGACAAAACGAAGATCCACCGCATCAAAAATGTAGTTCTCATTAAGTGATTCCTCTGTGATGCGGCCCAATGAAGCCTGCTGCTCTTCATAGCGTTTGAGATGGGCATGATCTCGCATAAATACCGCAAACCCTTTGTTCCCACCGGCTTGAAATTCACTAACAGCAACATGAACGAAGAACAAGGAACCATCTTTTTTTCTAGCCGTCAACTCACTTCCAACTCCCGATGTTGCTAATGCCCGGAGTTCATCACTGCGAGCCAATGCTTTTCCGGTATTCTCGTCAACTAACGCCGGAATCAACATGAATATCTTCTCACCAACAAGTTCGGCTTTGGTATAGCCGAACAGAACCGCTGTCGCTGGATTAACCGTTTTGACAACCCCCAATTCGTCAACAGAGAGGATTGCATCGACCGCGCTGTCATGTATCGCTTCGAGATTTTTATAGCGCACTTCAACTTCGTCGATCGGTTCCACGATTTCTTCTTTTTATTGAACTAAGGTTCAGAGGCGGTTTATGATAACACGATTCTTTCGCGATACATTGCACAAACCCAAATTTGAAAATGGCAATTCAAATCTCCATCGTTTCTTAGGTTTACCGTCGGGAACAAAAAACCGAAGAACCCATTCACGCTTTGACTTTATTCAACAGAAAGCCAATCGATGGTCGGTCGTGCGGCGTTTTACTGATGTAATGCATTCTCACCATTCCTTGAGGGTCGACTAAAACATCCCCCCCAAGCTGGCGCCAGTCTTTCCCCGGTTTGCCCGGGCGATGTCCGCTGATAATCAGCCACAGATACTGCATCACGGACGCAAAACCGTAAATTGCCGACCAACTTCCCCGCTCAAATCCATAACGGCCGTACAGCGAACGATCACTATCCACCAGTAACGCCCAAGCCGGCAACAGAGAGTCAGCATAAGGACCGGTAAGCTTCGGATCGTCAAAAGTGATAACTTTGACCTCAACACCCAGATCAACCAACTCAGGATATGATTGCCGCAACTGCGACAAATGAGCCCGACACGGAGGTCATCCTAAATGTCTATGAAACACTAACAACTGCCATCGGCCTAAACTCTCGCTTGAGTTATGTTCTCTGCCGTTTGTGTCTGTTAGTTTGAATTTCGCCGCTCTCTGACCAACCCATGATTTCATTTCAATCCTCAATCTTTCTATGCATCCATCACTGATTATTGAAGTGGATCCAAATTTCCAATTGCACCTAGAGAACCGCCTCCTAGTGCTCAACCGAAAATTTACCAGCTTATTTCCCAGAAAACAGTCGATCGTGTAGATTCGAAAACAATCATTCACCTAAAACAACCGTAAACGGGGCAGGAGCGGGAATAACCGTGATCAAGAGACATATGTTATCCTGATCACTTTAAATTCAAGCCATCCCTACGTCTGAAACATCTCAGTTAATTAATTACGCCAAGGTCAACTACGCCAAGGACAATAATTTTGTGAACAAGGTCATCTCTCCTCTTAAAATTGCTGAAAACTTGACAGCATTATGGTCACCCAAAATTGTTGGCGAAGTCGATGACGCCTACTTAAAGGTTGCAAAACTAAAAGGCACTTTGACTTGGCATGCTCACGATGAAGAAGACGAGATGTTTCTCGTCCTCAGAGGAGAACTTATCATCGAAATGGAAGAAGAAACGGTAACCCTTCGCGAAGGTGAATTTTTTGTCGTCCCGCGAGGTGTTCGCCACAACCCAATTGCTAATGAAGAATGCCTCATTTTGCTTTTCGAAAAAAAAACAACCCTCCACACTGGCGGAATTGAGCACCCCAAAACAAAATCAATCGAGGAGCAATTGGACCAAAATTAGAATTAACCTCAAACTAAAATCCTATTTTCAAGGATTTCCATCACTGAAACTTACCAAAATTCGTATGGTAAAAAACTGAGCAGACAGCTAAAACGGACGCGGAGTTTTAAACGAGACGGTCATGCTTAAAAAAATCTTTGTAAACTGCTTTCTCATTGTTTGGTTGTTAGTCCTAACCATCGACTCCGCCCCTATTACAGGGCAATGGCATCAGTATTTGAACGATAAACTGGACCCCTATCTTGATGTCACTGGATTATGGATCGGAGGCTGGAAACTCTTTGCCCCTGAACCGGACAAGGTCAACTCTTATATCAGTGCCGAGGTTCGGTTTGCAGACAAACGATCTGCATTCATTCGCTCTCCCAAATGGCGCGAATTATCCGCCTTAGATCGTTTCCTAAATTTCCGAAAAGCTGAATATTTTGATCACATTAGGCTAGATACCAACGCAGCTGCCTGGCCTGACTTATGCGATTACTGGGGGAACACAACCGACCATCCCGACGGTTTGGATATTCCGGCAAAGGAAATCATTGTTAAACGACACTGGGTGGTGATCCCTAAACCCAATCAAGAGAACTTGTTACAATTCCCTACACCTCCCAAGTGCAACCGGGATTACATCATTTATGCGAAAGAACTAAACGTTGACTCCTCTGATTAAGACGTTTAAAAAAGCCCACGGGTCTTGGGATTTTTTTTTCACAGAAAATCGCACCTAGGTATCTTTGCGCCCCTACGAATTGGATATGCTTTAATCCTGCTCATCAACATTCTTACCTGGTGGCCTTTCCTTGAGGTTTGGTACGGAGAAAACGGCCTTGTACCACTTGACGTTTCTAAGCTGATTGTCGACCCCGACACAATCACTCTCTTTGAATTCTTGCCTCAGACATCGTTCGCACTTTGGGCATGCTATTTAATTTTAATCTTCAATACCTTCGCACTCGCATTCGGTTTTTTGACACGACTTCAATTATTTTCAATTTTCATCCTGTACAACTCGTTTATCCATCGAAACGTATTAATTGTTGATGGCGAGGATACCGTTTTTCGCTTGTTGGCATTTTATCTTTTCTTTTCACCGGCGGGTTACTATTTCTCTGTCGATAATTGGATAAGAAAAAACGTCACCCGATATTTGGCACCCGCAACCCAAACCGAGGAGGCACCACCACGGCAAGAATTCGCGATCTGGCCACTTCGTCTAATTCAAATCCAAACCGCCTCCATCGTCCTTTGTTCAGTTTGCGAAAAATTTATGGGCGTTGATTGGCTCGATGGTACCGCACTGTACTATATCTCTCGCCTCGACGACCTTTTCTACAGACTCCCTCTACCGGGCTTTCTGTTTAAGTCGATGATATTTATCAATATTTTAACCTGGGCGACATTGTTGGTGGAATTTATTGCACCGATCGCGGTGTGGTTCAAACGAACCCGAATCCCGGCTTTGATGGTTCTTTTTTCGTTCCATCTCTCCCTCGAGTACACTATGAATCTCAATCTTTTCCAATATTTAATGATCCTGGGATGGTGCTCATTCTTGCAACCTGGGGATTTCACCTTCATCAAGAAAAAACTCGGATTTTCACCCCAGACACCCGAATAAATCAATTCCTTTATTATCGACATCGCCAATCGATAGGCTGAAAGCTCCCAGAGATGGATTCAACTTCGAAAACAACAAAGCGCTCTTTCCAAATAGTTACAACCACGACGGTTTGCATTGGATTACTACTCTCTGGTTGCAATTCACAAAAAAACACCACGGCTGAAAAAACGACACCGCTGGTGAAAACCATGGATGTTGTTGCCACTGATTCAAGTGAATTGAATCCCCAAGACAAAATCAGCAAGTCTCCAGCAGCGGAGCCGGCGATTGATTTGCAGACTTTTCTCGATGCCGCCTTAAACGGCGAAACTGACACGATTCAATCGGCTTTGGATTCCAAATTCGATGTCAATTCAACTAATGAGCAAAAGCGCTCTGGCGTAATGCTGGCCGCATTTAATGGACACACAGACATCGTAAAACTCTTAGTTCGAAACGGTGCTTCACCCAATCTTCGAGACTCAAGCGGTAGAACAGCTTTGATGTTTGCGTCCACTGGCGATAACCAAGACACCGTAGAATTCCTGATTGTCTCCGGCGCGAAACTAAATGCTGTCGATAACAGCGAAGGATTCACCGCCTTGATGTTTGCAGCGGCGGAAGGGCAAACTGAAGTGGTCAAGACGTTACTTAAATATAAAGCCGACGCCTCAATAAAAGACGCCGACGGGGAATCGGCTTTCGGATTTGCGAGTAAAAACGGGCATGTCGAGGCAGCAAAATTACTGACCGATTAACCATTGTCTAACCTCCGGAAAGAATTAATTCGACCGGGCGATGGTCACTGGTTTTCTCGTTATCAGGGAAGTCATTTTCTCTCACAATTACGCGGCTTGAGGCTTTCCAAGCTTTGGCTGCACCGCTGAGAAAACTGAAATCAAGTAACGAATCAATATAGTTATCAACCCCGTCACCGTCTCGATCCGACCAGTTCGTGTCTACCAATGGTTCCGGGCGAACCCATAGCCAAACGTTATCTTTCATGAACTCGTCGAACGCCTTGTTTCCTTTTTCAGTCGCAAACTCAAAATCGAGATTGTAGTCACCAATTGCGACGATCGGAATCGACTTAGTTCGAGCCCACTCACGTAACGTACTCGCTTGTTCCTGACGAAATTGCTTATTGCCCCTAGCGAGGTGATTCATCAAAAAAACTAACTCCTGAGAATTTGCACGGTCTTTTAATTTGACGTAGAGTGGCACACGATGGTGACCGTCATCAAAAACAAACCCCGAGACCTCTTTCATCTCTTCGGTTTCGATCAGTGAGAATTTGTCTTTGCTGAAGGCGAGCCAAAGATGATCGTCTTCACGGCTTTCATTTGCTCCCGAAAGCCCCCGAATATATTCGTACCGACCCGGCCATTTTTTCGACAATGCTTCTTCATAGGCCGCTGGGGTCTCTACCTCCGACAAACCAATTACGTCATAATCACCCAATTCGATTAACTGAGCAGCAACGGTCACGGGGTCATTTCCACCCGACTCCACATTCCAGTGCAAAATGGAATAAGAAAAACCTTCAGTATTATTTCCCTCATTGGTCCCGTCTGCCGTCTCCGCAGGAACCGTCGAAGCTACCCGAGGCTGGCCGTCAGTCGGTTTCGCTGACGCGCTCTCGGTTGAGCTATCAACCGGTTCGCATCCCATATTTAAAAGGCATCCGAAAAACACCAATCCGACCGTCGCCCAAACGCCTGCTGGACGTCTGATATTAAATTTGATCACGTTTCCCTCGTGGTTTATTTGCGTTACTTTAAACAGCTTAAACTGAAGAGGGCAGCTTTTGGAAGAGGCAGACCGGAATCCTCCAATTGATGGATAAAATCTTCTCCAAAGAGTACGGTTAGGACTGCTTTTCTGGGTCAGGACGAATTTCACCTGAAAATCCAAATGCTTAACTACAATCGCACTCACTTTTCATTTTTGGGCATTTTCCCAACCGCGATACCCTGAAATTGATGGAACTTATGAAGTCGACATTCGCCAAAGTATGGCCGACGTCATGTTTAAAGAGGACGTCAAACCAGATGATCGCTCCGCAGTTCTGATTGCCGTTGCTTGTCACGCAGGACTACTAAAGGCAAATTTTTGTCCGGAAGAACTTCGCCAACATAAAAAACGAATCCAGCCAATCAGCCAAAGCGAGATCCTCGCAACAAAAGCAACTCTTGATGCGATCAGGACGATGCAAGCCGCAGCCACCATCGCTGTGACTTGCCACTAAATACACGCCCGGTACAGCCCAGTTATGCGAACCGATGATTGCAATCAATCGCCACAACTGCTCCATTAAAGGTGACTAATCAGCAAAAATTCGACGGGATTGAAGTGATGTCCGACCGTTCTCAGCTTTTTACCTTGTTCTCTCTAACTGCATTTCTAATTTGCCTCTCAACAGTTGCTGCCGAGTTGCCCGCTCAAATGGTGACGGCGGTGCCAAAGAAAGTCAGAGAACAACTCAAAATTGATCCGTTCTACAAAAAGTATATCGATGTTCAGGGCTTACCAGTGGTAGGTTCACAAAAGGTTTCGGATGCCGCCCTTCAGGAAGCGGCCTGGATTGTAACCCGAATGATTGGCCACCGACCTGAAATACTCGCTGCAATGGCAGCTAACAAAACGCGACTTGCGGTCATGGCCTACAACGAGTTTACTACCGACGTGCCCGAACATCGCCATTTAACTCCCCGTGTTTTTTGGGATCGCCGCGCCCGAGGTCTTGGCGCAACCCCTTCGGCACCCGCTGTAAGCTGTGCCGAAGAGAACCTTCTGGAACATCCTAACGACCCTTATTTTGAAGAATGCATCTGCATTCATGAATTCGCTCACGCGATCCATCAAATGGGAATGAAGGATATCGATCCCACGTTTGACAACCGACTTAAAAAATCATTTTCAGAAGCGATCGAAGCCGGCAAATGGAAAAACACCTATGCGGCGAGTAATCCGATGGAATACTGGGCCGAGGGTGTCCAATCCTGGTTTGATGACAATCGAGAAAGCGACGCGCTTCATAATCATGTTAATACGCGTCAGGAATTACTTGAATACGATCCTTCCCTTGGCAGATTATGCCAACAAGTCTTTGGAGATTTCGCATGGCGTTATCAAAAACCGAGCCAACGAGCAGTTCACGAAAAAAAACATCTACAGGGAATTCAGCCCGAAAACCTTCCGCGATTTCAATGGCGAAAAGAAAAAGTTCCAGCCAAACCAAAAGTATTAATTCAGACCACCGCAGGTGATATTGAATTAGAGATCGATGCAGACAAAGCACCACTGACGGCGGAAAACTTTTTACATTACGTTCACGAGGGACTCTATTCTGATGGAAGTTTTCACCGCACGGTAACTCCTGCGAATCAAGAAAATTCAGCAGTCAAAATCGCAGTAATTCAAGGCAAAGCCAACCCCCAAAAACGCGACCAATTTTTACCTTCAATCGCACTGGAGGACACCAGACAAACGGGCTTAAAACACCTCGATGGGGTCATATCTATGGCCCGCTCGAAACCCAACTCAGCCACCGATCAGTTTTTCATTTGCATTAAGGACCAACCCGAACTTGATTTTGGGGGAAGTCGCAATCCTGATGGACAGGGATTTGCCGCATTCGGCCGCGTGACAAAAGGGATGGAGGTTGTAAAGAAAATTCACAACGCTCCCGCTAATCGGCAACAGCTCACCCCCGATATCAAGATTCAGCGGGCAATTCGGTTAAATTGAAATCGGATGAACTCAAGTCGCACCAACCTGAGACTCGCCGTACTGATCCTTGATCAACGAGTTTCAATCATTTCTCTTCGTTGGCCTTTTGGAATAATCGCTCTTTTAAGTAAGAGTAAGCCAAGGCTTGCATATAAGCTCGCTGCTTATTATTGGCAGCTCCTCCATGCCCTCCTTCGATGTTCTCGTAGTAGGTAACATCATGCCCCTGATCATACATTTTTGCCATCATTTTACGTGCGTGGCCCGGATGTACACGATCGTCTCGCGTGGAGGTTGTGAACAAAACCGCGGGATAATCAACATTGGGAACAATGTTCTGATAGGGAGAATAATTCTTGATAAAATCCCATTCCCCTGGTGCATCGGGATTCCCATACTCTGCCATCCAGCTCGCTCCGGCAAGCAGTAAATGATATCTCTTCATATCCAGTAGTGGGACCTGGCAGACAGCAGCACTAAACAAGTCTGGGTACAACGCGACCATGTTGCCCACCAGAAGCCCACCGTTGGAGCCGCCCTGTATCCCCAATCGCGCTTTGCACGTAACCTTGCGTTTGACCAAATCTTGTGCAACCGCCGCGAAGTCTTCGTAGGCCCTTAATCGATTTTGCTTCAAGGCCGCTTGGTGCCAACGTGGCCCGTACTCGCCGCCACCACGGATGTTAGCAACCACATAAACACCGCCTTCACTAGTCCAGGCACGACCCACACTCGCCTGATAACCCGGGGTTAACGAAATTTCAAATCCGCCGTATCCGTACAGTAGCGTTGGATTATCACCATTCAGAACAAGATCCGTTTTTGACACCATGAAATAGGGAATCTGAGTGCCGTCCTTGCTTGTGGCGAAATGCTGACTGACCTTGAGTCCGTCCGCCTGATAAAGCGGAGTTAATTGCTTAAGCTGTTCAGGTTTGTCACCAATCTCACCGTAATAGAGCGTCGTCGGAGTGAGATAACCACTCGACGTCATCCAATAGGCATCGGATTCATCGGAATCAACTGCCCTCACGCCAACCGTTCCGATTTTGGGCGCCCCTTCAAGAAGACGCTTCTGCCACCCTTTATCAGTGGAGTTCATTACATAGATTCGATTCTTAACATCTTCTAACACGTTTAAAATTAAATGGTTGCGAGTCAATGTGTAGCTCGCCAGCGAACTATTTTGGGTCGGCTTAAAAGCGACATCAAACGTCCTTTTACCTGCCATGAAATCATCAAAGTTCGCGACCAGCAATGACCCAGCCTGATAGTCGACACCTCCGGTACTCCAAGGCTCCCGAAGTTCCAGTAGTAAGTACTCTCTCGAAACATTTTTATTTGCACTGTTCGGAGCATCAATTTTTTGCAACTCGCCGCCATCTGACCTGAGATAAAGTTCGTCGTTATAAAAAGCAAGGGTTCGTTGAACAAAATTTCGTTCGAATCCAGGGGTATTGTCGTGCATCGCGCCGATATACATATCATCAACTGCCCCTTCGTAGACGACCTCCGCTTCATCCACTGGCTGTCCACGACGCCATAATTTCGCAATTCGCGGATAACCAGAAGAGGTCATCGTACCTTGTCCAAAATCGGTATAGATAAAGACGGAGTCCTGATCAATCCAACTAATATTCCCTTTAGCTTCGGAACGATTAAAACCATCTTTTAAAAACTCACGACGATTCATGTCAAATTCACGAGTCACCGACGCATCCGCTCCCCCCCGCGACAACCCGATCAACGCTCGATCGAACCCCGGGCGTAAAATAGAAGCACCATCCCAAACCCAGTTCTCGTTTTCACTCTCCGCTAATTCGTCAAGATCGAGAATAGTTTCCCATTTCGGATCCGCCTTGCGATATTCCCCGAGAGTCGTTCTTCGCCAAATCCCCCGCTCATGGTCTTTATCCCGCCAAAAGTTGTAATAAAATTCACCCGCTTTCGAGACAAACGGAATCCGCTCGTCAGAATCCAAAATCTTCAGCAAATCCCCTTCAAGATTTCTAAACTCTGAGGAAGCTTCAAAATGATTCTGAGTTGATTTATTCTTCCGGCGAACCCAATCTAGCGAACGCCCCCCGGTAACATCTTCAAGCCAAAGATAGGGATCCTCTTGCTCCGTCACATCCGAGACTTTAAGGTTTTCTTTCGATTTACCATCATCGCCAACCTGCCCATGAACTGAAACTACCACCGCCGCCACCATTATGAAAATTAGAAAACGAATCATCTTTAACACCCTATTGGTTTCTACCCAAAACTACGATGTGAATTATAACCAATTCACGAAACCTGACGAGCAGCAAAACTGGATTTCCCCAACGCTTGAAAATGAAGATCAATCACTGACTGCTGTTGATGAAGAGCTTTAATACAGGCAATTAGCTCACCTACGGACTCTCCCGTCGATCCCTATGACGACGCTCAAACAGAGGCGGTTATCTTGACCTAAGCGCGGTGGCTAATCAGCAACAAAACTTCAACCCTGAAATTCGGTCTTCATGCGGTTGATATTATTTAGATTGCCCATCAACAAAAGCGTTTCATCCTTGCGAATTCTTTCCATTGAAGATGGGTTAAACTGAAAATCACCGTCGGGTTTCTGATTTCCCGCGACTAACAGGTCAAACTGTTCTTTTATCATGGATTCTGACAAAGCCAGCACCACATGCTGGCTGTTTGAGCCAATATGGAATTCGTCTAATTCCATCTCAAGATTCGATGCCTCCGCGAACAACTCTACCACCGCCGACGTGTTGCGCGAGTAACCATCCGCCCCATTTGCCGGACTCCGATCCGATGCGGCATAACAACTTTGTTTGCTCGAGACTGTCGCAACTTTCGACTTCTCCTTCAAGAAGTAACTAAATGAAACCACCAAACGTGTAAACTGACGAAGAAACGCCAAAAACAATTAGTAACATCGTTAATATTTGGATCGCATCCGAGGAATTGAAATGCCCTCCATAACCGACAGTGGATACCGTAATGAACACCATCCAGGCGGAATCTAACCAGTCATAATTGCCGAGATAATGATAACCAAGAATTGAAACCACAAACATAATCACTAACGACAGTGCACCTATTCGGATTCGTTGAAGCGGTGTTTTCATTGCCGTTTGCTAATCGTTTTGCTATCGAGAATTGGTCGTTACTTTTTTCGAAAACGTAAAAAATAGTTTTCCTTAAACCCCTCGATCGCCACCTCTTGATCAAGAACAAAGCCAGCGTCCATTATTTCCGAACGAAATACTTCTTTACCGGCGCGAACATGACCCAGCAACCACTCCCGACTTTTCCCGGGAATCCGCTCAAAATCAATCACAACGAATTCTCCCCCGGGTTTTAACGCGCGGTAAATCGAAGCAAGAGTTGATTTTGGATACTCGAAATGATGATAAGTATCGCAAACAAAAACGACGTCGACCGACTTGGGCGGCAAGTTAATACTATTCTCAGCACACAGTACCCCCGTAATGTTATTGAGATCCATCGCGTTCGCTTGCCGATTGATGTGCTCAATAAATCGAGGAGAAATGTCGACGGCATAAACCCACCCCGCATCACCGACTGACTTTGCAAACAGTCGGGAAAAAAGCCCCGTACCAGCACCAACATCAGCAATCGACGAACCGGGGGCAATGGCCAACTCACTGAGGATTGACTCTCTGGCCAGATAGACTTCCCGACTCTCGATCTCAAATCGCTTGACATAATCCTCGACGCTCATATCGGGGTCAATGAAGTTCTTGTTGATCCCCGGTTTGACGCTTGGCTCGTCCTTTTTCATCTCGCTTTTTGACTGCATTCTTTTAATGTAGTCGACAGCCTTTTCCTCGTAGGCCGCAGATCGCAAGCCGATTTTCTTTGCTTCCACTAGTGCTGTACTCAAAGGCGCCCCTTCATCGAGCACGCGATAGGGCAGCCAAACTCCGCCCACTCGGTTGGCAGATCCACAGTGAAGCAAAGTCTTATCCTGATTGGCTTTCAATAAATCCCGCACTTGCTGAAACACTTCGTCTGTCAAGGAATCAGGGCTTTTGAATGGAATTACACAAAATTCAATTCCGACAGCTTCAACAGCCCCTTCCTCATCCCAATCGACTTCGCCCGCTGTTCGCAGTGAAATCACGCGTTTGATTTGGAGACGTTTGATCTCTGGAACATCTGCCTCAGAAAATTGGCCGGAGAAACAAAGGCTTTTAAAATTGTGGACATTGGCAGCACCTAGCTTTCCCTCTATGATAGAATCCCCGTCGATGTATTCTCGATCTGTTTTTTCCTGTAGGTTCTGAGTAGTTTCCTGGGAATAGAGAGGTGCGATGGCTGTGATCACACAAAAGCACCAATTAATCATCAACGAATTAGGCATTCTTGTCCTTCCGACAATTTATTCATGTGCATTTAGTTTGGCCGATAAGTTTATTTTACTACCAATTTTTAAACGGAAATCGGACAATCAAATCTAAATATACCGATATGTTTTGGATTTACAAATGAACAAAAAAAGAACCTACAAACCGCTTGAAATGGAATCTCTGGCTATGGCCGCGGAATGCCTGAAGGCGATCGCTCACCCAAGGCGGTTACAAATTGTTCAACTCCTTTTGACCGGCAAACGATATTCGGTGAATGAGCTGGCCGAGATTTGTGAGCTCACTCAGCCCTCCGCATCGGATCACTTGAGACTGATGCAACGGTGTGGTTTTCTTACCAGCACGCGGGAAGGCCGAACCGTTTATTATGAAATACTCGAAACTCATCTTTACGATCTAATGACCTGTATTCAAAAACGATTTGGCTAATGCTTCCGCGCAAAAAAGTAAAGCGGTAAATTTTCCATCGTGATCATTTCTTTGATTTGGAGTTTCCGAGATGAATCTCAATCAGTAAAGGACGGTCACAAGTAGTATCACAACATCAACCTGCTGGCTCGGCCCAATCGCCTAAAGAATCTAGCCATCGGGCAAGTGTCAGGCTTCAACTGAAACCTCTTCTCAACTGCTCAATACACCAACTGGAATCCCAATTCCTTATCTGCTGTTTTGATTCCTCCTTCGTTCCAATATAACTGGAACCTACTTTATAGTGCGCGATTTACAACTTAGACTTTGCGTTGAATTTAAACCTAATGCAACGTCGCGTCTTCTTAAGAATTAAAGAGCTCTCGTCTTTACCGGTTTTCAAAATGGCAAACCAAACGACCCAACCGCATCGCCACTCACACGACTGCAAACATTCAGGGATATTTGGAGAACGAACCGAATTAATTTTTGCAATCCTCTCAGGCGCATTTCTTATTGCCGGATGGCTTCTTTCATTTGCTTCGATTTCCATTGAATACTTACTACCAGTTTACGTAATGTCATATTTTTTCGGCGGATATTACACACTGATCGAATCTCTCAGCAAGCTGAAACTCCAGCAATTTGAAATTGATTTTTTGATGCTCGTAGCTGCGATTGGCGCTGCGATTCTCGGCAACTGGGCTGAAGGCGCATTACTCCTGTTCCTCTTCAGCCTCTCCCATGCCCTAGAGCACGTGGCAATGGGGCAAGCTCGAAACGCAATCGAGTCGCTCGCAAGCCTCGCCCCTGATGTTGCTCTTGTCCGCCGCGATGAACGGGAACTCGAAATATTGATCGATGACTTAAAAATAGACGATATCGTCATCGTGAAGCCCAACGAGCGTGTTGCCGCTGATGGTTTTGTAATCAAAGGTAAAACCAGCATCGACCAATCCCCAATTACTGGCGAGAGCCTGCCGGTCGAAAAATTTCCGATCGATGATCTCCGATGGGCCAGAGAACATGAGCCTCACCTGCCGTTTGAAAATCGCGTCTTTGCCGGCACAATCAACCAGCATGGCGCTATCGAAATCCTTGTCACCCGCTTGACGACAGAAACTGCACTTGCCCGCGTCGTCGTCATGGTAAATGAGGCTGAAAACCAACAATCTGAGACTCAACGATTCGCACAGAAATTCGAGCGTATTTTTGTTCCTGTGGTTTTAATCTTCGTCGCAACATTGTTATTCGCCTGGGTTTTGATTTCTGAGTCGGCAGGTGATTCTTTCTATCGTGCAATGGCCGTTCTGGTTGCCGCCAGTCCCTGTGCCTTAGCCATTTCGACGCCCAGTGCTGTCCTCAGTGGCGTCGCCCGCGCGGCTCGGGGAGGTGTTCTAATTAAGGGCGGCGGTCCACTCGAAGAGCTAGGGAAAATCAAATCCATTGCATTCGATAAAACGGGAACACTGACAAAAGGAAAGCCAAGCGTCTCCGATGTAATCACGGCGGAAGGAGTCAGCCAAACAGATTTGTTAGTGACGGCATTATCCGTGGAGCGTTTGAGTGACCACCCGATCGCGGCGGCACTGGTCCGCGACGCCGTAGACCTTTTGCCCGCTGGATACCACCCCTCTTCGCCAACGTTCCCAATTGCCGAGAATCTCATCAGCAAAACAGGGCAGGGTGTTACAGCAACGCTAAACAAGAGCGTTATTTCGATTGGAAAAAGTTCTTTCTTTCCTTCAGACACACTTGCTCCGGAAGATCAAGCATTATTTGACTCGGTCGCCGGACTCGAACAGCAAGGCCGGACTGTAATGGTTGTCAAACAAGCTGAACAATTTCTCGGTTTCATTGGGCTAATGGACACGCCGCGTCCTGGCGCCAAAGAAGCGATTACGCGGCTTCGCAGTATCGGAATTGCAAGGATGTCTATGCTTTCAGGCGACAATCAAAATGTTGCCAACGCGATTGCCAATGCTGTTGGTGTCGACCAAGCCTACGGTGACTTGATGCCTGCGGACAAGGTCAAAAAGATTAAACTCTTACAAGACGACGGCGCCGTCGGGATGGTAGGAGATGGAGTCAATGACGCACCGGCAATGGCAACGGCGAATGTTGGGATTGCAATGGGCGCCGCTGGCTCAGATGTCGCACTGGAAACTGCTGACGTCGCTCTCATGTCAGACGATTTGGAAAAACTACCTTTCGCGATCAGCCTCAGCAAGATGACAAAAACCATTATCATCCAGAATTTGTGGGTCAGTTTAGGAATGATCGCCTTTTTAGTACCCGCCACGCTCTTCGGTCTACCAATAGGCCCAGCGGTCATTCTGCACGAGGGATCCACTTTCATTGTGGTCCTCAACGCCCTGCGGCTACTAGGGTTTAGCGACAAAATTTGAACAAATTAAAAATAAATACAACAAGTAATCGACGTCCCTATTATTTCAAGCATGGCAACCGAACCGTAAATCTTGCCCCCCCTAACGGACCGCTAGAGACCGAAACCTCTCCACCGCAATTCTCAACTGCCCGCTGCACAATAGCCAGTCCAAGGCCCACTCCCTTTTCATGATCCAGTTTTGAATTGTCTAAACGTGAAAACGGTTCAAAAATTCTCTGCCGATTTTCTTCCGGAACTCCGGGACCATCATCATCAACATGGAGCGATACAACACCATCCTCCAAAACTGAGGAAATCAAAACCTCATCCTTGGCGAACCGGGAGGCGTTTCCAACTAAATTTCCAATTGCAGAATTTAGCAATACCCGATCGCACAATACCACGGCATCTCCGTCAAGCTTCACTGAGAGAATTTTTTCTGAATCGATCATTGAACGCTCAACATCTGCTACTAACTCGGTAATCCTGATGGATCTTTTTTCAATCCCCGATTCGCCCGAACGAATATATTTCAACAAGTCGTTAACAAGCCGGTCAAGATCGTCCACCGACTCAATAACCGCAGTAATCCTCTCGGATCGCTGATCCGGTGTTGATGCCGATTCAAACAACTCAACTGCAAAATGAATTCGAGAAAGGGGAGTCCTAATTTCATGGGAAACCATTTGCAGCAACTCAACTTTTGCTTTTAGTAAATCTTCGGTCCGATCGGCCATTAAATTAAAAGCAGTCACCGCCGAATCACCGTACCGCGCAGCTGGCCCGGTAATGCGAGCACTAAAGTCTCCACTGGAAATTGCACCCGCCCCACGGGCGATGGCTTGAAACTGGATTCGGATGGGGCGAATTAAAATCCCAATAACCACGACTGAAAGCAAAACATAAGCCATCGTCGCCAACACATAGAGGGTTCTACTGGGGCTTTGCCAAACTTCAATCGGCCCAAAGATCAAGACGTTTGCACCGCCGTCGATCAAGACTGCCACCTCCGAGTAGCTCACATATCTCGGCTCACCTAAAGATAGATAATTCAGCATCCAGTCATAGCTTGACGATGAGGTTGAAACGAGATTAATGTCATATCCAAAACTTTTTTCAGCGCTCAAAATTGCTGCGTCTCTCTCCTCAGCGTCCTGCGAGGAAATTTGTTCCGCTGCAAAACTGACCCCTCCATAAACATTCTTTATCCAAGCATTTGTATTCTCATCACCCTTTTGGTTAATAATCAAAGTTTGAATCACTGAGGCAAGAACGACCAGTAAGATCATTCCAATGAAAAATCGCAAAAATAATCTGATCATAATTCCACGGCAAAAATGTAGCCGACCCCCCGCACTGATTTGATACATTTAGGATTATTTGGGTCATCGCCAAGCTTCTTACGGAGCCGTGACACTCGCAAGTCAATCGAACGATCAATTCCGTCATAGGCAATTCCCTGAATGTGTTCGTAAATTTCATTCCGCCCAACAACCTCACCAGCACGTTGCATTAGGAACATCAGCAAATCAAATTCAGCGGTCGTCACATTTAAAATCTTCTCAACTCCAGAATCTGCTCTCTGACGAACCGTTCGGCTATTAGGATCAATCATAAGGCCATCGATCTCCAGTCTGGAAGATTCTGCCGGTGCTACTTCGACTCCGCCCCTGCGAAGATGAACTTTTAATCGAGCCAGAAGCGCGCGCGGGCGGACGGGCTTCGCGATGTAGTCATCCGCACCAACTTCTAAACAAACGACTTCGTCTATTTCATCGCCACGCGCGGTCAACATAATAATGGGGCCGGAAAAACTATCACGTACGGTTCGACAAATCTGAATACCATCCATTCCGGGCAGGCCAATATCCAAGATCAGGACATCGAAATTCTCTGAATCGATTAATCCTAACGCTCGCAATCCATTAGATTCCCAACGCACACGAAATCCGTGGCCGGTCAAGAAATCATCGACCATCTTTCCGAGCGCAAGATCGTCTTCAACGAGTAACAAACGTCCAGATTCAGCAATCATAGAAACCCTTCTCAATCCGGCAAATCAATGCAACTAAGCGACTTCCCTGGTCTTCGCACTTGCTACCACAAATAGAATTAAAAGGACGGTGAATTCAACGGCCGCAAAGTCGAACTCACTCAACCCGCTAATTCACGAATACGGTGATCGAAGTCTACAATTACAACCAATCAAATCCGAGTTCAATCCATTAAATTTTTAAATGACTCATCTGCTTGAACCCTGACCGCAGCATCCTCTACGTGACGTCGCAAAACATGAAAACCGTATATCGTTTTAACACGGTGCGTTAGTGTCGCGCCACCTCGTGCGAGCTCCTCAGACCAATATCCATCCACCAATGGATCGTGCTCCGATGATTTTACTTTCCCTAATTCTTCGGACAGATCAGGAAGAGCGCGAATCAATTGCATGTGTTGACGATGGGCCGGCAACGCTGATGTGGCAAGCGCCTGATACCCAAGCCGATCTAATTCAACGATACCTGCAGCATGATTGATCAAATGCCAGTAGCCACCAAAACCCTGCGTCTTCACCCCGGAACCCTCAATCAATTCAGCAATAGTCAAGTCGATCATCTCCTGAATTGACCGGTAAGGTTTAACCTGAGGCGCGCCCGATAAATTCACTTTGCTGGCTGTTTTCCAGCCGTTTTTCTTCCCAAAATACCCACGTCCTGAAGATACACTGTCAAACTTTTTTATCAGCTTACAGATTCCGTCAATCGCCCAGGGAGTCGCATATTGTTCATGCGAACGAAGGGCTCGTATCGCGATCGAAGCAAAAATCACATTGTGTCCCGACTGCTTTAGCGTTCCGACATTTCCCCCCAGAGCCACCGCGATATCCTGAATTCGACCCGGAACTGCCACCTGCTTTGGTCCAATTTCAAAGAGTTGAGCTGGTTGCATTCCCGTTTTCTTTATGTCGAACCAAATCGCCTCTTCACCTTTGAGTACTCGATCCAATTCAGATTCAATTCCTTCGGTAACCGTAATAGAAAGATCTGGATGATCTTCACCGATGAAATAACCTGCAGCTACGGCAGCACCGAGATGACCTGACATGGTCCCCAGAGGGTGTGCATTGGCCAATCCCGCAATCCCTTGATGTAAATATTCGAAATTGACCATCTCCGCAGGGCTCCCAAGAACAGAAAAAAACGAAAACCACCTTAATGCTCCATTTCGATTCGCGGGCAAGGTGAACGTATTCCTCAATGGCGCGATTCATATTGTAGCGCCCAATCAGGAGCGTTACAAATTCAAACCGGCATTTGAACAGGGTCAAAGCCCCCAAAACACAAACCGGTTCGCTAAAAATTTTCGAGTTCCGCCAAATTTCCCCACAGACCACCGTCCAATCTTTGATATTGAACTGATTTGCCGGTTTATCAAACCACTTCTTGTTAGACAAGTAGCGGCAAGGAATGGTGAACCCAATGCTCAAGTGATTAGCTCACCAAACAGATTCAGAGCGACACCGCACTTCCAAACGGTACTTATACATAAAACCTCAACGCTACCAAGCCGGACTCCAATTTCACCGGCACCTCGCATCCAATTCTCACGACCCTTCAAACCAAGTCATCCCTCATTTGGCCGAAAAAATTTTGTTACAACCCTAAATTGGTTGCAACCGCTAAAATCAGTTGAACGAATTTGGCAGGTGAACCCGACTAACGTCAAATCACTCCATCAAGTTAGATGGCGATTTCCCGTAATTTCAAGAAGCATTAAGCTCAAGCCTGTTTCGGGCTTTCCCAAACGTCAACAGTACGATTCCACACTTAGCTACCGCAGACCGTGTTCGTAATTATGAGCTAACTACACGTCTTAATCCAAATACTAAGTGACTCGTTATACCTGCTAAATAAATCCAAACTTTTTCGAATTATTCTGCAACAACAAGTTGTCAAAAAACATCATTAACAACTTCGGTGATTGGAACGCGGAACACCGAATTTGAGTCAAACTCGAACCCGATTCAAAGTGCACCACGACCGTATCAAACCTCACAGTCACAAAGCGTACGATGGAAAACCAATTTTTGCAAAAACAATAATTAGGCATTGCATCAACGCAACTGGCATATATTAATAGAGGAGCTAAACGCCGCTCTTAAATTATCAATTTTGGATTCACGAGTGGTTTCTCTTCCCACGTCTTTTCCAATCAACTGAAACGCAACTATGACTTCTAGGTGTTCGGACTCCGACCTCAATCTGAATCTTTCTAATGAATTCGAAGATTCGAGCGTCGAAATTATAAACTCTGTCAAATCATCGCCGAAGGCTGAAACCACTGCAGCAGCACAAAAAACCTGCCCTAAGTGTAAAGAACTAATTCTTGAACAGGCCAAATACTGCAGGCATTGCACGCACTTCTTGGTTTGATCCTAACCCCCTATCGGCTTGCTAAGTGTTGCGGGATAATTTCAAACCAAAAATTAAAACCGTACTAAATTCGAATTGAGCCAAACGAATTTCCCACGAATCTCCCAGAAGCAATTCGCTGGCGATCGATAGATGTGTTCTTGCTGACAAGCATTTCGGCTTCGGCTAATTTACTGACCAAACCAGTTGATTCTTCCTCCGCGCAGCAACAACCAACGAATTAAAAAAAAAACAAAATAATGTCGCGAAATGATTGGTCTTGCGTGTACCTCTTGGGGACATTACCGACGTGACAACCGTTGTGATGCGGTGTAGGGTATTTCGATCCCACTGAAGTCATCAATGCTCTTGAAAGAATCAAATGAATCGAATCACTATTCCACTTACTCTGACAATTTTGGCGTTCCTTTCGACTCACTCTTTTGCACAACCCGGCCTAGGCAAGCCGAGGCCTAATGCTGGGCAAGGAGCGATGCAACAGAACGGCCCAACTCCTCAACAGATGGCACAAATGCTGCTTCAAAATTTTGACCGCGATGGGAATGGAGAATTAAATCTCACTGAACTTTCTACCGCAATGGTTGCCTTGCAGCAGCGGATGCAGCAAATGAATCGTGGCGGTCAAGGCGGAGCTGGAGGCCAGGGCGGTGGTTTGGGAGGCCGCGGAGGAGCTGGAGGTCAGGCCGGCGGTCTTGGAGGGCGCGGCGGAGCTGGAGGCCAGGGCGGTGGTTTGGGAGGCCGCGGTGGAGCTGCAGGTCAGCGAGGTGGTCCCGGAGGCCGCGGAGGAGCCGGAGGGCAGGGCGGTGGCGCAGGTGGGCGTGGCGGAGCTGGAGGCTAGTTCTAAGTTAATCCACCACAAAGTGAATTCGCACTTGGCACCCTTGAAAGTCTCCCTGCACAATTCAGTGTGCCCCATGAATTTTCCCAAACGATACCCAAGAGGCTTTCACAAAACTAGGATACGATGCAAATTCTAAAACCACCGAGAGCTCAACCAGAATAAAATTGAAGAGCCAATTGGTGTACAATTTCTAATCGCCGATTCAAATTTCTTGCAAGCAATGTTTATCTGCTCATTAGAAACATTGAGCGGCGGCTCGAATCCTCCCTGTCCGTGAGCTCTACGGTGATCTCAAGACCACTGGAAAGTTAGGTATTAATTTTATCACGACGCAATCGCCGTAGTTTTTCAAGAATATTTACTTCTGAAGGTACACTTCTGAAGATAAACGTCTAAAGGTACAATCCTGCTTCGTTCTCTGAGGCTGATTTCCTAATGAAAATGAGTCGCGTGGAAAGAGGCTACGAATTGCACCAAATCCCCGAGACTGATTAGGCTGAGTCTAAAAAGATGGACTTAAACCCCGATAGCAGCGTTATTGAACAAAAAGCTCAACTGATTGAATATCTTGTTTCAGGATGCAAAACTCCGGAAGATTTCAGGTTAGGGGCCGAGCAAGAATGGTTTCTGTATAGCAGTCCTGCTTACCAACCCACTTTTTACGATGGTCCAGATCCAAGCATCAGGACGCTATTAGAAGCCATGGCTGGTTTAGGTTGGCAGCCTATCGAGGAAAATGGGAAACTGATCGCTTTGTCAAGAGGTACGTGCGGGATCACATTGGAACCTGGAGGCCAGTTCGAGTTTGTTGGTTCAGCATTAGAAAACGCGCACCAAACGAGAGCAGAAATTCAGGCGTTCTGTGAAGAGCTTAATTCACTGGCCGGTGAACTCGGTCTAAGTTTTCTAGCCATTGGCCATCAACCGAAACATTCCCGCGATGAACTCCCCTGGATGCCTAAGGAAAGGTATCGGGTAATGAAGGCCTATATGCCCAGTCGCGGAGACTTGGGACTGGACATGATGCAGCGGACCTGTGCAACTCAAGTAACCGCCGATTTTTCGAATGAAGCAGACATGGTGAAGAAATTCCGCGTAGCATTGGCATTACAGCCAATCGTAGTGGCATTGTTTGCCAATTCTCCTTTCAAGGACGGGCGAGTTGGTGAATGCTTGAGCCATCGGTCCGCCGTTTGGGGCGACACGGATCCCGATCGGTGTGGTTCTTTACCTTTTGTGTTTCAGAATGGCATGGGATTTGAACGGTACGTCGACTGGGCTCTGGACGCGCCAATGTATTTTGTAATTCGTAACAGGCAGTTCATTGATGCCAGCGGTCTGTCATTTCGTGATTTTATGAAAGGGCGGTTGTCTGTTTTGCCTGGGCAACTCCCGATGATTAGCGATTGGGCAAGTCATCTTTCCACCGTATTTCCCCAAGTTCGATTGAAACAGTTTCTTGAATTTCGTGGTGCCGATTCAGGCGACGCCGTCAACCGATTACCCGCGTTGGTAGCCCTATGGGCAGGCTTGCTATACGACTCGCAGTCCCTTGCTGCGGCTTGGGATCGTGTCCAGGATTGGACGCTGGACGAACGACTCGAGTTGGAGTCAAATGTGTCCCGAATTGGATTTGCAGCACCATTTCGAAAAAGCACGCTGCAAGACCTCGCGCTTTGGATGCTTGAATTATCTCGAGACGGTTTGGAGCGACGAGGCATTTGCGATGCAGCAGGGTCCACTGAAAGTCAGTATCTCCAGCCTTTGCAACAGGTGGCCGAATCTGGGCGAACTTTTGCCGACCAACTGATTCACAATTTTTCAACCCATTGGCAAAAAAACATGGACATTGCATTGCCTGCCATGTGTAAGGAAACATTTTCATGAACGTCAAGAAACTGGCAGTCATCATGGATCCAATTCAGAACATCATGCCGCACAAGGACAGCACCTTGGCCATGATGCTGGAAGCCCAAGCACGCGGTTTCGAAGTATTCTGCTGTGACCTCGACGATATCTGGCTTGAAAAAGACGTGTCCCGTGGGCGGCTGACAAAAGTAAACGTGTTTGACGAATCCGATCACTGGTTTGATCTGGGAGAGACAGTCGAATTAAATCTGGGGGATTTGGATGTCATTTTGATGCGCAAGGACCCACCCTTCGATATTCAATATGTTTTCTCAACCTACGTGCTCGAACAAGCACAAAGGCAAGGCACAGTGGTTGTAAATCAGCCACAAGGGCTGAGAGATGCCAATGAAAAAGCCTTCCTAGCATGGTTTCCAGAATGCGTGCCCGCGACACTGATCGCCCGCTCGCTTGAACAGATGCGCGAGTTCATTTCGCGACACAAAAAAGTGGTTGTGAAGCCATTGGATATGATGGGGGGCCGTTCGGTGTTTGCGACAAGCATTGAAGATGGAAATCATAACGTTATCTTTGAAACGGTTTCTGACTACGGCAAACGCTACACGATGCTTCAGCAGTACATTCCTGAGATTTCAAAATCGGGCGATCGACGAATCTTGTTGATAGACGGACAACCTATTCCTTTTGCTTTGGCACGTATCCCAGCAGAGGGTGATCACCGCGGCAACATGGACGCCGGTGCACGCGTCGAAGTCCACCCGCTGACCGATCGAGAACAGGCAATCTGCGACCAAATCGGGCCACGGCTTCGGGAAAAGGGCTTACTGTTCGCAGGAATCGATATCATTGGCGACTACATGACCGAATTAAATGTCACCAGCCCCACTGGCATTCGGGAACTTCAACGCGAAACCGGACTACCTATTGCCGGACATTTGTTTGATGCCATTTTGTCTCGATTTCAAGCAAATTAACAAAACCAACAAAAAAGTCTTACGCGGACATGATATCTGACACAATGAACTCGCCGACCCAAGCTCTCGCAATCAAAAACCTCCGCAAAACCTATCGTGATGGGACGGTTGCACTGCGCGGAATCGACCTTGAAGTCAAAGAGGGTGAGTTTTTTGGTTTGCTTGGTCCCAACGGTGCGGGCAAATCAACGACCATTGGAATTGTGACATCACTGGTTAAAAAAAGTGCTGGAGCCATCCGGTGTTTTGGAGTCGATCTCGACCAAGACCCAGCAGCCGTCAAGCGTCACATCGGTCTAGTACCGCAAGAGTTTAACTTCAATCAATTTGAGACCGCCGAACAAATCGTGATGCAGCAGGCGGGCTATTATGGCATTCCTCGCTCGTTGGCCAGACAGCGAGCTGAAACCTATCTTCGAAAAATGCACCTTTGGGAAAAGCGTACGACGATTGCCCGAATGCTCTCTGGCGGAATGAAACGCCGTTTAATGATTGCTCGAGCGCTTGTTCACGAACCCCGACTGCTTATTTTGGATGAGCCGACCGCGGGGGTCGACATCGATCTTAGACGGGCGACCTGGGCTTTCCTGGAAGAGATCAATGCAGAAGGAACAACGGTAATTCTAACGACTCACTATCTGGAGGAAGCGGAAATGCTGTGTCGCCGGATCGCGATCATCGATCAAGGGCAGATCGTTGAGGACACCGACAAAAAAACATTACTTGGGAAACTTAACCTTGAGACGTTTGTCTTTGACCTTGAGTCACCCTTGAATGAGGAGCTGATCCTCGATGGTTACGTGCACCGACTTACCGATAAATCGACGCTGGAAGTGGATGTAACGCGTGAGCATTCACTCAATGTAGTTTTCGAGCAACTATCCCAACAAGGCATTAACGTCATGTCGATGCGCAACAAGGCAAACCGCCTGGAAGAGTTGTTCGTCGAATTGGTCGAATCGAACGATATTCAATCCAAGAGTACGTAAGACTGGATGCCCTCCAGCATAAATCCAATCTGGCAACCCAAACCACTTTAACTTTTTTCTAAATTGATTGAATCATGGCAGCAAACATCGTGGACAACGACTCTTTTCAGGTTCGATTGCAATCCAATTTAATTGGGTTACAAACGATCGTGATCAAGGAAGTCACGCGGTTGATTAGGATCTGGCCGCAGACCATTGTTCCACCAGTGATTACGACCACGCTTTATTTCATCATCTTTGGCAAAGTGATTGGGTCGCGGGTCGGCGAGATGAGCGGTGTTACCTACATGGAGTTTATTGTGCCGGGCTTAGTGATGATGAGCGTGATCAACAGCTCATATCAAAACGTTGTCTCGTCTTTTTTCTCCTCGAAGTTTCAACGCAATGTTGAAGAGATTTTAATCTCTCCGATGCACAACGCCACAATTCTGCTTGGCTACATATTAGGCGGAGTCGCTCGGGCAATGACAATTGGAACCATTGTCTTGATGGTCAGCCTATTTTTCGTTAATACGCTTTCCATCCACAACGTTTCGATCACGTTTCTGGTCGCGCTGCTCACGGCGATATTGTTTGCCAACGCTGGATTCATCAACGCGATGCTTGCGCGAAAATTTGACGACATTGCAATCATTCCAACATTTGTATTAACTCCGCTGACCTATTTGGGAGGCGTGTTTTATTCAATCACCTTGCTGCCGCAGCCATGGGAGACCATTTCTCGATTTAACCCAATTGTATACATGGTGAGTGCATTTCGAGCTGGAATCATGAAAGATCGTTTAGACGCGTCGGCGTTCGACACAAATTTAAGTTTCTCTTTCGGAATGATTTCCCTGTTCGTCATCATTTTGTTTTCAATCACCCTGTGGATGCTCAATCGAGGCGTCGGTCTGAGGGCCTAGGCAGCGGGCTCACAACAAAAAGCCAAGGTTTAACGGCCAAACTCAACGTCCATTCACCGAAGACTCGCGTTTTATTCGGAGAAGGGGGTTGTAGCGTCCTCTAATTCCCCTCGCTGGTAGATATTTTTTATGATTTGCAGCACAATCTAAATCTGCTCCATTGAGCCCTATTAGGATTCCTAAAATAATGTCCGAACGTACTCTTAAAATAAAAGAAAGCGACTAGATGCCCGAATTGACTTTGTATCATTTTCCCTCGTGCCCGTTCTGCAAGGTTGTAAAGGATTGCCTTGACCGCTTGAATTTGGAAATTCCCATGCGAGATCTTCAGTCCGAGCCGGGAGCAAGAGACGCCCTAATTGAAATTGGCGGTAAAGGTCAAGTGCCATGCCTTGTCATTGACGGCAAGCCGCTGTACGAATCCGCTGACATTGTCCGTTGGCTTGAGGAGCACACTGGATGAGTGATTTAACGGAACAGATCAAAGGGATAATTTTGACCGCTTTGCCGGACGCCACGGTCATTGTGAGTGACCCGCAGAGCGACGGAGCGCACCTTGAGGCCAAGGTGATTTGCCAATCTTTTGTTGGGATGTCCTTGGTGGAACAACACCGACAGGTCATGAAACCACTCAAGGCTAAGTTTGAAGGCGACCTACATGCGCTTAAACTAAAGACCGGTACACCTGACGCCTGATGCGGAAGCGAAACCTGCCGGACAGGATTACACGTGCTTAAAGCAATTCGTTTGCCAAATTAATTTCAGTAAGATTTGGCAGGCTTAGTTGGCTTTTAACCGAAAGTATTCTCGGTAGCTAATGGTTACTAAAGAAACTTTGGGTAATTTTCATATAACATTTTTCAAAACAACATTTTTTGGGAATTTGAGATGACGATCGTCGAACGCATTCAGCAAGACATTGAAACCAATCAAATCATGCTTTTTATGAAAGGGTCCCCTGAATTTCCCATGTGTGGATTCTCAAGTAAGGTTGTAGAAGTTCTCAAACATCTCAATGTGGAATTTTCAAGTGCTGACGTTCTTCAGGATATGGAACTTCGACAGGCAATCAAAGAATTTTCTGATTGGCCCACGCTGCCACAACTCTATGTGAATGGAAAATTTATGGGAGGCTGTGACATTGTCATGGAGCTGTTTGATTCAGGCAAATTGCAACAGTTGATCCAAGGCGAAGAATCCTGATCAGTTAACCAATCGCTCACGTGCGATTGATCTCCTTAAGACGGACGACGTTAGGTTTAGTAGTGAATTAATGTTGTCAACTGACAACATTGACTACCGCTCCTAATCGTGCGTCTGGTAAACAAAGCGGCGAAAACTGCGCATGCTCTCCCCTGACAGAGAGCCAAGCTGACTGGATTCGAACCTGCGGCCACTACACACCCGTAATTGCTGGATGACTTAGCCAGGAATCGTGAAGCACTGCCAGGACTGTCACGGCCCGCCGACTGAGTCGGCGGGAGTGTCTGAATACGATTCGGGAAGGCTTGAGCGTCGAACCGCAAGTGGGGGAACCGCCCGTACGTTCGCGACTCGGGGTTTGATTCGGTTGGGGTTGACTTGTTTATGGAGCCTCGCAATTCGGCAAATGCGAAGTTATGGCGCGGCAATCCCTCGAGACGGCAGCTACCAACCCTCCAATCGAATCGGTAAAATTTTATATCGTGTCAACAACACGACCGCTCGGCTGCCTGATATTTTTCTGAGACGTGATTCTTGCTTCCGGTCACATCGCTTTCTGATCCAAATCATGAAAACTCTCCCCCTGCTCCTTGTCAATTTATTAATCATCACCGTAGCATTACCCATTAACGCTGCGGAACGGCCCCCAAATTTCGTGCTTATTTTTGTCGACGACTTGGGATATGCCGATCTGGGTTGTTTTGGCTCCCCCAATATTCGCACGCCTCGACTCGATGCGATTGCCGGTGAAGGGATGCGATTCACTCACTTTTATGCCCAGCATATCTGCGGCCCCTCCCGTGCCGCCTTGATGACCGGTTGCCACCCGCTCCGCGTGGCGGAAATCGGGAATACCAAGGAAGTCCACCCGGTTCTTCATACCAAAGAAATCACCATCGCCGAGGTATTGCAGCAAAAGGGCTACGCGACAGGCTGTTTCGGGAAGTGGGATTTGGCGCGGCATTCTCAGGCCGGTTTTGAACCAACGCTCATGCCTAATTACCAGGGCTTTGACTATTTCTACGGCACTCCTTCAAGCAATGATCGTTACGTTGATCTGTATCGAAACGAAAAGCGAATTGAAGAGAAGGCAGACATGGGACTTCTCACCCAACGGAACACCGATGAGGTGCTCAGTTTCATCGAGAAGCACCAGAAGAAACCCTTCTTTGCCTACGTGCCCTTCAGCATGGTTCACACGCGTCTGGGTGCCTCGCCGAAGTTCAAAGGGAAATCACCGCGAGGACTCTATGGAGACACCGTGGAGGAAATCGATTTCAACTGTGGTCGCATCATCGACAAGCTGAAGCAGCTCAAGCTGGTCGAGAATACCTACTTCCTTTTCACGAGTGATAACGGACCGTGGTTGATTAAGAATAAGAACAAGCAGGACGGAAAACTCCCCAGCGATCATGGCGGGTCGGCGGGCCCCCTTCGCAGCGGAAAGGTATCGACCTGGGAAGGCGGTGTGCGCGTTCCCACCATCTTGTGGGCACCAGGACGCGTTCCGGGCGGAACGGAGTGCGACAAGATCGCTGCGACGATCGACCTCTTGCCCACCTTCGCGGGATTGGCTGGGGCAGAGGTTCCGACTGACCGGGTGATCGACGGCGTCAACATCGAGTCCCTCTTCGCAGGGAAATTTGCAGAGGCCGCCGAGGATCGCATGTTCGCCTACTACTTCATCAACTCCTTGCAAGCAGTGCGTCAGGGCAAATGGAAATTACACCTTCCACGCCCAGCCCAACCGGAATGGCTCGGGCAGTTTGGGAAGAACGGCCACATTGCACCGAAGGATTGGGCCGGATTTAAAGAGCCCTTCCTCGTTGACCTAACCGCCGATCCGGGCGAGACCCGCAGCGTTGCTTCAGAGCATCCGGAAGTGGTCAAAAAACTCCTTGCTCTGGCTGAAGACATGCGGGCAGACCTCGGGGATCATGATCGAGTCGGTAAGAACATGCGTTTCTTCGATCCTCTCGAGAAGCGTCCAGAAAAACCAATGTTTGTTGGATTAAAAGGACGGGCCAAACTCAAGGGACTAAAGAAATAAAAAATGGAGAACGAACTGACCTGCCCCTCGAGAACGATTCCACAATAGAAATTGGACTCTTTAAAGCGTGAACGCAATGGGACGAAAACGTTATCTAGCCGAGCAGATCATTGAGAAACCTCGAATCGCCGAGATTGAGACGGCGAATGGTCCAACGATCGGGCAGCCTCGTTCGATTTAGCCGTAGCAACGCCGTGTGGCGGACAACGGGCAGAGAATTTTGAAACGGATTGTAAACTTTGCGACCGATAATGAAAGATTCGGATACTGCTGTGTAACTGCATTACTTCATCGGGAAAGCTGGAAAGTAAAACACAAACGCGTTGAACGTCTTTGGCGTCAAAAAGAACTCAAACTCCAAAAACCCAACCGAAACGACGAAGATTGTGATAGTCCGTCGGTCGCTTTATTCACTTGCGAACTCAACGACGAGATCATGGTTGGCGTTATGATTTTGGCCGGGCTTTTTTCGTGCGCCGACTCAATTCGATTGGCTTGGTTCAATGGGTGCAGTTGTCGGCAGAGTTAGCATCGCATCACTGGACCGGAAGGCGCTCAGCACCGATTCTTTTATCTCCATTACCAGAATGAACACCGCAGGAACAAGAAACAGAGTAAAAACCGTAGAGACTATCAAACCGCCAAGAACAACCGAACCAAGACCACGGTAAAGTTCGCTGCCAGCACCGGGGAAAACGACCAATGGCAATAATCCAAGGACCGTAGTTGTTGTCGTAATAAAAATCGGGCGGATTCGCTTTCGCACGCTCGCAGGTACAGCTTCACGTGCCGACATCCCGTCACGCAAATAGTGCAATGATTGATGGACTATCAGGATCGCATTGTTGACAACGGTACCAATCAAAATCACAAAGCCAAGCATCGTCAGCACATCTAGCGGCTGATAGACAAAGAAATTGAGCACCCATAAACCCAGCACTCCGCCTACCGCTCCGAGCGGAACGCTGAACAAAATTACGAATGGATACAACCATGATTCGAACAGCGCGGCCATTAATAAATACGTAATGACCAACGCCAGCAACAGATTCAATCGAAGGGCCTCCCATGCCTGGCGAAGCTTGTCGGCCGTTCCCGAAAGCGAGACCATCGTATCGCCGTCCAGTAATCCTTCATCATGCAACTTCCCAACGATTTGCTTATCGATAATTTCCATTGCTTCTTCAAGCGGCATGGTTAACGGTGGCGTCACTGAAATGGTGATCGCACGCAATTTTTCGCGCCGATAGATCGCTTCAGGGCCGCTGCTATATTCGATCTCAGCCAAGGCAGAAAGTGGTACAACTTGTCCTGCTCTTGTGGCGACCGGCAATGACAACACGTTTTGGGTACGACTACCAAAGGAATTTTTTCCGACAATCGTCAAGTCGATTTTGTCTCCATCGACAAAATAGTCGCCGGCATAAGCGCCATCGACAAACGCGTCAATGGTGTATCCAAGTTCCGCTGCACTGATTCCCATCTCAGACGACTCGACCAATTTCGGCTGAACGTGAATTTCCGGACTGGAAAGATCGAGACTCGGCTTAGGCTGTGCCTGCGCTTCGGGAATCATTGCTTTGACGTCGCCAAGAACCCGGCGGCCAACTGCAATCAATTTATTTAAATCACCACCCGTGATCTCAACATCGATTGTACGTCCACTGCTCAATCCACGTTCAAACAAACTGGATTGTTTCGCGATTGCGCGCGTTCCCGGAAACTGTGAGCCAGTCTTTTTGGCCAACGGAATCAATTCTCGAACCCGCGCTTCATCTTTGGTTCGAAATCCCATGAAAACGGATGTGCCGCGGACTGAGTAAAAGTAATAGTCGATTGGGGGATATTCGAGCTCCGAATCATCCGCATCGACGTTCCAATAAGGTTCGAGATCTTTTTCCAGTTTCTCTCCCATGGCCATCAATTGTTTGATGTTGTAACCCGGAGGAGGTGAAAGACTGCAAAACACAAAATTTCGATTGCCCGAAGGCAGGTATTCAACTTTTGGCCAAAGCAAATAAGAGATTCCGATCGACATCGTCACCATTAAAACGATTAGCGCACCGGATCTCACAGAACTTGCCAGGATCCACCGATTCAAATTGGTAACGCCATCAGAGAGTCCAACTCCAAATCGGTGAATTAAACACACGATTGGCCCGGCATCGGAAAATTGAGGTCGGCGCGTAACCTTTTCGTCAATGTCAGGTCCATCACCATCTGGATGAGTGCCTGAAGAATCACCGTTGTCGACAAACGAGCCTCTGGCAATCAACCGTGCTGCTGCCGTCGGAATCATCGTGAAGGAGACAATCAGTGACAAGCCAACGGCGCAACTGATGGCCAGTGCGATATCGCGAAAAAGTTGCCCAGAAGTCTCTTGAACAAAGAGCACCGGAATGAAAACGGCAATTGTCGTGAGCGTCGATGCAATCACCGCGCCGGCAACCTCCTTGGTCCCTTCGGATGCGGCCTGAAAGGCATTCTCTCCACTTTGGCGTCGACGATAGATGTTCTCCAGCACGACCACCGCATTGTCTACGAGCATCCCCACTGCAAAAGCGAGCCCAGCAAGACTAATCACGTTCAGCGAACGCCCCATCAAACCGAGCATCAGAAACGTTCCAATAATGCTAACTGGAATCGCAAGTCCGACAATCAAGGCTCCACGACCAAACCAAAATCCCACACCTAGAGTTAATCCCAAAGTGACAAGAAAAAACCACGGCGACACAAAAACACATGCGACGGCGCTACCTGCAATCAATGGCACGGCAAGCAACGTTCGCCGGCCTAGATGCAGAAACATCAACAATACGATGATCGTCAGAGCACCGCCGACAAAGATGTTTTGCTGAACAATTTTGATTGCCGATTGAATATATTCCGTTTCGTCGTAGTACTGAAAAAGCTCTAGATCTAAACGTTTCAATAATCCGTTGTTCAAATCCTCGGTCACTTTTTGAACGCCGCTCATCACTTCGAGAACGTTAGCACCCGAAGTCCTTCGTATACTAAGCCCATTACTGGCGATGCCATATCGCCGCGAAATGCTTTCCTGTTTCTTGTAGGCCAACCGAACCTCAGCGACATCCCGGACATAAACCGGGATTCCGTCTTCAATCGCAAGGACTTGCTGCTTTACATGCTCTGGATCGCGAAATTGCCCAAGCGTGCGGACGACCCAGCGTCTTTTGCCTTCCCAAACGTTGCCGGCTGAAGTGTCTTTGTTCTGACCACCGAGCGCAACCCGAACATCAGCGATCGTCAGTTGACGCGCGGCAAGCCGTTCCGGATCGACGATGACCTGCAGTTCCTCTTCCTGGCCTCCGTAAGTATCTGCTTCGGAAACACCGGGGACTCGCTCGAACTGCGGCTCGATCAGGTCTTCCGAAATTTTGCGAACATCCTGAAGGTCAACTTCAGCAGGAAGCAGTTCCTTCAATTCAGGATGTTGGTCGCCCAGCTGTTCGTAAATTTGCGTTAGTCGAAAGACGCGTAGGCCTGTGTTACCCGCTCGCCGTGATGACTCAAGCACTTTAGCAAGCTCTGGATGAGTGTTTTGAAAAGCCTGAATCTTTTCGACTGTCGGTGGCCGAGAGGTCAAAGCAAATCGAGCGATAGGACTATCCGTGACATCGGATGCTTCAATCACAGGTTCGTTCGCATTAATGGGGTATTCACGAACTTGTTGCAGACGCGTATTGACTCGCATCATGGCGTCTTCGATGTCAGTGCCAACTGCGAATTCCAATGTGATGTCAGCTGACGAATCGCGACACCGCGAAGTCATCTTGACCAGACCTTCGATCGCCGCAAGTTGTTCTTCCTGCTCTTGAACGATCTCCCGCTCAATTTCCTGAGGACTTGCTCCGGGCCAGCGTGTTTCAACTGAGAGAATTGGATTTTGAACAGCTGGGATCAGCTGCTTTGGCATCGTGACCAATGAGATAGAGCCGAAGAGCACAACGATCAATGCACCGACCGAAACCTTGACTGGATTTCGGATAAATGATTCAAAAATCTTCATTTGGGCGCTTGATTGAAAATATGAAATTAGGGACGCAACACGTCGAAGACACTACAGCCGTGCTGGATTCTCCCCAGCACGGGAAAGTTCTACGCAAAGCGTCGGAGGTGGTTAATTTGGCAGTGGCTAACTTATGGCAATTCGCATTGTATCGCTTTCCCCTCATCCGCCATCGAACCGCTGCTTTCTGAGGTAAAGGAATTAGGTTGATTTTGATTTATTGATGTAGCAATCTAAACGGACAACCGATCATTGATTCTCCGATTTCTTGCCATTAACTATTTTTACTTGCGAGTTGGGAACGAGTCGTTCATTTCCCTCAACAACAACAAAGTCGCCAACTTTGATTTCCCCAATCACTTGAATTCGATCATCCATGGCGACTCCAAGTTCGACTGAAACCTTGCGAACGACTCCTTTGGCCGACTCGTTTGAACTGTCACTCTTGCCGAAATCAACGACAAAAACCGACCGATCTTTTCCGTTAAGCACCAACGCATCCTTGGGAACCAACGGAAGTTTTTTTCGCTGGCCGACGGGAACATCCACCCGAGCCAGCATTCCGGCAAGGAGCATTGGAGTTTCGTTTTCAATTTTATTTTTTAATCGCAAATAAACCGGATAGGTTCTAGCTTGAGCGGCAGCCACCGGCACGATTCGGTCAACTTTTCCAGTCAAGATTTGGTTTGGAATCTCAGGAAACTCAATGCGAAGAACGTCTCCTTTGCGAAGTCCAACAATCGTTTCAGCCGTGACTGGTGCAAGAATCTCTACTTCATCCATTTGAATGATTTCAACAACGGGATCACCACGATTAATCCATGCGCCTTCTTCTGTAAATTCAGCTGAGACAAACCCGTCGAATGGGGCGATAATCGTTGACTTATTCACCCGGTCTTTAATTAGCTCGAGCTTTTGTTTTTGCAATTCAACTTGAGCTTCGGCCTGCGCGATCGTTTCTTTTCGAGGGCCTTCTTTAATCCGCTCCAATAAAGCCTGGGCCGCTTTGAGTGCATACCTTGCGGCGTCGGCGCGTTCTTTCGCGTCATCTAGTTCTCCCAAGCTGGATGCAGATCCTCGCGCCAAGGATTCCATTCGCTCCAGCCGAGAGTCTGCATTTTTTGCGGCCGCTGTAGCGGCTTGCATGATGGCATCAGCCTCCGCAATGTCCTCAGGTCTTGAGCCATTTTCCAGCTCGGACAAACGACTTAGAGCCAGTTGATGTTCGGCGGTAGCAGCGGCCTGTTCGATCTCGAGTGTTTTTGTTCTAAGCTGGGCCAAAGTCTGCCCTTTGCGAATCATCTGGCCTTCATCTACGAGGAATTGATGGACTCGCCCATCAAGAGCGCTGCCGATCCGACTGGTTCGAAGTGGCTTAACGGTGCCAACAACACTCTGGCCTGCGCGGACTTCGGCTTCGATGACGGCAGCAACTACCACCGGTTTCATCTCCTGGGCCAATAATGGATTGCCAAATGCAACCTCAGCGCATGAGAGCACGAACGGAAAGGCGATTTGAAGGTAAATACGAAACATCCAGTTACTCTAGTTTGTGATACAAGTCCCGTAAATCACCAACACTGGACAACTTGAAAGTTTAGCGAAACACCATACCGTTGCGGAAGACAATCGTTTTAATCGGCATATCAAAATCGCCTTGGAAGGACCAGAACCAACTGACGAAATCTTGGAAACGGGAAGCTATTGAACCGAACTAACCACCTTTGTTTTGGACTGTTTCCTGTGGACATCAATTTCCTGAGTCTGATCATACTAAGTTCCGTTGCTTGTTGCTTCATAGTTGAGTGGAAGTTAGTAGTTCAAATAAGGGTGAAATCGTTCTCTGTTATTCTGCACCTCGATAACATTAAAGGCAGCTTCGACCTGCTCAGCTCCAGCATGAAATATTTAATCCACGCATTCGAGTTAAAGGATTACCAACGAAACGATTCACGAATGTTGACCGCATGCAAAACTCTGAGATTTATCGAGCCATGATTGGCTGAATGACTGTAGGGATGGCGGAGGAAGGCAATACCCAAGACGTTGGCAAGTCACTTAAGCCTCATGTCACGAAATGCAACATCAGAAAGTTTTATCGCGAGAACAGGAAAGTCGCACAGCGACGCATACGATTATTTGAAGATCGAATATAGGTAAGAATTTCACTCTTCGATGCAGAAGAGATGCTTCTCACCGCGAATAAACAGTTGCTTCCCTACAGGAGCCGGTGTCGCATCAACCGTTTCACCAACAGAATTGGACGCCACCACTTCAAATTTTTCGCCGTCTTTGAGGACCACCGTCCGACCACTGCGTCCAGTTAAAAAAACATAGCCTCCAGCTGCAACAGGAGAAGCGTAGATACTGGAAAGACCTGGCACTCGCGTTGCCGAAAAAAATGGTTCACCCGTCTTTGCATCTAAACATGACAGGACACCGGACTTTCCTTTGTGAAAATAAATTCGACCTTCACTTAAGAGAGGCGATGCGATGTCGGGAGTATCCCTATTAACCGACCAAACAACATTCTTTGTATCACCAATGTCTCCCTTGCTGTCGGCGCGAAAAGCACCCAAGAAAGAGCCACGAAATCCGCTTCCCACATAAACCATTCCATCATGGTGAACGGCCGATGCGCAGGGACGTTGTGTCTGACCGCCACAGCGCCAGAGTTCTTCACCTGACTCAAAATCATAACCACGCGCGTAATTTTGCCCGTTCATTACGATCTGCTTCTGGCCACCATTCTCTACAATCAGTGGCGTGGACCAGTTCGTGGGTTCATCTCGCTTGGTCTTCCAAATGGTTTTACCAGTCAACTTATCCAGCGCGTAAAGCGCCGACGGGCCGTCATGATCCCACGGCACAATGATCTTCGACCCCGAGATCGTAGGGGAGCTGCCCTCACCAAATGCGTTTCGTGTCTCCATTTTTCCAAAATCATCCCGCTTCCATACCGGCTGCCCATCCATGGTGTAGCAGTAGAGACCCCTTGAACCAAAAAACGCGTAAACATGTTGTCCATCTGTGCATGGCGAGGCCGAAGCAAAATTGTTGGTCGAATGGACGCCCTGATGGGGTGTCGCTGTGACGGCAGTTTGCTGCCAAATTTTTTCGCCTGTGGCACGGTCGAAACAAAGGATTTGAAAATCCGTTCGGGTTAAAGGAGCGCTACCTCTACCCCGACGACCCGACGATTCATCCGATCCCCGCGATGGAGCTTCTGTCGACAAGGCCGTCACGACGAAAACGCGATCCCCCCAAACGACCGGGGAACCTGATCCTTTCCCCTCAATGGAAACCTTCCATTTTACATTCTTTGTATCGCTCCACTCTGTGGGCGGAGTCGCTTCCGTAGAGACGCCATTGCCTATAGGCCCCCGCCAATGCCCCCAATCGTCAGCCCACAATATCGCGGGGGTGACAAACATTAAAAAGACCAACAACGATAAACACGACCGAAGCCGGTTAGAAAAATCCATCTGCTATTTCCTTTCTCACATGATGCTCGTGCGAGACAATTGATTCTGCCCTAAAAAACTTGTCATATCTGACGCTTTGGCGGCCCCCTGAACAGGGATTCAACAGGGTAGAACAGACCCAGCCCGCGGCAGACCGCAGCACAAAGTTTACAACCTAATTGGTCCTTGTAAACATGACTCTGCTTATTTCCGTCTCCCAAAAAGCGGTCAGTTTTAAGCGAGTATTTAACAAAACTAGCAACTGAAGAGCTTGTTAAACGGGCGGATCCGGATGGGACTCCACTCGCAGGCAACACGCGCGGATTTCACAAAGGAAAACCACTCCTAGAACGCGCCCGTTCAATTTTCCAAATTCAGTTTTCTAACTCTCTCTTTGAACAGAATTACCCCCTGCCAGCGTTCCCGGGAAATTTTCCGCAACCGCATCAAAAAGGCTTTTAGAAAACCCTCGCTATTATGCGAATCTCGAAACCAGCTAGAACCAAATAACATCAAGAATCACAGCCGATCAAC
>CALKNI010000013.1 GCA_938091115.1 uncultured Pirellulaceae bacterium | reverse complement strand
GCGGGTACTCTTCCGCTGGCCCGTTTTTTGACGTCCAGTTTTAAAAAGTTTGAAGATTTTACTGGGCGGCAGCGAATTTTCGAAGAGCCGTAGAAACTGAGAGGATAGCGACGAGGGAAACTGAAATTTCGCCAGCGTTTGCTGTCGGGGATGGCCAGATTGGAAGGTAAGTAGAGGCGTGCCACGTCAATAAGTGCAGAAGCGTTGCTGTGAAAACCGTCGCTGAAGGGGGAACCGCGGATAGCCGGTATCTTTTTGCCGACAGCAGTAAAATGGTTTGCATGATTAAGAAGAAAAGTGTCACCGACAAAGCTGCCTGCCAGCCAAGGAAGATCCCTACTAGTGCCATGGTGGCGATGACGTCATCGACGTAATTGAATTGTTCAATCGTGGATTGATAAACGCGATCTTCCAGCATTCTTTTGGAATTTAAAGTTGCCCATGAGCACAATAGCCCGCATGCAGAGCCGGCGATCAGGCCGTAGACGAATGTAATGAATTGCGTCGTTGTTCCGCGTGCGATTTCAATTAGCTGTTGGGTGTCAATGTTCCATGCGATTAACGTCATGCCTGGCCAAATCAAGGGCAGTCCGACACCCATGCCGAGCCCCCAGTAAAAAACTCGCCGAGGGACTTGTAATCGTTCGGAGCGAATGAGCGAGAATGTAAACAGAAAGCAAATAAGAGCTAAGTGGTAAGAAGCGATTTGGATTAAATTCCACTTGGGATCAAGTAAAAGGTGTTCAAATCCTTGAGTCTGCAATGCCGGCTGAAACGGCAGATTGGATCCGCCAGTTAGGATTTCAAAAAATGCAATCAGGAGAAAAACGAAACCGAGAAAAACCTCAACGATCAGGTAACGCGGAGAAATCGGTGTGCGACAGGTTCTGCATCGTCCCGAATTTTGAATCCAACCGTAAACGGGCAGGTTGTCGCTAAACAAGAGTTCTGTTTCGCAGAACGGACACATACTTGAGCCGTTAACGCCACGACCTCGGGGAAGCCGCCATGCGACGACATTTAAAAAACTGGCAAAACATCCACCAAGGAAGAAAATCCAAATCACGCCAAGCAACTTCATCAGCGTGGCTTGGGATGACTCGATGTATCTCCAATATTGCAACACGCCAATGGGGAGTTGCGTTATTTTTAAAAGTGTTGAGGTCAGTAGAGGGGTTAGAATTAGTAAGATAAATATTAAAGCAAGCAAGACCCATCCAAGCGCTTTGCTAAGGAGAATGAATTTTGCTTGCTTGCTCATATCGAACCACTACTGAAGCTGCCGGTCAGCCACCGTTGGAGAGCTAATTTAAAAGATTAGGTTGTAGCATCATCGGAAGATTCGAGTGTGTTGTGCGTTCCGTCGCACTTAGGGGCATTGGAAGTTTGTTTGCACTGACAGAAATAGGCTGTTTCTGTTTCAGCCGCCTCAAAAACCATTGGCACAAAGTCTGTCCCTTTGTGTTTGCCGTCGCAAAACGGCTGGTTTTCCGAAATGCCGCAGGTGCAGTAAGCGTATTTTTTACCAGCTACTAAATCTACTTGTTTGGGGAAGCAGGCGGCAATTTTTGGTTTATCCATCGTTGATTATCTTCTTATTTAGTTATGAAACAATTTGCTTTGGTTGCACGTTAAGGAACACTGGCAATGCACACTCAAAAAACAACATAATTGACAAAGCGTGCGTCTAATAGTGTACTTCGCAATTTCTTATTGGTGATCGCGAAACTCACGGGGGAATAAAAAAGAGCTCTCGAAGATCGAGAGCTCTTAGGCTTTAATTTGTTAGAAGTGAATTGCTAGATGTACCAGCTAGTGCCAGTTGCACTCGCTTAGGCTAATTGCTAGTCATTTCTAATTTATGGCCCGTTAGCCCACCACTCGGCACATCGACGTATAATTGTCCCGAGTTACCCGATTGGTATTTATCCGGGATTTTGGCGAACTTTTTCATTTTGCTTTTGGCCGCAGCGACCGCTTTTGAATCCGATTGGCCATCGCCGTCACCCTCCATTGCATCTGAAAGCTCCGCTTCGTCTAGTTCATCCCACTCGAATTCAACCGCGTGTCTCCAAACCATGGCCCCTTCTTTGCCGTATCGATCGACCAAGGAAAAGTTTCCTTCGCCGTCAGTCACTGCAGTCGAGTAAGGGCCGGGAGACGTGTTTCCAGTAGCGGGTTCCGGAAAGAAGGTAACTCTAATTCCAGCAAGCGGTTCACCATCGAGTGTTACTGTGCCAGAAACTGGGGCGTTTCCGCCCCCACCATTGCAGCCAGCAAGCGTACTGATGCAAAGAAGAGCCGCAAGGCCCAAGAACGAAAGACGTTTGATTTGGAGTTTCATCATTTTTTCTCGTGTGTTTGTCCGTAAAAAAAGTGGAGCCCGACTACAAAGCAATCGGGCCCCAATTGAAATCTAAACGATAGTTATCATTAATACTCGTTAACTGTATTTCCGTCCTGATAAGCGGCAAGCCAGTTCAGTGTCGAGTTTGCCACGTTGTCAGATAGGAACTGAGCAGAACCGTCGCACATTGCAACTGTCGCACCTGTGGTGTGACCGCTGGAAGCAAGCGAGCGGGCTCGGTAGTTCCCGTTGACGATAAAGTTAAGTCCGCCCGCGCGACCCATGTTTGACCAGCGGCCAGCCATCGGAGTCGAAAGGTCGGGGTTGTTCTGCCAGCGGTGTGAACCAGCCCAAATCGCTCCGACCATTAGAGCGTTCTTCGGGGCTGGACCAGTTTCAGGATCGCTGCATCGCTCACCAATCATGATGGTGTTACTTGAGCCATCGGCCATCGTGCCGAAGTCAACTCGGGTGTTCATGCCAAACGGTCCCCACTTCTTTCGGTGGTTTGGATCCATTCGACGTGAATTCCACATGGAAAAACCAATGTTGGCGACGTAGTTGGAAATACCGTTGGGTAGGTCCAAAGAGTTTGACGTGTAACACGTGTTTTTGCCATCAATCTTCGGGTTGTCACTTGGACATTGGAAGGACGGGATAACCGAGCCAGTTAGCTGGTCGCCGTTTGGCAACAACATATCCTCACCATAGTGGGTGTAGAGATTACAGTTGTCATAAAGGTTATTTTGCTCCATGAACGGAAGGATGAAAGTTCCCCAACCCCAGTAGTTACCACGGTAAGGAGTGCTTCCACGCCACTTGAACGGAAGATACTGCTTTGGAAATGCCGAAGAGGCGTTCCAACCATCCCAGCCTGAAGGGAACTGTTGATAAGCACTTTCATAGTTCAAAACTGCGAGTGCGATTTGGCGTGCATTGTTCATGCAAGTTGTTCGTCTCGCTGCCTCGCGAACCTGCTGCACGGCAGGAAGCAGCATGCCGATCAAGATACCAATGATCGCAATGACCACTAGCAGCTCAACCAAAGTAAACGCCTTTCGGCGCGATGGTGAATACATAGTTGTTTACCTCGTAAAACAAATAGGATGAAATATATTTCCGACGTCCAAGAAACAGATAGGTCGCTCCTACCAGTATTGCAGTAAAAAACTGATGTAAAAAGGAAGAAACGAGCGTAGTCACCCCGTCCATATTGTAGCTATTGCGCGTTGTCTACCGTTAGAATTCTTCCCCCATGAAGGTAGGGTTAAGGAACGGATCGCAGAATTTGTTCACCAAGTCCGGATTTCGTGGGGGAACTCTGATTTATTATCGTAGTTAAAACGTCCTTCAAAGTATTTTATTTCGGTCATCCATGTTGTTAGTGTTGTTTTTTAGCACATTAAAATTTATTGAAAAAAAATAAACAAAAAAACAAATTCGGTATAAAGCTTAGGGTGGCTAAGAATTGTTTCCCAGTTTCCAGCGGTCACTTGGAACTTGGCTTCGTTAATAAGCGAAGGAGCAGCAGATTGAGCTGCCAAGCCGAGTGGGTGTCTGTTGATCGAGCAAACCGTTGGCAAGCGGGCAGGCAATGTGTTGTCTGCCGCCAGAGCCAGTATTGCGCCAGAGCCAGTATTGCAAGTCGCATTAGCACGGAGTCTGTCGAGACGTTGGTTGCAGGGATGCGCGCTATTATTGTCCGTTTCGAACATTGACAACGTCAGTAATGTCGATCAGGCCGATCGCTCGCCCGTCTGCGTCGACGACAGGTAATTCACTAAGGTTCCGACAGGCGAGCGTCTCGATGGCGACGAATGTTTTGCTGCCAGCAGCAATCGTAATCGGAGACTGGGTCATCACGTTTCGGATGGGTTCGTCAAATAGTTCGTCTTGTTGTTTTTCAAGTAATTTTGCGAGGTCGCTGTCGGTGAAAATACCAGTTAGTCGAGATTGTTGGTCAATTATTAACACAACGCCAGACCTGCGCTCGCGGCCTCCTTGTTGAATGTAGATATCGCGAACCGTCGCCGTTTCATTTGCAATTCGACATTCGTTAATTGGCCTCATTACCTGCTCTACTAGGGAGAGGCGTTTTCCGAGGGAGCCTCCCGGGTGGAATTTTGCAAAGTCATCTGCCTGGAGTTGTTTGGTTTTGGAGACGACCAACGTGAGTGCGTCTCCTAGGGCGAGCATCAACGCCGTGGTTGTCGATGGTGCGAGGCCAAGGTGGCAGGCTTCATTGGTTTTTCCATAGTTAAGAACCGCAGCACTGTGGGCGGTCAGTGTTGAATTCTGTTTGCCGGTAATGGCAATGATGGGGGTTTGGAATTTTTCAAGGGACGGAAGGAGCTTCAGGATTTCTCCTGTTTCGCCGCTATTTGAAAAAACGAGAATAATATCTTTGGGGCCGACCCTTCCAAGGTCGCCATGAATTGCTTCTGCGGGATGAAGGAAGTGACTGCGTACGCCGACGGACGCCAATGATGCAGAAGTTTTTTGTCCGATCCAGCCGGCTTTGCCAATGCCTGTGACAATCACACAGCCTTCACAGTCCAAGAGAAGGTCGGTGGCCACGCAAAAGTCGTCCGGTAGGTTGGAAGCGAGATTTTTTAATGCTTCTGCTTCGTTCTTAATGATTTCGGTAGCGAGTTGGAGTTGCTCGAATTTTGTTGTGATGCCTGGAAGTTGAAGGTTGGAGGTTGGCAGGTTCGGTTCCACGTATTTTCGGGCGGATGCACTCATCAGGCGGCCTCCTCAAGTTGAAGGTTTCTCATGCGGCGATAATCGGAACAGCGCGATAGAAGTTGTTCGTGGGTTCCGCAATCGACAATTTGGCCTTCACGCATGATCATGATCTTGTCAGCCAGTTCGAGTGTCGACATGCGGTGAGTAATGAGGACGGTGGTTCGGCCTTGTATAAATTCAGCGAGAGTTTCGTGGATCAGCTTCTCACTTTCCGGATCAATCTGACTGGTAGCTTCGTCAAGTATTAGGATCTCGGGGTCTTTCAGGATAGCGCGAGCCAGAGAAATGCGTTGACGTTGTCCGCCGGAGAGATTGCCGCCGTGCTCTCCCATCATCGAATTGTAGCCGTGCTCCATTTGTGAAATGAATTCGTGAGCATGCGCTTTTTGGGCGGCTGCCACGATTTCCTGATGCGTTGCTTCGGGTTTGGCGTAGGCGATGTTTTGAGCAATCGAATCGTTGAATAGCATGGTTTGTTGCGTCACGTATCCAATCTTTTGCCGGAGCGTTTTGACGGGATAGTTGCGGATGTCATTACCACCAATGCGAACCTGTCCGTCGAGTTGATCCGCGCCGCCGCTGGTGTCGAAAAATCGCGGAATCAAATTGATCAGCGTGCTTTTTCCACAGCCGTTATGCCCCAAAATAGCCAGCGAGGTGCCCGCGGGAATCTGTTCGCTAATTCCCCGAAGGATTGGCTGGCCGAGCTCGTATTCAAAATGCACATCACAAAACTCTATGTCGAGTTTGCCTGTTGGAAATGCCACTGGCGATACAGGATTTTGTATCGCTGGAATCTGGTCAATCAAAGGAAAGACTCGGTCGGCAGCGACTACGCCCCCTTGAATCATGTTATAAACGTCTGCCATTTTTCGCAGTGGATCGGCAATGCCAATTAAAAACCCAAAGAACATCATGAGGCTGCCGAATCCCATAGGTGCGTCACACATGCGAATTCCAAAGAGGTAATTCGTTGAGTTGAGTACCAGATATCCGCCGGCGAGGACGCTGAGGGAGATCATACTGACACCGAGAAGTTCATTGTTGATTCTCGAAAGGGCTCCAAAAACTGAAATCCGCATAGATTTTTTGTAGACATCGTTGGCGACCAGATCAAATCGCCTGCGTTCATTATCTTCATTGGTGAAGGCTTTGACGACTCGCATGTAAGTCAACGCTTGGTATAGGCGATTAAGCAGTTTTGCTGAATCTTCCATTGCCCGCTTGTTGGCACGTTTGGTTACCTGAGCTAGTTTCAGCATCAGGTATCCGGCGATGGGACAGATTAAAAGAGAAAACAGCAATAGTCGCCAATTCACCCATGCCGCGCCAACCAGACACCCCGTCATCTTGAGGGGTTCGCGAATCGTCTTTCCAAACAATGTTGTAATAGCTTGGCAGATTGCCCCGGTTTCACCGCGGATCCGACTGATTAAATCACCGGTTCCCTTGACTCCCAGTTCCGAGGCTTCCATGTCCAGTACATTTTGAAATACTCGATTCTGCATATCCAGCATGGTTCGCTGACCGACCCGGGCAACGGAGACCATACTGCCCATCAGAAACATTCCGCGCAGAACGGTGCCGACAAACATCAGTGCCATTAAATAGGCGAGTGTTGTGAATGGTTTTTCTGGCGCGTATTTCTTGATGTAAGGTGCTAATTTGGCTCGACCCGTGCTGCGGGTTTCCTGAATCTGAATGTCATAAAGATTTGCGCTGATCTGGCTTTTAATTTTTGACGCTTCGGTTGGCTCTGGGTTCGCTTTAAGGCGTTCTTCCAATTCTCGAATGCTATTCTGGCTACTAGTGATTAATTGCTGTGATTCTGCGTCTTCATCAGCGACCCATTGATGAAGAGACTTTCCTTTAATGACTATTTCGACAAACGGATAAACCGCGCCTAGGTTTAGCGACCAGAGAACCGCCACCATCGCACTACAAAAGAAAGAGGCGAGCAAAGACCAGCGATAGTTGAGCGTCATCCGTAACGCTCGATTGAGATTTTTCATGATGCCTGTTTGAAAAAATGCTTCCTTGCAAATACTCGAACATCGTTGCTAGCGATGGAATATCGAGTTTGTCTAAACTTAATCTTTTTGCCCTGATTCTCAAACGTCAATCAAATCCGCTAGCCGTTGCCGGAGTTGATGATTGCCGAGGAGAAGGTCGGCGTCTTGAGTGCGTTCCCCGGCTCATCCGCCGCTACCAGGGGGTTTGAGGTTAGGGACGTGTGGAATCGGTGAGTTTCAGGCTACGTGATGCCAGGTAAGTGGGGTTCCGCGAGGAATTTGTTGAGATGCGGTTGCCGATAGCACTTTGTCGAGGTGGACAGGCTCGAGACCCTTGCCTGGGCGGAGGGAGCGAACATTGTCGAGCGTAAACTTTTCACCGGGTTGGATGTCTTGAATTGCGAATAATGAGCGGCGGAAGGCCAAATTGTTCTGGTCGCTATCCGTCGGGCCATATTTGACGTCCCCAATCGCCTTTTCGGTGGTCCTAATTGCGTTTACTAATTCAGCAAACTCGGACGGCTCCAGTGAGAATGAGCTATCAGGGCCTTCTTCGGCCCGTGAAAGTGTAAGGTGTTTTTCGATAATGGAGCCACCTAATGCAACCGAAGTAATTGAAGAATGGTGGTCGAGGGTGTGATCCGAAAGCCCAACGGGAATGTTGAATCGAGAGGCGAGATCCGGGAGTGTCCTCAGGTTCATGGATTCTGGTGGCGCTGGATACGCACTGGTGCACTTGAGCAGTGCGATTTCATTGCAGCCATTGTTTTGCAAGGTTTTTACGGCTTGTTCGATTTCTTCGAGGGAAGCCATTCCTGTTGAAGCAATTACGGGACGACCTGTGGCAGCAACTTTACGCAGGAGTGGAACGTCGATAATTTCAAATGAAGCAATCTTATAAGCGGGCACATCGAGCGTTTCAAGAAATTCAACAGCGGTGGCGTCGAATGGGCTTGAAAAGAGGTCCATTCCCAGGTCGTTGGCAATCGATTTTAGTTCGGCATGCCATTCCCATGGAGTGTATGCTTTTTGGTAAAGTTCGTAAAAACTCTTGCCATCCCAGACCGTACCGCTCTGGATTTTAAAGTGGGGTTGATGTGAGTCGAGTGTCAGTGTGTCGGCAGTGTAGGTTTGGAGTTTTACAGCGTCAGCACCAGCACAATGTGCTTCGCGAATGATGTCGACAGCACGGTCAAAGGACTGGTGATGGTTGGCGGACAATTCGGCAATGATGTAGGTTGGTTGTCGATCGCCAATTAGGCGGCCATTAATTTGAATGTTCTTTTTGGAGTCCATCGAATAGCTTTTGAACGAATGAGTTAGGGGATTGTTCGCGGTGTTGCTTAGAGATAATTCAGGCCGATTTTTTTCGGTGTCCTCGAGGGAGTGGAAGTGGGATTGCGGAGGGGCGTTTTAGCTCGAATTGAAGCGCCATTTTTCCATTGATGATTTTTGGTTGAATTCCTGAATAGCCGGCTGCTCGAAAGGCTTTTTCCGAAGCAATGTTACCTGGCCGAATTTGAGCAACAATGCTGCGATGACTGGATTCGCGAAACAGTTTCTCTGAGGCTTGGGTGATTAGCGCAGTTCCAATTCCCCTGCCCCTTCGCGAGTGATCGACAATAACACTTATTTTTGGCGAACCTCCGCTGCTGAGTTTGTCAAAACAAGCGTAACCGATTGCGGTTCCAGCGGCGTTTTCGACAATCCAGCAGTGGTTAATGCCTGAGGCAATCGTCGATTGGAATTCTGTGACAAATTCATCGAATGACGGATCGGGGCTCGCTAAGGAAACCGATTTAACCTCGGGATCATTGTGCCAACGCCAGATGATTCCAGAATCATGGGGATTGGCTGATCGTAATTTCAAGCAGCCAGTTTTCATGGTGCGTACCACTCGCTTGGCTCCCTGCCCGTCGATTTGCCGCTGACCGAGTGTGGACATGGCCTTTCTTTGTTCCGGATTAACAATTAACTGGTTTAGAACTTGTTTAAGCTCTCGGCGACTGGTTACCTCAGGTTGCCCTTGGAATTCGAATGTCGGTTGATTTTGGGGGTCGTGGATGCGAGGTAATTGCTGGGATTGATCGATGATGACGGTTGGGATTCCCCAGTAAGCGAGTTGATTGGCAGCAACTCGTGAGGTAATTGCGATGTCAATTCGGGAGAGCAGTTGATGAACTCGGTCGCGATTTCGATGGATTCTCAGGTTTAAATTTGCTTGCTTCTTAAACTGGTTCAATTCGGCTGCGTGAGAGTATTGAGGGCCAATCACGCAATCCACAACGATGCGTTTTTTTTCCAAATCAGAAATAGATTGCAGTGTCTTAAGCGTCCAATTTTCCTTGTCTCTCTCTCCGAGAGACACCAGGATTTTCCGTGCCACCTTGGGAATTCTTTTGGGGGGTGGTGAGATGGATTCCCGATCAGTGATTAGACCGTCAAGCAAAATAAATTCTGGGCCACCGAGTGATATGAAATCTCCGTGCGGTTGAGTAATCAGTGAATCAGCAGACGCGGCGGTCTGGCTTAAAACCATGTCTGCAAATCGCGTACGAGCTGATCCATGGTCGTCAATCAGCAGCAATTTCGCCTGCCCCTTCTTAAGGGACCTGAGATATTTTTCTTCGAATCGATCGCCGTCAAGGATGATCCAATCTGGATGCATCGTGGCGGCAATGCGTTTCGTTTCCATCGCATCGGCTTGGTCGCATTCTGAATGGTTGAGTGGAATAAAGTGAATTTGTTCGGAGGCAATTTTCTCGAGGAGTCCTCGAGGAAGCGAGCCGCAGGCAAACGCGACGGTGCCTCCTGAGTTCTTCCACGCTCGCGCGACTGAAAGAGAGCGTGTGACATGCCAAGTTCCAATGGCAGGCCCGGCGTCAGCGCGAATCAAAAGTGTGGGTCGATTGATGGGCATGAAAACGTGTTCACTAAGCAATTTTTTGCAAACAGTGGCGGTTAATCTCAATCCACGATGGATGTGTTTTGTAAGCCTTGATGATATCTTTCCAGTCGAATGGGAAATCACCGAAGTGGCGGTAAATTTCTGAAGCAAGCCTAAGGTCGTCTTCTGTGTCGACCGTCCATCGGAGGTGAGACCAGTCTTCAGTTCCGTTGATTGAGGCAATCTTGAATTTTGTCGGGTTTTGATAGGTATAAAGTGTTACGTGCTCGCGATACCGTGGTGTTGTTGCAAGGCGGTCAATTCGGTCGAGTGTTTGGCGGGTCAACGCTTCGCAGTCGAGTCCGCGGGGATAAGTTCGAAGAGGGTGAAAGTTAGTGGCGTAGTCGATTCGGGCATCCGAGTTCATCAGGTTGACCGTTTGATCAACAATCTTTGGATCGATGAGAGGGCAATCTGAGGTGATTCTGACAATTTGATCTGCAGAATATTTTTCTGCGGCTTCAACATATCGAGAGAGAACATCGTTTTCACTGCCAGCATGAAAAGCCCATTGTCGATGTTGGCAGAATTCGATTAATTCACGATCGGCGGGCTGGGTCGTTGTTGCAATCACGAGTTGGTCGATAGTCTGGCAATCAGCTAGACGGCCCATAACGCATTCAAGCATGGTTCTGCCCCCAAGCGGGCGGAGAACTTTACCCGGAAGCCGCGTGCTTCCGAGGCGAGCTTGAATGATGGCTACGGTTTTCATCGAGCTAGGCGGCTTTCGAAAGAGCATTCGGCTTGGGTTGGGCGATCGCTTGAAGTTGCTCGGCTACCAAGCGAACATCTTCTTCTCTCATTAGCGGGAAAATTGGAAGTGAGAGAATTTCTTGGTAGGCCTGCTCTGCCTTCGGGCATAGTCCAGTTTGGTCGCCAAAGCGATTCGCGTAATAGGGGTGCTGGTAGACTGGTTGGTAGTGGACGTTTACTCCGATTCCCCTCGCGCGGAGTTGTTCGAAAGCTTGGTCTCGTGAAAGGCCGGTAGATTTTTGATCCCAACGAATCACAAAAAGGTGGTGAGCGTGTTCGATTCCAGTTCTTGTTTGGAGCGGATTAACGTGTGGAATTGGTTTGAGGAGGGAGTGGTAGAAGCGTGCAATGTCATTTCGGCGCCGAGTAAACCGATTCAGTTTTGCTAGTTGAGAGAGTCCAAGTGCGCACTGCAGGTCGGTCAACCGATAATTGAACCCCAGTGACTCCATTGCATACCGGTGCTGTTGTTTGGATTCTCGTTGGCGGTGATCGGTGGTGATGCCGTGGTTTCGAAATTCTTTTAACGTTGTAGCAGCAGAGGCGGTGTTGGTCGTTACCATTCCGCCTTCGGCAGATGTGATCTGTTTAATAGGGTGAAAGCTAAAGCAGGTGAAGTCTGCGAGGTTTCCGACGCGGTTTGAGCCGATAGCGCCACCGAGCGAATGGCAGGCATCGGAGATCAACACGAGGTTGTGTTGGTCTGCGAGGGCTCGCAGTGCCGTGTAGTTGCACGGTTGGCCGGCGTAGTCCATCGCAACAATCGCCTTGGTGTTGGCCGTGATTTTTCGAGCGACATCCTCGGGGTCGATTAGCAGGCTGTCCGAATTGACGTCTGCGAAAACAGGCTTTGCCTTTTGGTATAAAACGGCATTGGAAGTGGCAACAAAAGTAATGGCTGGAACGATGACTTCGTCGTTGGCCTCTCCGCCAATTCCGGCGGCGTGCATCGCAGCATGCAACGCGGCAGTTCCACTGCTGAAGGAAACCGCGTGCTGAGAACCAACGGCCTGGCTGAACGTGGTTTCAAAAGTCGAAACCAATGGGCCGGTTGTGAGCCAGTCAGATTGCAAAGCGGCTACAACGGCTTCGATATCGTCTTTTCCGATCGTCTGTTTACCATAGGGCAACATAGGCGGGTTCCTCAGGCTGCGTGTTGTGGGGTGAGTGTGGGTTCGCTCTTCGGTTGATCTATTTCCGTTGCAATCATTGTGCGCAGTTGGTCAATGGTAAGCCACGCTCGATTGTTGTCGCTTGAATAGCTAAACCCATCGGGGCATCGAATCCCTTCGTTGGTGTACCGAGGTGGGGTAGTCGACCAACTGCGAAATGTGGGTTGGATAACGAAATGGTCGCTAAACTCTAAAGTGTTTCTCGCATCGTCGGCGGGAATCATGCATTCGTGCAATTTTTCACCCGGGCGAATCCCAATAACTTTAGTTTCGCAGGTCGAGTCGACTGCAGTTGCAATGTCCAGAATGGTTGTGCTGGGGATCTTGGGGACGAATACTTCTCCCCCCTCCATGCGAGTGAATGCTTTGACGACAAGGTTAACTGCTTCTTGGAGTGTGATGATGAACCGAGTCATTTTGGGGTCAGTGATTGGGAGTACGCCGGTTTGAGCTTGTTTTTGGAAAAAGGGAACAACCGACCCGTTACTACCCCAAACGTTGCCGTAGCGAACAACTGAAAATCGAGTTCCCATCTCACCTGCCAGTGAGTTCGCGGCAATGAAAAGTTTGTCACTGCACAATTTAGTCGCACCGTAGAGATTGACCGGAGTCGCAGCCTTATCGGTTGAAAGTGCTACGACTTTTTCGACGCCACAATCAATTGCTGCATTGATGACGTTCTCGGCCCCACCGATGTTGGTTCGAATGCATTCTTGAGGATTGTATTCCGCGATGTCGACATGTTTCATTGCCGCGGCGTGAATTACAAAATCTACTCCTTTGAATGCCCGGCGGAGTCGCGCATCATCACGGACGTCTCCAATGAAGTAGCGGATTTGCGGATACTTGTCAGTGGGGAATAAATTACGACGCATGTCGACATGTTTCTGCTCGTCACGACTAAAGATAATGAGCCGTTTGACTTCGGAGTTTTCGAGCAAGAAACGGGCGCACTGTTTTCCGAAGGAACCTGTGCCGCCAGTGATGAGTACTGTTTTGTTTTTTAGCCAGAACATCCGTGTTCCTTTGGGAGTTGGTCGTTACTTCTTATTAAGCTATCCAACTCCTTTAAAATCTCCAATACGAATCACAGCAGAGGAATTTCTGCTTGGCTGGCAGAGAATCGCTGGCATGCTATTTATGATTGGGCGTACCTAGGAAACGCTCGATCTCATTCCCCGGACCGCGAACGTGAAGATAGGATACGCCTCGTATTTTTCTTGAGTCGAGCCCAGGGCGAGAGTTTAGGGGGCTTGGCATAGATGGTTTGTCCCTTGAATTGACCATCAAAGAGTCCCGAGGGTGCGTAATATTGGTGCGGGAATCCGCGAGTTTGAAACCAGAAGCCGTACTTAAGCGCCCCTGTTTTTTCTTGCGGTTCAAGTGTTTGGATTAACAGGCTCAATGTATGTGCGTGAGAATTTGATCGGTAAACCCCGCCTAATCCTTGGTAAAAGCAGGGGCCGAGGAGAACTGACGGAACTCCCCAGTAAACGGCCTCGGAGCCAACGCTCGACCCAAAGGTTGCAACTTTTTCACAGGATTTCATCAATTCGTAGCTGTCGATGTCTGCATCTGGGGCAATGATGGTGAGGTTGGGTGACTGCAGTGAAAGCATTGAGGCTTTGCGATCGTTTTCGACGGATGCAAGGTTGGGGTGAACGCGAAGGTAGAGTTGAATTTCCGGATTTGTTTTGTGTAAATCGCGGGAGATTTGGCGAATTGCACTGACTTGATTCGGGTAAATTTCATTTTTCCAGGCTTCCCCAATCGCTACGAACTCATCATCAGAAGAGCAGAAAATCCCAATGTTCCTTTGGTCGGGGTTCCACGTATCGGGAAGTCTTCCCTGTTCTTGGTTTTTGACGAACGAATGCCATACTTTTTCAACTCGATCCACTCGATCCTGAAACCAATTAGACGCAATCATTTCCCGGTCAGGTTGATCGTTAGCAGACTCCCAATAGTCGAGGATTATTTGCTCAGTCGATTGAATATCATGAAGTAGTTCATTTTTAAATAAATCAAAATGCTGTTGATCACAGCCCCGTTCGTGCAGATAGCAGTCGACTCCGCTTTTCTGGCAAGCCCTCAGCACTCCGCGCAATGCCGCGAAGCGGCCATTGAATGCATACACTCGATCAAATGAACGGCTAGAAAGAAGCTCGAGGGTTTGGAAGTAGGTTTGTCCAGCAGATTGCAGGGATCGATTGAGTTGTTCGCGATGTTGAATAAGATCGGGTTCTGGGTCTCGGCAATTCGAAACAAGGGAAGAGTAGGCGGCAAATCCAATGTCGAAGTTGTCAATTTTGTAGGCCAACAGGTTTTTTAAGCAATCAAAGTTGATGGAAACTTCGGTGCTAAATTCTTCACTAAAAGAACGGCAAGGCACTGTTGGGGTGAGAAGTTCCAGTCCCATTTGGCGTCTACCAACGCATTCACTGCATAGTTTGAGGGAGCGACCAGGGTTGTGGTCGCAGTTTTTGAGTTTGCCAGTGCAGTTAAAGAACTCAACGGTGTGCCCGGCATCGAGGTGCTGTTGAGCGATGTCGAGTTCGGTTGGGAAATGCGGGGTAAGCGTTGCCGAGGGCGCAATGATCGCAATATTTAGGGCTTGGGATCCCGAAATTAGTCGTTTGGGGGACATGAGCTAGGCCACTTTGCGAGTGGGCATAAGTCGTCGGTACCATTTTGGCTTTGGGGGCGACGGTTGAGGTGAAAACATTGGGCCAAATATATTCTCGAGAGTGTGTTGATCTGCTTCGTGGTTGGCAAGGATAAGTGCGGGGTGCACAAGCTTACCGATTGAGGTCGTGGGGCGATTGGCAAGGTGGGATTCGGGGTCGACTGTATGGGTGGCATCTCTACCAAATCCAATATTCGAAATTAAATTCCGCTCGGGAATAATACTCAATCCGTGATTTGCCCAGCACGCGTATTGCCAAGGGAAGTCCCACGTGTCAATTTCTCCCGAAAATTGTCGGTCCAAGATGGGCTCCCAATTCCGATATTCCCTTTCAGAGCTAAAAGCAGATCGAAGGGAGTGATCCGCTTTTGCGCGTGGCCATGTTGCAATTTCCATGTCGAAATATTCCCAGGCCCGTCGCCAGCTCGCCCAGCCCCAGATATGAGCCCATCGTGAAAAATAATAGCTGTTGCTGGTCCTCGGTTGTGGTTGGAAATTGTCACCGCTGATCATCATGATTCGTTCATCATCACGATATCGTTTTAGCAGTTCATCGCAGTAGCTGAAAAAACTGGGGTCCGGTAGGCAGTCGTCTTCCAAGATGATCAGTTCGTCTGACTGTTGAAATGCCCAGTCGAGGCCAGTGGAAATGCGTTTTTTACAGCCCATGTTATGAGAAGCGTAGTTGGTCTGAACATCACAATCCCAATTTACTTTACCAATGATTTCACGAGTTTGGTTCACTAGCTCTAAGTCTTCGGGGCGATCAGCTCTAGCTCCGTCACCAATGGCCAATAGTCGGCGAGGTTTTGCTACGGCGATGGCCTCAAACACTTTTCGGGTCAATGCAGGTCGATTGAAAATGCAGAATGCAATTGGAGTTTCAAGTGCCATGGAAGCTGAAGTGCTAGCGTGCGTGTTGTTTTATTTGAATTATTCGACAATCTATCGTACAGCCAGTCGGTTTCCAATACTGATCATTCTTGGTAGTGATTGGTCTAGTTTGCCAGTCTTGGGAATCTGAGGGAACAACTTAATTTGGACTGGCAGCGTTAAATTCGATCTAGGCAAAAATTGGAAAAACCGTTCAATTAGGAGGTGTTAAAAAGGTTCGCTTGATGGTGTGAGCGTTTGGGGTTATTCCGTCTTTTTGAACACGATGCATTGAAACTGAATCGAAGGATCGATTTTGAAATCGTTATTAAATCATATACGCCCCAGTCGCTCGGCTCGGCGAAGACTGTCTCAAGCGGAAGATCCAATTGCTCGGCTGCAAAGTCAGTTTCCGGACGTGCCTGATTCTCATTTGCGAATTTACCAATCGGTACACGAGCTAACGATGACTTCTCCCGAGCGAGTATTTGCTCTTTGCAATGCGGTTGAGTACATCGTTGAAAATCAAATAGAAGGTGATTGTGTTGAGTGCGGTGTTTGGCGCGGCGGAAGTATGGCGGCAACAGCTCAAGTTTTGGTGCAATCAAGCGAAATGAATCGCAGGTTGTGGATGTACGACACATTTGAGGGCATGTCTGAGCCGTCTCAGAAGGACGTTGATCTTCGTGGCCAGGCAGCTAAACAGTTGTTGGACGATCAGGATCGACTCGATGAGAAGAGTATTTGGTGTTTCTCGCCTCTAAATCAAGTTAAAGAGACGATGCGAAAAACTGGCTATAATGCTAATAAGATAGAGTTCGTTAAGGGGAAGGTCGAAGAGACGTTGCCGACGAAAACGCCAGAGAAAATTGCATTGTTGCGGTTGGATACTGACTGGTATGAGTCGACGCGATGCGAGATGGAACATCTGTTTCCTCTGCTAGTGCCGGGGGGCGTAATTATCATAGATGATTATGGCCACTGGGAAGGTTGTCGTCGGGCAATTGATGAGTATGTAAAAAAGAACGAAATTTCATTGTTTTTAAATCGGATCGACTATACCGGCCGCATCGGTATCAAATCTCCGCTGGTAAATGATTGATGTCAGTTAAATCTATTAAAAAATCTGTTGTTTCACCTAGCCGATATCTCAATCTTGGCTGTGGCCGTCGGTACCACTCGGCATGGACCAATCTCGATTTAGAATCGGATGATCTGGAGGTCATTTCCCATGATATTACTCAGGGGATTCCATTTGAGAAGGCGAGTTTTGATGCGGTTTACCATTCTCATGTTCTTGAGCATTTGAACCCTGTCGAGGGGAGACAGCTGATTCAAGAGTGTTATCGCGTGTTGGCTCCAGGTGGAGTATTGCGAGTAGTCGTCCCGGATCTTGAGCGTATTGCGCGACTGTATTTGGAGAACCACCAACAGGCTTGGGATGGCGACGAAGTAGCATCCGTCAATTACGACTGGATGAAGATGGAGTTGCTTGACCAGTTGGTTCGTGAAAAATCAGGTGGGCAAATGGGGGTATACATGTCCCGTCAGGAAATTAAAAATGCTGAATTCGTTCAGTCACGTGTGGGTGATGAGTTGGCAGTATGCCAAGAGACCGTTGTCCCCAAGGCTGTAAAAGATAAGAGTGTCCTCAACCGGCTTGAAGAGGCGACCCTTGGGTTTCGGCACCGAATGGCGCGTCGTTTTGTACGTTGGACGCTGGGTCGAAGTGCGGAAGCGGCCTTTGACGAAGGGATGTTCCGGAGTCAGGGGGAAATTCACCGTTGGATGTACGATCGGTATTCTCTTCGTCAGATTTGTCATTTGATTGGATTCGAAACTTTTCGAGTTTGTTCTGCGGAAGAGAGTTCGATCGAAGATTATTCGAGTTACCAGCTCGATTCGGTGGAAGGGCAAGTGAGAAAGCCAGACTCGATTTTTATTGAGGTTCGTAAGCCACAATTTGACGCGATCCGCGAAGTTGCTTAGAAAATCGCTTCCAGTTTCGATTGAGTCGGTTTTTGCGAGTCTAGGACACCTTTAGTCTTGCTCGTCTTTCCGTTTTAAAAATGGTTAGCTAGATGCAGAAGTCGGTGCGGTTACTACGAAAAGACTGCAGAAACTGCTAAGATTCTCCCATCGCGATTTTCAACTATCTTGGTTAGGGGGCGTGTTTGTTGCCTTCGCGATCCTATTTCTTGTTGGGGAAATATTCTCCCGTTTTATCCGAGCGAAATTTAATGAACCAAACTGCCAGTTGGCGAGACGAATATCAGTTTTCAGCTAACTCCCTGACGGTCGATGGACATCGAATTCATTACGTTGACCACCAAGGTGGTGGCGGTGCTGAGCCGGTGCTGATGGTCCACGGCAATCCTACGTGGTCTTTTTATTATCGCCGGTTGATAAAGGGTGTGGGAGACAGGGGGAGGGCAATTGCGGTGGATCACCTCGGGTGTGGACTGAGTGACAAGCCGGCCGATTATCCGTACCGACTGCAAAATCATATTGATAATCTCTGTTGTTTAATCGACGAGCTTGATTTGAAAAATGCGACTTTGATGGTTCACGATTGGGGCGGTGCCATCGGTTTAGGGGCACTGTTGGCGAGAAAAGATCGATTTAAAAAAATTATCTTGTTTAACACAGCCGCATTTCCTCCACCTTATATCCCTTTCCGAATTCGTGTTTGCCGTTGGCCCATCGTTGGGAAAATTGGGTTACAGGGTTTTAATTTATTCGCCCGCGCGGCGACCTACATGGCGACTGAACAAAAGGGTGGATTGCCCAAAGTCATTGCGGACGGAATGCTGGCGCCTTACGACAGTTGGTCCAATCGGATTGCGACCTACAAGTTCGTGAAAGATATCCCCCTTGGCAAACGGCATCCGACATGGAGTGTTTTGGAAACCATCGAATCGAGGCTTCAGGAAGTCGCCGAATGGCCAATCATGATGGTTTGGGGCATGAAGGATTGGTGTTTTCGCCCCGAATGCCTCGACCGCCTGCAGGAACATTGGCCTGCGGCAGAGGTGCATCAAATGGCCGATGCCGGACATTACGTAATTGAGGATGAGGCAGAGCAGGTGCAGCATTTGGTAGAAGACTTTTTAAGACGGCATCGAGTATGAGCGAAGCGCCTTTTTCACCGGGTGGACTTGCAACGCTTAGCTGCATTCTTGAAGTCGTTGCTCCGAAGCCAGGCAATGTGCATCGGGGAGCCGATTTTGATGATGTAACTCTGGTTGATTTCACGACTAGCGCTGTGGTTTTAGGAAATGTAATCGATAGTGCTGTTGAGAGTTCGGCTGGTGAGACGGTCTTACAGGCTGTGCGTGCCAATTCGAAAATCGTTGGGACTAATACCAACCTAGGGATCATCCTACTGCTGGTCCCATTGGCAAAACTGGTAGCAATTGATTCGGGATCGCTCTTAAATTCGGAGCGTATTTCAAATTTTTTGAGTAAGTTGAATCAGGAAGAGGGAGCCAAGTTTTACGAAGCAATTCGGTTGGCAAATCCCAGCGGTTTGGGAACTTCACAACAGTTTGACGTTGCGGATGCGACGGTTGAATCCATTGATTTGATGGCAGCGATGGAACTGGCGAGTGGTCGTGATCTGGTCGCTCAGCAATATTCTGATGGATTTCAGTTGCTATTTGATTTTGCGATTCCCATGATTGAGCATGGTCGGGAGCTGTTGGGGGGACTTACTGAAGGAATTGTTTATGCACATGTCGCTTTAATGGCAAAGGTTCCCGATAGTCTCATTGCTAGGAAGTGTGGCCATGACGTTGCTGAACACTCGCGGATGCTTGCATCGAAAGTCGTGGAAACTCTAAGCGGCGATAGTGTGGAGGAATTTTCGGTTCGTCAGGCTGATTACTGGAAACGAGTTTCGGAACTTGATTTTTGGCTACGATCAGACGGCCATCAACGCAATCCGGGGACAACAGCCGATCTAATTGCGGCAAGCTTATTTATTGGGATTCATAATCAAATCATCAAGCCACCGTTTAGGTAAATAAATGAAAAGCGATATGTTTCGAGTTCAGCTTGAGAAAGACAATTTGGTCTTTAGTGCGGCCCATTTTATTACTTTTGATGGGAATACTTGCGAGTCCATTCACGGGCACAATTATCGCGTTAAATGCGAGGTCATTGGGCCACTGGATGAAAACGGTTATGTCGTTGATTTTATTGCGCTTCGAGATGCCCTGCAGGAGATTGTAAATCGACTGGACCACCATGTTGTTTTGCCAACGTTACACCCGACGATTCAGGTAGCTGAAATTGAAAAAGAGGTGGTGGTCAGATTTGAAGAACGACGTTGGGTTTTTCCCCAGCAAGATTGCGTTCTTTTGCCGATCGCAAACACCACGGCAGAATTGATGGCGCAATTCATTGGTCGAGAGTTGATTGAGAAAACACGAACCAAATTCGGCGACCAAATCACGGGATTGGTTATCGCAGTGGATGAAAATCGAGGCCAATGGGGTGTTTGCGAGTTGGACTGGCCGTCCGCCTCAGCCGTTTAATTCGTTGTGGTTTTTATTGCCGAGTTTTCGGGATGGGGCCGTCTTGAATTCTCATTTTAAAAGCTGACGGAGCCCTAGCCTTCCTCGTGTTTGAGATCCCCCAAAATCTGTTGGGCGGCTAATTTTCCGGGCCCACCGATAACGCAACCGCCAGGGTGAGTCCCGGATCCGCATTGGTAATATCCAGCAATCGGAGTTCGATATTGATTCCATCCGGGGGCCGGACGATTCAAAAACATTTGATCTGCAAATAATTCACCGGCAAAAATATTGCCTTCGGTAAGTCCGACAATTCTTTCAATGTCTAGCGGCGTAACAATTTCGCGGTGAAGGATCAGAGAGCCAAATCCTGGGAAAAACTCTTCTATCGTTGCCTGAACCACGTCACCAAGGTTCTCTCGCTCCGTATCCCAGTCACTTTCAGATAAGTGATAGGGAGCGTACATAACAAAACAGGACATGATATGCTTGCCGGGCGGAGTCATGTCTGGATCAATGGTTGATTGTACGCAGCAATCGAGGAACGGTTTTTTGCTGTACCGCCCTGCTTCGCAATCCGCAAATGCCTCCTCGAGATAGTCGATCGACGGACCGAGGTTTGTGAAGCCCATGTAGATGTCTTTACGGTTTTCTAATCCGGGAAAATTTGGAAGATCGGATAATGCAAAATTCACTTTGGCGGCTGTGCCCTGGAATTTATATTTTCCAATTGCCTCGATGAGGGAGTCTGGTAGGTCATCGGAAGAGACTAGCTGGGTAAAAGTTCGACGTGGATCGAGTGCGCTCACTACCGTCGGGGCAAAATATTCATCGCCGCTGGCAAGTCGGACACCCGTGGCTACAGAGTTTTTGTAAATTACAGTTTCCACATCTGCGTCGGTTAAAATCGTCCCTCCGAACGACATCACGGCTTTGGCTAAAACTTCTGTGAATCCGCCATTTCCCCCCTTGTGAAATCCCCATTCACCAAAAATACCGTCGTACTCACCCATTTTATGGAAAAGCCAAACGAGTCCAGAGCCTTTTGAGCGTGGCCCCACCTTGCTGCCGATAATTCCGCTCGATGCGATTAACGCTTTAACCAGATCGGATTCAAAATATTCTTCGAGAATCTCGGCGGCACTGCAATTTACAAATTTGTCAATCATCGTGCGGACATCTGGTTCAAGCCCGGCCATGTACTCTTTGAGACCCGCCATGGCCGCGAGTTCCACCGGTTCATCGCTCATTGCATTCGGAGGAATGTTGTCCATTAGCGGTTTAAGGGCAAAGCACACACGGTCAATCAGATGGGATAGGTCGCGGATGGACTCGGCATCTTCGCGTGAGTGTCGGGCAATCTCGTGAAAGTTAGCATCGGCGTCGGCACCAAGCAGGAGATAGTCACCGTTGAGACCGGGTTGAAACGTATTGACTAACGGCAAAACCATCATTCCGTGGTCCGCCAGACGGAGATCTTGTACGATGTCCGGTCGCATCAGGCTGATGGCGTAGGAGAACGTCGTGAACTTAAAGCCCGGGATGAGTTCTTCTGTGATCGCGGCACCACCAACCAGGTGGCGGCGCTCGAGAACGAGTGTCTTCAAACCTGATTTGGCGAGATAGGCCGCGTTGACCAGACCGTTGTGCCCCCCGCCGATAACAATGGCGTCGTAGTTGTTGGAATTACTCATTTTCCACCTCCCATGGTTGCGGTTTTACGTTCTGGGACAAAGAACGGGAGTGAAGAGACGTTAGCAAGGACGTTGACGGGTTTACGAATTACAGGAATCTCAAGGTCAACTTCGGTCCCAGCGTCTGTTAGATCAAGCGGTAGTTTTGCGATTGCGATAGGCTTTCGCAAGAGAGAAGAAAATAAGAAGCTCGTTGCGTAGCCAGCATAATCCCACGGTGTCTCGCTTCGTCGATAAATACTCATCGTCGTTTCGTGATAGAGATCACTTTTAGGAGGTAAAATACCTGCATCTAAATGGACGGCTTCGTAACTGTGCCAGTCGATTTCAAGTCCGACGGTTTTCCAGCGACTGGTTTTATTTTTTATTTCTGCCTCGATCGCAGCGCGGCCAATGAAGTCTCGGTCGTCTTTTTCAAGATTGCGAAACATCCAAGACCAGCCCAATTCGATTGCCGTTTCACGTTGTGCATCGACCCAGGCAAATCGTGAGGAATCAAAATCGACACCCATTAAAAGCAGTCCAGCCTCCACTCTGGCCATCTTTAAGGCAGTGGTTCCAATCGGAGCGATATTGTATCCCTCTCCAGCGGCCATTAAAGCATCCCATACGGTCAGGGCATTTTCGTTGGGAATCCAAATTTCGTACCCAAGATCGCCAGTGTATCCCGTCCGTGAAATAATGACTTCGGTTTCGCAGATGTTCGCATGAGTGAGGTCAAAATATTTCAAATCGGTAGCGTCTTGGGTTAACTGGGAAATAACACTGTGAGCGTGTGGGCCTTGCAGAGCTAAAATTCCATAAGCTTCGGAAACGTCTTTAACGCTTACCTCTTCGAGCTTCATTTCCTTGGCAATCGCTTTAAAATACCGAAGGGTTGGTTCGCCTGCAGTTAAGAAAAATTCAAAATCATCGGTGCGCAGGATGACACCGTCCTGAAGTACAAATCCTTTTTCGTCGGACCAGACGGTGTATTGGGCTGAGCCTGTTCTGCAGCGATTTATATCTCGCGACATAATCCGCTCTAAGAGGCGAATAGAGTCGGAACCTGAGATGCGGTACTTAAACAACGGCGATGTATCGAGAAGCGAAACAGAACTTCGAATCGCATAGTATTCGTTGGTAAGCGAGTATTTAAACTGAGGGGCAATCAGGAAACCGGACCAGTTTTTCCAAACTTTCGTTTCGTTCAATGGCTCCAGGCGGGGGTGGAACGCAGTCGTTTTAGGCATAGCAGTGCACTTTCAAAAATGTGTGCGGGGAATTTCTCAAATAGATGTGCTGAATGACAGGCAGGGTTGCGCGAGTACAAAATTAGAGGCCGCTATATCGATTGCGGTATTGCGTTTCGGCGGAAATCATTGACAGCATGAAGGGATCCCTTGAAGAAGTGAACCGAATTTAATTTAATTCAATTCAATTCGCAACCGTCTGCTTTGGGGCTTTGAGAGCTCTTTCGGGTTACTGGAATTGTGGCCCCGATCGCGCAATCTTTCACAGGTTGGTGATCTGAAACAGTTTGAGCCGACAGGAACAAGTTTTGAATCGAACTGCCTGTGTTCGCTTCCTGTCTAAATTAAACAATCAACCAGAAATGAGCGATTCGAACACAGCTTCCGAATCAAGCGGCAACAATCCTTGGAAATTGTTCCATGGATTCGCTTATCCGCAAGGTTTGATTGACTACCGATTCGCTTAAATCAATCAGCTTGTCTCCGTATTCTTCAAACCGGTAACGGGAATGCACCCGCTGCAACGATCGTTCACGGAGGCCATTGGCAAGTTCTGGCTGGGCGGCCAAGGTTCTCAGTAGGTTGGAGATCTGTTCGTAATCAGCGTAATCAACGATGATTCCTGCTCCGTTGTCGACGGCTTCAGCAGCTCCGCCTGAGTTGGCAAAGGTGATGATTGGCAAACTGGCTGCCATCGCTTCGTGAATCACGCAAGGGAATGGATCGACCCGCGAAGTCATCAAGAATGCATCCGCACCTACAAAATAAGGTTCAACATTGGGCCGTTCGCCAATGAAATGGACGTGATGTTGGGCATGGCTCTTGTGGATGTCAAGTTGGACGTAATGATAGGGTGAGTGACACCAGCGTGGGCCTTCCCCTACCCAGACAAAGTGAATTGGGGTATCAGATTGATTCTGAGCGCACGTTTGTCTCGCAATCGCAGCGTAATGATCAATCCCTTTGCGGAGATCAAGCGTGCCGCAGCCTAGTGCGATAAATGCATTGGGAGGCAGTGATAATTCTTTTCTGATTTGAGCGTGTGCTTTTTCTCGGGAAATACTTTTGCCAAAGTCTGGTTTTAGCAAACCCTGAGGTAAAACAATCGATTTTCCTTGTGGAATTGCAGTCTTCGAATCGGCTGCGTCTCGAACTGCGTGAGCTGGGAAAACAATTTTTTCTGAAGACTTAAAAATGTTTTCGTAGTCTTCTTCCGAATAGGAGGATGGCAGCTCGTGAACTAGCGAGACGCAGGGCACGCCATGTTCCGCAAATGCCGCTGCAACGTGTCTAGACTCCATACTGTTACAAACAGCAAGAATTGGCTTGTTGTTTTTTTCGCGGTTGACAACACGCGCCGTCCGTTTCCGAAGTTCTTCAACATTTTGGCTATCAACGTTAAAGCAATCGACGATTGAGTGCTCCGCGAAATCGGTTGCCAGGTGCCCGCCTGATTGAAGAACGGTTTCGCATTGAACGTCACAATTTTTTTGAAAGTGTTTTAAGATATTTAAAATTATCTTCGGAGCGCCCGTTCTCGTGGCTTCGTGAGAAACAAAAACAACCCTTCGCTGTTGCGGGGTAGAAGGTGATTTGCTTCTCTTATTTGTTCGAAATATTCGCATTGTTTTTCCTGATTTGCCGGCCGGGTCCGGCTTTAAAGTCAGAGGCAAGACTTGCGAGGATCATCCATGATTATTTTCATGCAAATCTGCTTCAAGCTTGAAGATAACACTTCCCCAAAAACTCTCAAAGATCAGCGAGAAGAGATTTCTATTGCTAGCGAAATAAAAGGGGGGGATTCAGGCAATTTCATGCAACCCCCACAATAGAGCGGGCTTTGTAAGAGAGTTCAGGCAAGGGGTCTAAGCAGATTTTGCAAATAGACTTTGGAATTGCTGAGATGACTGTTCGGCCTCTTGAACTGAGCTATCGTGCACAATTTCTCCAAGTTCCATTACGATCACTCTATCCGCAAGGCGCAGCGAGGACGGACGATGAGTAATAACGATTGTGGTTCGGTCGCGAATAAACTTTGCAAGGGAGTCATGGATGATGTTTTCGGATTGCCCGTCAATTTGACTAGTGGCTTCATCAAGAATCAAAATTTGAGGGTCTGAGACAATTGCTCTTGCAATTGCAACGCGTTGTCGCTGGCCTGCGGAGAGATTTTTCCCATCGTCTCCTACATTGGTTTGGTATCCATTTTCGAGCTTGGATACGAATTTGTCGATTCTTGCGATTCGAATAGCATCCATCACTTGCTCGTCGGTAGCATCTGGATTTCCGTAGCCAATGTTATCCCAAAGAGTTCCATTAAATAGGACGGAATCCTGAGTCACCCAAGCGATTTGTTGACGTACTTTTTTAGGGTGCATTTGACGGATGTCCTTTCCGTCAATCATGATTTTTCCATAATGGGGATCGTAGAAACGGGCGAGCAAGTTCATAAGTGTCGATTTGCCGCACCCGTTTCCTCCAACGATTGCGAGGGTTTGGCCTGCGGGAATCGTTAAGTTTAGTTTTTTAATGACTGGTTGCCGCGGCAGGTAGCAAAAGATTACATCCTTAAACTCGATTTCATGTCGATGTGCTGGAACTGGAATTGGATTTTCCGGTGGGCCAATTAGCGGTTCGGGCCCAAAGGTTCTAAAAAGGTTGTCGCAAGCCGTACCCCCTCTGACGATAACATTCACAATTTCGCTCATCTTTCGCGCCGGGTCTGCTGCCCCTGCGAGCATGGCGTAAAACACGAGCAGCATGGCTGGTTTGATCGGGGTGTCGCTGATTTTAATGAAATTGAAAAGATAGGTTTCTTGATTTAAAACAAGATAGGCTCCGACCAGCATCGATAGCGAAATCGAGATGATGCTTAGGACCTCCGTGATCGGCCTGAGAAGTGAATCGTAAAGTGCGATTCGTAGTTGCATGCGGTATAGTGTATTGGCATTTTTCTTGAATCGCCGCCGCTCGCTTCTTTCACGATTGAAAATTCGAACAGTTTTTACTGCTTTGAAGGTTTCGATTAGGGTCTGAAATACATCAGCCATGCCTTCCATCTCAATTTGTGTGGAGCGTTTCATGCGGCGGGACAAAGAGTGGATTAAAAATGCTCCCGCCGGTACGATAAACATGGAAATAATTAACAGAGGAAATGAAATCCACGCGGCCACGCAAAGGCAAGTGATCATTTTCAATGGTTCGCGAAGGCACTTGCCGTAGAACATCCGTAGGCCCGAACTGATCATTGTCATGTTGTAAGACAAATGAGTCATCATCGCGGAAGTTCCGATGTTGTCGATTCTTCGTTGGTCGAGTTCCAGTGCTTTTCGATAGTAAATGCGTCTTAAGTCTAGGACGGTTTTTTCAGAAACTCGCGCGTCTAGAATGGCGCTGATTACTAACAGGATGCCTTTGAAAATGGAAACTCCAAGGAGCCAGATCAAGGCGACCACTAGTGTCTGAAACGCGCTGTCGGGTGCGTAGCGGTCGACATACGGCTTGGCGTTTTTATACCATTCCAATGATTTTATTTCGCCATTGAGTCGGTCTTTTTTGAGGTCAATTTTATTGGCAAGCTGAGCGCTTGGGGTGCTTTGCTGCTGAGCCTCTAGGGTTGCTACCTCTCCCGTAAACCGATCGACATTTTGTTCACCACTTGCAATTTCATGCTGGACCCAGCTAATTGCAGTTTCACCTTCGAGGACAATCTTTACGATTGGAAATACGGTAGTGATACTCGCACTCCAAATGACCGCAATGGTCAAGGAGCAGACAAACGCCCCGGCAATTGTCCAGCGGTAGCGTAAGGAGTGTTTAACAGCGCGAAAAAACGGCTTCATCCGAGATTGCTCTGGAGGTGATTCCAACAAATACTGTCGAGCGGAAGTCTCCCCATTTGGGGACATGCTCGCGGGGCGGAATATTGGTGAGATTGTTCGGCTGAGTCAAGGACAATTAACGCCGGGGGGCGCTTAACGCTGGCTGTGCGACTGGGTGCCTAGGTTTCGCTATCGCCCTATTTTGAAATCTGGCAAGGCCAAGCTGCTTGGATGTCAATTGAATAGCGTCTCGGGTCCAAACGCGGTTGAAACGTTAATGTTTAGCCAATTCTGAGGTTAGACTCGATCCGACGAATAACTTCTTTCGTCGGGTAGACCGAATGTGCCAGAGAGATCCCGTGGTCAGTTTCAAGCCACTGGGCGACTTTGCGTTCGGCGGCGATCGCGGTGCTGTGACTTCGTCCACCAAAATACTCACCGATTTCGGAAAAGGCTGAGCCGGTGTACTGCCGAGAGAGGTACATTGCTAACATTCGAGCCGAGCTGATTCGTTTTTGGCGGCTGGGTGATTTCAGTTCCTTTGAATTCACGCCGCAAAAATCGCAGACAGCTTGTTCGATTGTCACCATTGAAGTGCAGTTTGGACCTGTAAGAGAGAACAGGTCGCAAAGTACTTGTTGTGCTACTTCGGGAACCATCGGAGTTCGCGTCGCAACCGAATAGGCATGTAATCGATTGATCGCCCCGGAAAGTCGCCTGACATCCCGCGTCAGTTGCTCGCAAATTAAGTTAATGATGTTGGTTGGCAATTCCATTTTTCGTTCGGCACACATGCGGCGGGTGATTTTGACCCGACCTTCAAAATCAGGGTACTGGAGCGGGCAGGTTAGGCCTCCCGTTAGTCTCGCACTGATATCGTTTCCAAGATGCCCCAGCTCAATTGGTGGACGGTCAGATGATACGATTATTTGTTTACCGGCGCGGATTAAATTGTCCATCGTGTGTTGGAATTCGCCCAGCGTCGCTTTTTTACCGGCGAGGAACTGAATGTCATCGATGGCCAGCAGATCGAGATCGCGGTACTTCCTTCGGAACATCGGAAGCCCTGTTCCGCCACGCAGTGAACTGACAAACTCGCTGGTGAACTGTTCTGCAGAGAGATAAACACAACGCTTTAATCGCAGGCGACGCCTGAAGTCGTTGGTGATTGATTCAAGTAGATGTGATTTGCCACTACCGGTTGGCCCGAATACGAAAAAGGGAGCAAACTGCCCCGGCTCTCGAAAGAGCTGCTCGACGCCTGCCTCGATAAGGCGGTTGTCCGATCCAAAAGAAAATGAATTCAATCCCCGTGGAGCTTTGCGGATAGAGGTTGGCAAGTTGCCGCGTTGCGTATCATCCGATACCAAGCCAAAGGGGTGAGGGGGAGCTGAATTTTTTGCAGCCGTGGATTCATTGTTTTCAACGGAGGTCTCGGCCGTGGCAACGAATTCACTCAATTTGTAGTCAATTTGGAAATGCGGACCACAAACATGGTTCACGATGTCGCGAATGTCATCAGCTAACGTTCCCTTGATTCGCTGCAAAGAGAAACTGTTTTCCGCATTAACAATAATTTGGGGCGGCATATTCGCCGGGGGCGTTGAATTAATTGAGAAACTTTGATCCTGGGAGAACCAGAGGTCGAAACGATCTTTGCCGATCCTTGCTGCCAAATGGGTAGCAATTGTGCTGGCGAGGTTCGGGTTTTCCGAACGATTGTTAATGATCGAATCCTGAGACGACAAAGTCAAATCCTGACACATTATCGGCCCGCTCTTGGTTGCGATGCTATTTCAAGGATATCCAGCGATTTTGGCCGGAAAAGTCATCCTGAGTGAGCAGCGAACGAAGACCGTCCATTGTTTATAATTTCAATCCACATCTTGTGAACTGACAAATAATCTCAAACTGAGGATTTGCGATTCTAAGACCGCTAGCACGACTGTCAAACCGTTAGTTCGAAATAAATTTGAAGTTCACCTTAATTGCGGAAACCTGCGCGGAGTTTTCAAAATACACGGTAAATTCTCGCGCCTAAATCCAACCGTGCCGAGACTCAATTAGGTGGATAAAATGTCAAGCAATTGTTGTTAAAAGAAAACTCCCCTTTCCTCGGCAGTCAATCTTGGTTCGGTCCACTTAAACGGGTCGGATTGGGCAAAATTTGACTGGTGAGGTAATTGGTTAGTATAGCAGAAAAGCGTAGGACATTACCTCAGTAAAAACTTCACAGTCGGCGATAGAGTGGCCTAGCGGTTGGCTTGAGAACCGGCGATTAATGACTGGAATTCTTGGCTTAAGCCTATGATTCCTCGGGGATTATTTATTTCCATCACAACGGCGACTTGTTGGAGCTGATTTTCCCGGTAGATAACGGTCGGATATTGCATCAAAATCCCGCCCGTTTGGTTTCTCCCATTTTCTGATAGGTAAAATCCAGCCCAGTGGGTCGGTTGTGGGCGAAAACCGTAGGATTTCGTCAAAAACTCAGTGAGCTTAACTCCGTCGCCCGCCCAACCTCGGAAGGTGATCCTTTGAGGTTGATGATTTTGGTCAAAATAATAGGTCAGCGAGCCGTGCAGGTCCGAGGCAGTCGTACCAGTCACGAGGGCGACGCGCAAGCCGTGTAATCCAACTGCCTCCGCGTTAGTCGATATTCGATTCCATCGATCTCTAACCCAGCTTTCACTAATGTCGAATCGAAATACCTCCTCGAAATTAAAAACCGGCATAAACTCCAATGGCGCTGCATCATAATTAGGGCCTTGGGCGTTTCCTGGGTAAACGAGCGTTTCTGTTGAACCATGGTCAACCACGGTTCGGCCAATCTGATTAGCCGCCACTCCCGAATTTGAGAGGGTTGCTCGAGGCAAATAGCTTGGCGATGAGTTGGTCAAAGGTGAGTTGAAAGGAAATGCCGAATTGGTTGCGGGATTCCCAAGTCGTTCACGGCTCTGAAACGCGGGGTTCCCGATTGGGGCGGTCTGCGAGTTTTTTGCATCTATCGCAAGGAACGAACTACTGTTGATTCCGTCGGTTCTGCGAAGCGCCGGCGGGGCACTTGATGTAGGGTAAGGTGTAGACTCGGCCACTAGTTCACCTGATGAATTGACTAGTCCTGAGAGGCCAGATTGATTCGAATCTGTTTGGTTTAATATCACGGGAGCCGCTACGGCGCACGCGATTAAACTGGGAACAAGGATAGAGCGAATGAACATCTAAATCTCTTTCAATGGATTTTACCATTTTCAAAGATCGACGCCTCGTCGCTTTTTTCTTTGGTTTACTGTGTGACGTTACAATGATCAGTAAAATAGAACGCACCGGCGCGAGCATCGCAGCTATTTCAGTTGAAATAATGGGAACCGCAAACATTAGCTAATTCCTACAAACCCTATCCTTCCCGTTGCTTGGTTTGGTTGCACTGAGTGCAATTAAAACCAGGGGGATGTCGAGTCACCCAAAGTAGTCTTTAATCCACTTGGAATCCACTCCCATTACCGCTGTGACGTATTCAGATTTAGTTTCATAGTCACTGGGTTTCACATCGCAACGGGATTGCAATTGGATGATTTGGGATTCTGCTTGTTCGGGGCCAAGTTTTCGACGAACTTGTTTTAAATAAACGCAAAAATCAGGATTCTCGATCGCGTCAAAGAATGAGGGATAATTCCGCAGCATATGTCCCTGATTATTTCGTAGGATTAGCTGCCGGCAAAATTCAGCCAGCGGTTTCATTTTTAAAAGTCGCTGCGCAGTTTGCCGCCATCAACAGTGCACGATCACGGTCGGACATTTGCAAACGGGTTTTGAATGCTTGATCGACGCGAAGATAGATTATGAGATCATTAAAGGGGGACATAGTAATGGAATTTTTTGGAAGAGTCGCGAGATGAGAGCGCGGCGGCCTAGATGGAAAACCGCATTGCGGCTCAGGTATGTTATCGGAATCTATAATAATATTGAAAACATTTGAAATCAGGATTGAATCGAGATGGAAACAAAAATTATTGTCAATTAATATCAAAACATGAATTTAGAAACCCGCGACGATTTTTTATGGCTTCTGTCGGACGAGGCAGCACCTGTTTTAAAGCAGGTTCAGAATGCGTTTGCAGATCGTGTCAACGTCGTTCGAATTGCTAAATCGTTGCGAAAGCTCACGACGCCCACCCGGGGGGCACTTGTGATGGAGCAGGCTCAATTAAGAAAAAAAGCAGCACAGAAATTCACTCGTGCCAATCGAATGTTTTTTACTCGACGTGGTTTGGAGCAGGCTTCTGGCCAGCGACTGGCTGAATATAAGGCTTCGAGATTTCAGTCAATAGAAAAGGTAGCCGATGTTTGCTGCGGAATAGGTGGAGATTTGCTTTCTTTGGCTCGCCGTGAACAGGCGGGTAATTCGGAAGCGTTGACAGCCCGAACGATTGGGGTCGAAATCGATGAGTTGACGTGCTTGTTCGCCCGCAAGAACCTCGACGCATATTCTCTTGGTCCGGATCTTACCGATGTTCGTCAAATTGATTTTTCCGATTTCGATCTTTCTAAATTAGACGGAATTCATATTGATCCTGATCGGCGAGTTCAGGAACGAACGGTGCACGGCAGTCGGTTTTTGCCTAGTTTGCCGGATGTATTTCAACGGCTTTCTTCGGACTGTACTGCAGCGATCAAGGTTGCTCCGGCGACCCCGCAGGCAGGCTATTTTCCACCAAATGTTCAGCGGGAGTGGATAGGTGACAATCGGGAGTGCAAACAACAGATTCTTTGGGTTGGCCCTAAAACCGAAAAACCTGGTCACCGAACCGCAACACACATCGGTAAGCAGGGGGAAGTGAGCCAGATCTCGGTTCTGGAAAGTGCGTCACTCCCGGAGGTAACCGTTGGTAATAAAATAATGCGTTACCTCTACGAACCTCATGCGATTGTTCTGGCGGCACAACTTAATAACGTAATTGGCGATCGTTATGGTCTGGTACGATTCTCGGCAGACGTGGTTTATCTGACGGGTGACGAAGATGTTGAGGATCCCTTGCTTGCTCAATTTGAAGTGTTGGCTGTTTTGCCTCTCAATCTTCGAAAGACGCAAGTCTTTTTGAATCGACTGGAGGTAGGTGAAATAGAGGTCAAGAAGCGTGGGATTGATGATGTCACGGCATCGCAATTTAAGCGCCTCAAATTGGAAGGTAAACAGCGGGCGACTGTGTTGCTAACGAGGCTTGGGCGAAGCCGTATCGCCGTGATCGCTAAACGTCGTGGTAATCAATTGGTAAACCCTGAACCACCTTCAGGATTGCTGATTGTAGACGAGTCAGACACATAGATCGACAGAAGTCGACATTCGAATTGGCTCTTTGATTTAGAGCAAAGGAATGCATTGCGAAGTCTGATCAAATATCCAATCGTTATCGTGGAACGCGTAAGGGCTTGCCGAGGGTTTTAGGAAATTCAGCGAGGCACGTTGGTTTTCTGAGATTGTTCCGATGGAAGATGGTAATCCCAGCGCTCTACACCCGTTGACGGTCGCCATTTTAAGAATCTCTATCGGGGAAAGTTCAGGAAATGATGACGCAACTTCTTGAGCTTCCTTGTAAATGTTGAGATCAGGATTGGAAGCACGCGAGTCAGTGCCTAGACAAAGGTTGATCTTCCGGTTCAGGATTTTTTGGAGTGGGTAAGGTGAGTGTTCAAAATAACGATGGGTTCTTGGGCAAAACGCGAGAGACATGTTTTGGGGATGAGCGGCAATGAAATCTAATTCCAGGTCGTTGAGGTAATTGCCATGCACGATCAAAGCATGCACCGCTTTGGAAAGTTGTTTGAGAATTCCAGCAATGCTAAGCCCTCCATTAAAATCGCAAGGGTTCCAAATGCCAAATTCTTTCAAGAGATCGGCAAAATCACCACTGCCCTGCTCCAACAATTCCCGTTCTTCAAGGGTCTCAGCGATGTGCATTGCAACCGGAGTTGCCGCACTGAGTGAGATTGTTTGAATTTGGTTTAAAAGTAGCTCGCTGACAGAGTAGGGAGCGTGTGGGCTAGCTCCTGGGTAGAACGCCGGTAGGTTTGATTGATTTTGCGTTAGAAATGAAGTCAATTCCGATGCTTGATTGGGATAATTTAACGGCTCACGACCGAGCTGTTCAAAGAAGCAGCGAGTAATGATTGGGCAATCAGCTTGCGTGTAGTCGTTGGAAATCAACGGAGCTGTTGCGATTTCACCAATCGCCTGTGTGCCCGATTGTCTTGATTCCAGTAACCCACGCTTGATGGCAAGTGATTTATTGGAAACCGAGTTGGCATCAGATGCTAAACGATTGGACTCAAGCCTTTGTTTGACAATCCTCCGAATCCAATCCGTAAATTTGATTCCGCGAAAACCGAGTGGCTTGTCAATATCGCTGAATTCCAGATGGGTGTGAGCGTTAACCCAGCCAGGGACGATAATTCCATCACCGAGATCCACAATGTCAAAATTGTTAATGGACAAATCTCGTTTGATTTTATTGAAATCACCGACAGCCACGACTTCTTTACCAACTACGGCCACTGCCCCGTTTTCACAGGACTTGCCGCGCATGGGAAAGACTCCGCGGGCGCGGTAGATCTTGCGAGATGTTGGATTTTGCTGAGGAATGGCGGTGTCTACAGGGCTCAAAAAATTTACCGTGAGGCGTTTTAATACGGTTTGAAATTCGATGATTCAAAATTCAATTTGGGTGAGGTACCCGTCCGTAGGCTTCACTGCGATTTGAGGGTTTTGTTTCCAGTTGTAGGAACCAAATAATTAGCATCACGCCTACGACAGACATCAAGATAGCGGGAAACGTAGCATATTGGTAGTTCTGACCATCGGTGCTGTAGAGATACTGTCGAAGAACTGGTGATTGCTCGACGACGGTTCGATTGGCTTGAGAAAGTAGCACGGCAAGGCTGTTGTGGGTCAGGTGGAATAAAATACACGGGAGAATACTCTTGGTTTGAATAGCAATTAGTCCAAGAACCAAGCCGACAACGAAGGTGATCATTGTTTGCTGAATTATCCCATGAGCGAGTCCAAACATAAGGCTGGTTAGCAGGATGGGTTTCCACTTTCCTTTCATTGACTGGAATCCGGAAAGGATAAAACCCCGAAAAGCAATTTCTTCAAAGACTGCTGGTGCCAGCGCAAATACGAGGATGATCGCCCACAACCCTGGGGCGGAACCTAATATTCTTGAAACCGCTTCTTGCAACATTAGTATGTCGCCACTGGGCGGGTATATGTGCATGATAAAGCCGGTCAGCCAAGTGAACGCCGGGTTCAAGAAAATAGCGGCCAAAATTGCGGCAGCGGCCATGGTAAGTTTGCAGCCATTTAATCGCAGTGATTTTTTTGGGTTGCGTGTGAGAAACAGAGCCATCATTACCGAAGGGATGAAAATAGTTGCTACCAGAATGATGACTGTCTGTAAGGCGAATTGACCAAAATTTTGGGGAGCCGTTACGGCAAATCCAATGAAGAATTTTGCAACCAGAATCACTACGCCACAGAGGATTGCACTTCCCAGTGATGGGAGCGCCCGACGCTCGCGAATGATATGTTTGATCCATGCTCCGATTCCAAATCGCTCTGAAGCCCGGAACAACACTGTTTCACTGTTGAATTGGTGAATTGCCCAGCGAACGGCGAGCCAACAGCAAGCCAAGTTGATTGCGCAGACTGGTGCTGCAAATTTCAGGCAGTCGGTGTAGTTCGCTTCGATCAAGCTTCTTAACAGGAGCATCAATCCACTGACGGGAATCAAGCTGGTGCCGAAGTCCAATTCGGTTGCGGGTAGCATTGGAATCATCATCAGCGGCATTGAGATCATTAGTAGTGGCACCAGATAATACTGGCCTTCTTTACTACTTCTCGCGAATGCTGCTGCGGCTAACGCGACCGCGCTGAAAAGTGCTGAGATAGGAATTAAAGCCAACAACAACCAGCCCAGACTGGCCAGCGGAGGGATGCCGATTGGTAAAGCACCGCTGGCGCCCATGCCAGCACCAAGTTCTGTCAAAACAAAAATACCGGTGAACCCCATGCTCAAAAGGTTCAAAAAAGAGGTGGCCATGCTAAATGTCATGACAGTCAAGAGTTTTCCAAAAGCAATTTCAGAACGGGCTGCTGGACTACTTAAGAGAGTCTCAAAAGTGCCTCTTTCTTTCTCACCTGCGCACAGATCAATCGCTGGATAAAAAGCACCTGTCAACGACCAGATCATAATGATGAAAGGTAGAATCTTTGACCAGGCTGCGGCCTGTTTTCCAGTTTTATTGGCAACATCACCGGTGGTGAACACTACGCCCTGAATCATGGAGGTTGGGATCTTGTTGGCCGCCAAGGTTTCTTTTGAAAACTCTTTTGACCATTCATTAAGAATTCGATTTACCCGTTCGCTGGCGATCCTCGATTTGTCAATTGCCGAATCGGTAAGTACAAAGACCTGGGTCGCTGGAGATGCTGTTGAGAGTTGCGGTTCGGTTGCGAGATCAGGCCTCGAGTGCTCGGGGATTTGGATTTGATTGGGTATAAAAATCGCCAAATCCATTTTGCGTTTTTGCATTTCTTGTCGAAGTATTTCCTCAACACTTGAGCTGCCATCTGAGTCGCTTGTCGCTGATTTAACCAGAGATTCAAAGTGTCCGTCTCCAGCGGAGGAGCCGATTAGTTCAATTAGCTGGCTCTCAGCTTCGCCAAAAGTGGAATTGAATTTCCCGTCAACAATCAGAGGTGGGCTGGCGGGGAGTTTTTGCTCGCCAACGATCCACACTCGGGATGGCGACTCCCGCATAAACTGGGCGACTTGCATCATCGCCATCCCCATCAAGGGGTACAGCAACATCGGCATGATCGCCACGGTAAACAACGTTCGGCGATCACGGAGTTGATCGCGAAGTTCTCGCCGAAAGATGAGCTTGATTGTGGGCCAGTTCATTGTTGGGTTTCTTTACGGCTTATTTAATTTGCCAAAGGCGACGTAAGATAGTTAGGGGGAAACTCAGCGTTTTTG
>CALKNI010000012.1 GCA_938091115.1 uncultured Pirellulaceae bacterium | reverse complement strand
CAGGTGAATTCGTGAATGCGGCCATCGGCAGGAATTTCCCAACTGGCGATTGGAATCTGATTGCGGCCTTTTGCAATTTCGAGGCTAACTCGAAAAGGCAAATCCTGTTGGTTCGGAATTAACTCCCCCCACGGGTGCTGCTGGTTCTCCGCAGAAATCGCCACCACGACTCGATAACGAGCAGAAACTCCAACTCGATTCAATCCATCAATCTTAAATGATGCAGCTCGAAACAGAGAGTCAAATCCAAGTTTCCTTTCACTGGCAATCCTCTCAAGTTCCCCGGCGCCTCGCTTGTAAAGTGGAGCAATGAACCGCTGCGCTTTAACTTTTGGTTTAATCCCCAAATGCGTTGCCGCTGCAATCGACTCGTTCGCAGCACCATAAATCAAGTTCAATAAAAAGTCTGACATCACCAAATTATCGCCGATATTAGCGGAACCATCCTCGCCTTCATCCGCTGGAAAAAACCGCACTGGATCATCAGCCGTGTGCTCAACTCGACCGTTACCGTTGTTATCGTATAGCCTTGTGTTTGCAATTCCGGGACGGTACATCAGACCTTCAAGATGTAGTAAGTCACGAAAGGTATTTCGCAATTCATGACGGTTAAGCCGTCGCAAAATTGTCTGCCCTTCTGTATTGCGGCGGGTAGCATACGCTGACTTGAGCTTTAAAGTGAGCTGCTCGATAAATTGCGAAGCCGCTTCGCGAGTTGGTTGCGGACTATCGACCGGTGGCATTTCACCAAGATTCAACTGATCGAGAATCCCCTGCCATACTACGAGCGTCTCTATTTTTGAAAAATCGCCTCCAAGATCATTGAATCTTTGGCCATTCTCATGACGTTCCGCGCCGTGACAGGCAAGGCAATTCTGATTTAAGAATTCCTGTAATTCATCCGCTGATGCAGCGAAGGAAATGCTCCAGGAGATAACGCTGGCAATAAAAACAATGGCATGTCTCACAAACTCTAACTCCAGCCAAGTCCAGTTAGCGTGCCGCTACTTGTTCCGAAACGATCGACTTCGACGCCATGGTTTTGCAAAATCGACAACAGTAGATTTGCCGCAGGCATTCTTCCAACGACCTCCGAATACACTTTGTGCTCTCCATGATCATAGCCACCGCCGGCCAACAACAAGGGCAGATTTTTGGTTTGATGAGTCCCCGTCGCCATTCCGCAACCAAACAAAATCGTGGTGTGGTCTAACAGCGTTCCGCCATTGATCACGTCCGCCTGCTGTTTCAATCGATCCATCAAGTAAGCCATCATCTCAATCTGATAACCCTCGATCTTTTTAAGAGCTGCGACAGGTTCTGGCCTCTCACCATGATGAGAAAAATTATGATAACCACCGCTCAAACCAAAATCACCGTTGGCGAAACCACTGACGCAAGTCACGACGCGAGTGGAGTCAGTTTGGAGCGCTAAAACAATCATTTCGATTGTTGCTTTTAAGCGTTCCGGAGTGCCGCCTTTCAATTGAGGCTCTAAAACATCAGTTTTTGGTTTTGGCCGGTCAATCCACGGTTCTTGTTGGACAATTTTCTTTTCGAGAGATCGAACCGAACCAAAGTACTCATCCAGCTTGCGGCGATCTTGCTTTCCCAACTGCTGTTGGAGCGACTTCGCCTGGCCCATGACTACATCTAAAATACTATTCTGACGTTCCAATCTCTCCAAAGCCGTCGCTTTGATTGCGGTAGGTTCGTCAAGAAACATTTGGCGATAAGCAGCCCGCATATCAATTGTTGGTACCTGAACACCCGCCCGAGTAAAACTGATTAAATTCTGTTCGTTACAACCAATTGTCATTGAGGGAAACCGCGTTGTCGTACCATAAAACTCAGCAAGCCTCTGGTCCAAACTAAGATTACCCTCAGGATATCCATGAGCCAAAGAAGGCCGCACTCCACTTAACAAAACAGGAACACCAGCGTGCCCTCCCGTATTCCCGTGGTCCAGATTTGAAAAAACTGTAAGTTGCTTCCGATGCCGTTCAAGCGAATGCAATGTTTCTGGCATTTCATAGTCCGCTCCAACTTGATCGGAGGCTGGAAAAAATCCCTTGCGATACATCCCGTAATTATTTGACAAGCAAACAAACCGTTTCACCGGCCGCTGCCCAGTATAAGAGTCAGGACGGTTCGGAGTCATCGCTTCGAGCATCGGCAATGCGAGCGCAACTCCAGCTCCTTTTAAAAAACTCCGCCGTTTAAGAGGCTTTCGCATTTTTAATTCCTTAAGCAGTCAACCGCTTCAGCTAGATGAACGCACCGCCCGGTCAAACACATGAACGATACATCTCCTCCTATCGAATTGGCTTTGGTTTCAAAGCTCCTCCCGACAAACTACAATTGTACCGTGAACAAGGGTGACCTGCGAATCAACTCGTCGAAACGCACTTATTCAACACTCAATGTCCCTCTTAGTTTTAATGGGGAAGATCGTTGTTTTGCCAACAATTCTCTTACCTCATGCGTTTGCAGCAAGAACACAACAATTGTATAAAATCCTCAAGAGAGAACGACATGAATCTCGCTACAATGCCTAAAAAATACTTGCTAAATTGCCAAGCCTTAAATCCATTTCAGCACTGCGTTGCAAGCCTTCTATTTGCAATTGCGACGTACTGGTTGCTTGATGTTGCGAACCTTAACGCCCAACAACCGATCGCGTCGCAGGCAACCCAACCAAACATCGTGCTAATCATGGCAGACGATTTAGGCTGGAAAGATCTTCACTGTTACGGGAATAAAAATCTTGAGACCCCCAATTTAGATCGCCTTGCCAAACAAGGGATGCTATTTACCAATGCCTACTCTGCTTCCCCCGTTTGCACTCCCACCCGCGCAGCGATGATGACTGGAGAGTCTCCCGCGAGACTCAACATCACCAACCATGCTCCGGGGCACCCGCCAGGCTACCAAAAGCCGGGCACAAAAATCAAAACTGCACCCTGGCAGCGCAATCTACCTCTCGATCGAGTCACGCTTGCCGAACAGCTAAAAGCCAACGGCTACGCCACAGGATTTGTCGGTAAATGGCACCTTTCCCACCAAACTAAAAAATCGAACGGTCCAACAGAGCCGGAATTGCGGGCAGAACATCAGGGATTTGATCTCAACATTGGGGGTTGCTCTTTTGGCGGCCCTCCCAGTTATTTTGAGCCATACCGAATCCCAAACATTCCACCCAACGATCAGTTGAACTACCTTCCAGATCGATGCAGCCAAGAGTGCATTAATTTCATCGAGGAGAATCAAGACAAACCATTTTTTCTCTGCTGGTGGAATTACTCTGTCCACTATCCATTCCAGGCTCCCGAACCGCTCATTCAAAAATACGAAAAAAGAAAAGGCCCGGGAATCGAAAACCCAACTTATGCCGCCATGATTGAAGGGATGGATCTTTCCATCGGCAAGCTGCTCACAAGTCTGGACAAGCTAAACTTAGCAAAGAATACACTCGTCATTTTCACATCGGACAATGGCCCGTTCGCTGCAAATGTCAAACCGCTCAGAGGTGAGAAAGGATATCTCTACGAAGGTGGGATTCGTGTCCCTGCGATTGTCAAATGGCCTGGAAAGGTCAAACCAGACACCGTCAGCAAAACCCCGATCATTAGCATGGACTTTCATGCAACCATTCTCGACGCCATCGGCATCGAGGCCGATCCATCGAATCACGCTGACGGTGATTCCCTGATCGAATTGCTTACCGGAAAATCCCCGCTCAATCGCAACGAGATCTATTTCCACTACCCTAACTACGCGTTCCACAAAAAGAACCGCCCGGGAAGTGCGATACGATCTGGAAATTTCAAACTGATCAAATTTTACGATGACAACTCAGTCGAACTTTACAACCTCAAAGAGGACTTAAGTGAGTCACACGATCTCACTGGATCGATGCCGAATAAAACGAGGGAATTAAAGAAAAAACTCGAAACGTGGATTTCTGAAACCGATGCAAAAGTCCCAACGAGCACGAACTAATCCAGTTACCCAAGGGTTTATTTGACTCTGATTTTTTAAAACAGCAACGACTAAAAATCGCTGCACCCATTAAAGTTTGACCGGGCCTTCCTTACACAATTCAGCCAGTCCAAAACTGTCGATCTGATGGCCCATTGCCTGGGCGATTGCAAGCCACAACC